>NZ_AP026867.1:5065000-5430000 GCF_026000115.1 Aureispira anguillae
TTAGCAGCAATGGCATACAACCCCCAATTAAATCACCACTTAGAATTTGGCTACCAACTCCCTCGTATAGGTTCTACTGCATCTGCACAAATGCAAACACAAGTACTCAAAGACAAATGTGCCCTTAACGATGTTAGCGTTCGAGAATATTGTGCTTCACTCCATGAAATTACCTACTCTTCGATAGAATTGAACTGGCAACCAGAAGAGGGCATATTCAAAATTGGCGCTAAAAGGTAATGGGTTAATAGTTTTAAAAAACATAAATCACATTGAATCAAAAGTTTACAACTTTATATAACAATTAAAATAAAGAGATTTTTTTTCTATTTAACCCCTATTTATTTCGAATTTCGTTAAGCAGAATGCATATATTGTATTAGAATAATTTTATCCCCGTTCTACAAAAAAATTAAAATTCAATACAATATGCACCTTAAATTTATTGTCCTATTCTTCTTAGTTTGTAATTTTTGGTCTTGTCAAAAGGATAAAGAACTAGAAGAACAAATAACAGCGAAAAAAGAAAGTAAAGCTCCGATTATAGTAGGAGCAAGAAGTTTAAACGCAACCGTTGAGCAAACTGTCCTTGGTGCCAAGCGAGTTAATCCTTATACCGTCGCCAATATGACCGCCGCATGGAACCAATTGTATCCTTCCGATAGCGAAACCGCATTGCCTGCTACGCATTGGTACGTTCGGTTTCATCCACAAACACCACAAGAACTTAAGGAGTTACAGCAGGCGATTAATTCCTATGCTGTAGCCAATAATGACATCCATGAAAACGATCCTCATTTATTTGATTTTCCCTTGGAATATGAGATCGAGCAAGCAGGTAACTTTTACCACGATCCAAGTCTTCCAGCAGGAGCAATCACCTATCAATATGCAGTGGTTAAGCCCGACTTTCAATTTCCTGCGGGAGTCGCTTATACCCTTATTGATGAATTGGTCTTAGCCCCTTATTCTTCTTTTTTGACTGCAGAAGCCTTTCGTCGTACAGGCAATGATTATTACAATGCGAAGAATGAGCTAGTCAACTTTTGTGCGCCTACTTGTCCCAATTATCCCAATTGCTTGGCTGCTAATGTGGATTGTGATGGAACAACAACAACCAATGGCGGAACCATACAGCCCTTTGGGCTTCCTTGTCGGCTGGGACCTTTATGGCCCTTTTGTTTGCACAATGCCACCGTTACAGGCTTACCGACCAATACAGGAGGAACAACCAGTAATCGCTGCGATTGCCCAATCAGCGTTTTTGGCAGCAAACCTGGGGGCTGTGTACGAGTAGAAGACACCCAATTGGGTTGGGAAGGAGTAAAAAATGTAGAAATCTACATTCGAGATTTGTGGTTTACAGGCAGAAGTGTTTGGACTACCAATGAGGGCTGTTGGTACATTCCCTTTAATTATTTTGGTCCGATCCAAGGCTTTTTGAAATACGAAAGCAATCGACTCAAAATAAGTGGTCTAAGAGATTTGTATATTGCAGAGTTTGGGCATCCCATTGTTCAGAATTTAGGCATTCATATCTCAGGTTATAACAACTTAAACATTCGGCATCATCTGCATACTGACAATAGCAGCCTACACAGAATGCTGTGGTTTGCTTCCTTAACCAATAATGCGGTTTATGAATACGATTGGTATGCTACACAGGAAGGGCTACCGCCTGCTGCTCCTGATCTGAATATTATGTTGATGAATGAAGGAGGCGCAGCTTCTGCTCCTATGTTATCTCATATCATGCGGACAAGCCCAGGGGCAGGAATGACGATTGCAGGAGGTTTTAGTTTTGTAGGCACAACGGCTGGTTTTACGACCATGGGCTTAGTGGATATGTTTTTGCCAGGTACGGGGGCATTGGTGGGGACAATGATGCCTTTGTTTTTAACCCACATGTTGGCTAATTTACCCGATATAATTTATCAGTATGGAGGACGAGATATTGAGCTTACATCAGATAAGGTAAAAGAAACGATTTACCATGAATGCGGACATGCCGCTCATTATTACGCTTTGACGGATAAAAACGAATATTGGGTTGGTAATATTCAGCGAATTATAGCCAATGGAGGTTATGGTAACAAGGGTACTGATGGCTACGAAAGATGTGCTATTATTGAAGCTTGGGGCTATCACATAGGTAATTATTTTGCGGATTTACATTACGATCTAAATAACGAAGTTTCTTCTAGGTTTACAATTATTGAACGTCAGGAACGCCAAAGATTTATTTATAGAGTTTCTGAACGAGATAATCCTAATAATACATTCTATCAAAATCTATATTGGTTGCAAAAAGGCTTGTATTGGGATTTAATGGATGATCGAACACATAATAATCCTCCTTTAGAAATTCCAGATCCAGTGAAAGATAGCGTATCAGGTTTTACCAATGCTGAAATTTTTTCAGCCATGACCAATAACAGCCCTATATTAGCCTACCAAGTAAGGGATGCTTTAAAAAGCTTTCATCCTAATCAAAGTGCTTTTATTGATACTTTATATAAAGAATATGGTTATTAATCAACAAAGCAAGCAAAGAAAGAAAGAAAATTTCTTTGCTTTTTCAAAAATTACTAGTTATGCCTAAAATATATATTCTATTTCTATTTTTACTAGTTATAGCCTGTGGCTCTAAAAATAGATGTTACATTAATTATGGTTTTAAATTTCCCTTATCAGTTACTCCTAAAGATGTCTTTTCTATAGGCGACACTATTTGGTATGAAATGAATCTCTCTAATCAATTATTAGACGAAAACACAGGCAACTATATTGATTTAACAGATTATGAACTCTTTTTTGATTTAACAATAGGAAAAGTAGATACAGATTTTATTTACAGTGCTAATCACCTTTTTGACATCCACTCTCAAATAGGAAAAATAAGCAAAAAGGTGAACCATTTTCATTATACTTACCTTCACTTTAGCAGTATTAATGAAAAGCATTTTAAGATAGGTTTGATTCCTACCCAAAAAGGGTGTTATGAAACAGAGGTGAGCTTAGCAGATATATTTATAGAGAAAGAAGAAAATGACGAATTAAATATAACAGAAACGGAATGTTGGGAAAAACTATGGCCTGATACCTATGCATTTACTAATAATGGACAATGCAATCATTATTTAGTAGATGGTATTTGTCAATACTCACCTTATGACAGTACTTTAGCATGTAGCGTAGATTCAGTTCATTATACCAAAGGAGCTTATGCCTTTTGTGTGAAGGATTAGAAAAAAAGGCTTGTATTGGGATTTAATGGACGATCAAACTCATAATGAACCCCATTAAATGTTTCAGATCCCGTAAAAGATAGCGTATCAGGTTTTACCAATGCCGAAATTTTTTCAGCTTTGACTACCAATAGTCCTGAGTTAGTTCATGAGGTAAAAGATGCACTAATTAATTTTCATCCTAGTCAAAGAAATGCCATTGATACCTTATATAAAGAATATGGTTATTAATTCATCAAGCAAGCTTAGAAAAATTCTAAGCTTGCTTTTTAATGTTATTTATGATGTATAAAATATATGTTTTGTTATTATCATTGTTTTTGGCTGCTGCCTGTGGTTCTAAGGATCCAGGTTGTTCCATCAAATATGGATTTGAATTTCCTTTATCGATAACCCCAAAAGATGTTTTTTCAGTAGGCGATACCATTTGGTATGAAATGGATTTGCCGAATCAATTGTTGGATAAGAATAGTGGAGATTATTTTGATTTTACCGACTATGAACTTTTTTTTGATTTATCTACTAGTAAAATTGATACTGATTTTGTTTATGGGGCAACACATTTATTTGATATTTATGCAGAGGTTGGTAAAGTAACTCAAGAGGTCAATTCTTTTATTTATACCCATTTTCATTTTAAAAGTATTAATGAGAAGAAATTTAGAATAGGCTTAGTTCCAAAGAAAAAAGGTTGTTATGGTACATCAATCCATTTAGCCGATATTTTTCTTAATAAGCAAGAAAATAAAGATTTAAATATAGGGGATACAGAATGTTGGGAATATTTATGGCCAGATACTTATGCTTTTACAAATGATGGGCAATGCAATCATTATTTAGTAGATGGTATATGCCAATACTCCCCTTATGATAGTCTTTTAATTTGTAGTGGAGATTCTGTACATTTTACAAAGGGAGCTTACGCCTTTTGTGTAAAAGATTAAAAAAGGCTTGTATTGAGATTTAATGGGTGGTGGAACACACAATAATCCCCCATTAAATATTCCCGACCCCGTAAAAGATAGCGTATCAGGTTTTACCAATGTCGAAATTTTTTCAGCCTTAACTACGAATAGTCCTGAGTTAGTCCATGAGGTAAAAGATGCACTAATTAATTTTCATCCTAGTCAAAGAAATGCCATTGATACCTTATATAAAGAATATGGTTATTAATTCATAAAGCAAGAGGTACTGTTATAAATACCAAGAAAGTTCAAAGAAAAATTAGTATTTACAAGAGTACCTCTAGTTAATTTAAGGATAGGCAATAGGCATTATTTCACCATACTTTTTAAGACCTTATCATTGATTTCAACTTTGAATTTTTCTTTCAATTTTTTAATCAAATCTTGCTCTAAATTATCTTGATAATCGGCTACTACATAACCACGAGCTTCTTCTAGCGTCTTAACAGAAGGAGACATAATTTCTTCTATTTTGGTAAAATAGAAAGAGCCATCCTTTTCATAGCCTTTGCTAAGAACCCCTGCTTTCCATTTCAATTTGTCCAACTCCATATTTTTTCCTTCCTCATAGATACCACTTGTAGTTTGTACAATTTCACGATCTTTGTTAAACATAGATTTAACACTTTCAGCGCTTTTCTTTTTTGATTTGCTCTGAATTTTTTTGATCATTTTCTTGTCATCTGTGCGTAAGGTGTAAAAAGTTACGTTGGCACGTTGTTTCCACTTATAGTTATTTTTGTTGGCCTCATAAAATGCTTTGAGCCCTTCTTCATCACTAGAAGCTTTGTCCCAAACCAATTGTTTTTTGACCTCAAACAGCAAAATGCCTTCTTCATATTCACGCATCAAAGCTTTAAATTCAGGGTATCTTTTATCCAATTGAGTTTCTTCGTATGCTAGGCATTTTTGAGTAGCTAATTTTTTAATAATTCTATCTACAGCAGCTTCAATTGTACGAGGCTGTTGGTTCATTCGTTCACTATGCGCACGTTGAGCAATAGACATAAACTCACGAATGGTACCTTTTACATTGCCAATGGTAAACAACTCTTTATTTTCTAAAGATTCGTCTTTTTCGGCTTTCCATTTGTAGGTTAGGAAGGTATTGTTCTTTTTCAAAGCTTCTACCAAAGCCCCTTTTATGGCTTCGTTTTCTTTATAGCCCCCTTCCTTTTTAATATCAGCAACCAAAGCATCTTGGATAATTTGGAAACGAGGTTTGCGCTTAATTTTGTTTGTAATTTCAGATTTTACATCTTGGTATTTAGGATTTTTGATTCCTTGGTAACGTTTAAGGATATGCCACCCTGCTTCTGTTTCAATTGGTTTAGAAACATTGCCATCTTGCTCCAAGCTAAAGATCGCTTCTTCAAAATCTTGCGCATATTTGTTGATGCCAACCCAACCTAATTGACCACCTCTATTTTTGGTTGCATTATCTTGAGAATGTTTGCTGGCTAGTTCTTCGAATTTAGCGCCACCTTTTAAAACCTCATACAACGAATCAATAGCGACTTTAGCCCCTTTTGGGTCTTTTTTGGTACGCAACAAGATATGAGCAACTTTGATGCGCCCAAAAGCAGGACGTACATCATCTACTCGCAAGATGTGGTAACCATATTGAGAGGTAACAATCTCTGAGAATTCGCCTTTTTTAGTATTGTACATGGCTGTTTCCAACGGATAAGGTAGCTGTAGCGTTGTAAAATACCCCAAATTTCCTCCTTTTGTATTGCTATATTGGTCATCAGAGTATTGTTTTGCCAATTCATTAAAGTTCTGGGGTGTCAACTCTCCTTTTATTTTTTTTGCACGTTCAAAAGCCTCTCTTTTTGCTTTTGCGTCCATATTCTGATCAGCAGCAATTAAGATATGGCTAATTTTGCGATCTTCTTTAGAACGCTCATAAGCTTCACGAACCAGTTTTTCTGTAATTTCTCGATCCGTTAAATAGGTACTAGCCAATTGACGCTTGTATTGATCTTGCTCACGTTTCACCTCAGGCTTTTCACTAAGCCCAATATCCACACCTTCTGCCACTTGGAGCTTGAAATTGACATATAAATCCAAATACTCCTTTAGAGATTTTTCACTATAATCGGCTTTCTCACCATTTGTTTTGTTGTAGATGTATTGGAACTCAGAAATTTTAACTTCTTTATTGTTCACCTTAAACAGTACGGGATCATTTTGTGCTTGGATATTAGAACTAACCAATAATGCGATAGTCGCAAAAGTGGCGCATATACGATTGAGCATATCTGTCTATTTAATTTTTGAGTTGATTTAAATAAAATTCTTTTGTTACAATAGTAGATGTTACAAAGTACATTAAAATATACTTTGCAATAAGACAAAACTACTTTTATATAGTGTATTTAACCAAATAAGTACAGTTTATTAAAACTCTGTAAATTTAGAGAATTTATACTAAAGCCCCTATTTTATAGGTCTAATAATATCCATCAAAGAGTAGTTTTAGACATTAAATACAAATCTTAGCCATCTGTCTACCCAAAATTCCTTATTAAAAGTAGCATCTTGAAGAAATTCCGTATCTTTCGCCCTTATAAATTTACTAAATAAAGGTTCTATACAAGACAATAAGTAAAAATGAAGCTTAATAGAATACACGCTACGCTCTTTTTTTTGATGGCAATTACAATTAGTTGGTTAACGGCCTGCGATTCTACCAATTCAGCTCCCAAAGCCCCTGACTACTATTCTTTCTCTAAGATCAATTGCTATGTTCGTTATATGGCTCAAAATAGAGAACTTCGAGCAGATATGACGTTTCGGACAGATTCTACCCAAGCAATTGATGGTGCCGTGACCCTAAATAGCATACCGATGGTTTTTAAGAAACGTCCTATCGTGGGTTTACAGTATCAATTGGTAAAAAATTCTATTACTTTTGACAATGATTATACATTTAGATATATCGAAAAAAATGGTCAGCCAATAGATTTAACAATCCAACTCAACGATTTTGATAGCCTTAGAATAGCGTCCAAAACAGTTAGCAAAACAACAGGTGGCTTATTACAGTGGAATGGTCCTGCTTTAGGGCATGAAGATGGTTTAGTCTTTATCTTGACCGACTCTAAAGGAAACACCTTTTCAATCAATCATGTTGGTATTAGCAAGGGAAATCAATTTGAAATTATTGCAGACCATGCCAATCGCCTAGCCTTGGGCACTGCTACAATTGAAACAACTAGAAAAAAAACAACCATTCAACAAGAAAACGGCACTACTAGAATGCTAACAGTTGAGTATTATTCTAAACCCATTGAATTTGAAGTAATTGATTAATTTCAATCTCAGCGCTAAAAAAATTTTATAAAAAAACTCCTTAATGACCATGTTAATCATAGATAATAAAGTCATTTCTCCTGAAATTTTTGAAGAAGAATTTGTTTGCAACTTGGATGCCTGTAAAGGAGCCTGTTGTTGGGAGGGCGATTATGGTGCTCCTCTAGAGATCGAAGAGCTAGATATTTTAGAAGAGTTATACCCCAAAATAAAACCCTTTTTGACTTCAGAAGGAATTGAGGCGATAGAAGAACAAGGGGTAGCTGTTTATATACCAGAAGAAAAAGAATATGGAACAACCCTAATTGATAATGCAGCCTGTGCCTATTTAACCTATGAAAACAATGGAATTGCCAAATGTGGCATTGAAAAAGCTTATGAAGCTGACCTAATTGATTATGCCAAACCTGTTTCTTGCCACTTGTATCCTATCCGTGTCGAACAATTAGACAATTCTAGTTTTCAGAAGTTAGAGTATGATCGTTGGGATATTTGTTCTGCCGCTTGTGATAATGGCGCAAAATTAAATGTTCCAGTTTATAAATTCTTGGAGGGGCCGCTTATTCGTAAATATGGGGCTGATTTTTATGAACAACTAGAACACATGGCTGAACACCTTATGAATCCTGAATAATCCATTTGAAGCGGTGATAATTGTTTTTATCACCGCTTCAAATGGACAATTTTTACAACCTGATTAATTCAATCGAATTTCATCTTCATTCTCATCAAAGAAGCAGTATTTCATCATGTGATAATTGTTGTCTACTTCAACTTTTATCCATTTTTTAAACTCTCTTCTCCACTGCATCAAGACACTCCAAAATCCCTTTCTCAAATAAGCATTAATAAAAGGATGCACATGAATTGAAAGCTTATTGGGACTTTGAGAACGGATAATAAATTCTAAATCTCGTTTAATGTCATCCAAAAGCAAAATAGATGGGTTGATTTTTCCAGTTCCATCACAAACGGGACAAAGTTCTGCCGTAGAAATGGTGATAGCAGGGCGCACTCGCTCTCTTGTAATCTGCATTAACCCAAACTTACTGAGCGGTAAAATAGTATGCTTAGCATTGTCTCCATCCATGAACTGTTTCATGGAATGAAATAATTTCACTTTATTTTCGTTTTTGCGCACATCAATAAAGTCAATGATAATAATCCCACCAATATCTCTCAAACGCAACTGGCGAGCTATTTCGGCCGCTGATTCAAGATTAACTCTCAATGCATTTTCTTCTTGATCATTGCTAACCATCTTGTGCCCACTGTTCACATCGATCACATGCATTGCCTCGGTACTTTCTATCACCAAATAAGCACCAGAATTCATTGTTGCAGTCTTACCAAATGAGGACTTAATTTGTTTGGTAATGCCAAATTGATCAAAAATAGGTCGAGCACCAGAATAGTAGCGAACGATGTCCGTTTTTTTAGGGGCAACTTTTTTAATTTCGCTAATTACCTCCTCTTGTACTTTTTTATCATTAACAATGACCCTAGAGAACGATTCATTCCAAAAATCTCGAATTAAACTCTTCGTTTTATTGAGTTCGCTAAGACATTTTATAGGTGCCGTAGCTTGGTGAAGTTCTTTGTATATTTTTTCCCACTTGTTGACCAATTCCGTAATATCATCGTGTAATTCAGCAACTCGTTTTCCCTCTGCGGCAGTACGAACGATAAAACCAAAATTCTTTGGGCGAATGCTCTCCATCAAGCGTCTAAGACGCTCCCGTTCTTCATCACTGGTAACTTTTTTGGAAACCGCAATCACATTCGTAAAAGGCGTTAAGACAACATAACGACCTGCAATAGTGATTTCACAACATAATCTAGGTCCCTTTGTTGAAATAGGCTCTTTAAGCACTTGCACCAACACATTTTGTCCCTTGGTTAGTACTTGGTTTATTTTGCCTTTTTTGGAAATATCAGAATCTATTTTAAATCCTTTCAATAAGTGTGTTGGCAAAGAACCATCAATTGCACCATTTGTAAATTTAACAAGAGATTTTAATTTAGGCCCTAAATCCGTGTAATGCAAGAAAGCATCTTTTTTAGAGTGTCCTATATTAACAAAAGCAGCATTAAGACCAGGCAAAAGTTTGGTAACTCTTCCCAAATAGATATCCCCTACAATAAGGTTATTTTTTAGGGATTGGTTATGCAACTCTACTAATTTCCCGTTTTCTACCAAAGCTAACTGAATTTCTTTTTGGTTAGAGTTGATAATTAATTCTTTTTCCAAAGCTTTATTATTCTTTTTTCATAAAAATATTGATTTCAACAAACAACCTTGGTTCCGATTGATAAAATCGTACTTAAGTTGATTCTTTTGATGGTATAAATAATCAATATTTTCTTTGTATTGCTCCATCTATAAAATGACTCAATACTTTTATTTTAATATTTTTTTTACATTCTGGTATTGTATACATGCATGATTGACGCTCCTTAGCAGGATTCCTTTTTAGCAACAAAGAACACTATACTTTAGCAACAAAAAGCATCATTTTCATCTTATAACACATCAAAGTTTTGCCAAATTAATCGTTTAAGACAAACTAGTTGTACTGTGCAGACATAAAGGGGTTTATTCGTTTTGAAAACGAATAGTATAAAATAGAATTATAAGATGAACATGCAAAACATGTTCTAATTAGTAGTTTTATAGAGATGCAAAGAATTTACTTCTAAAACTCATATGTCATCTAAAACGACCTAATTAAAAGAGAATAGGAGAGAATAATAGAAAAGAATAGAAATAGGTGATCAAGTATATTAATAGCAGAAAAGCAAATAAGGCAACTCTAATGTTAGTTTTTATGCTAATTAGGTCTATTCACTACTCTACTAGATTGAAGTTGTTTAACAATAGGACTAATTTGTAAGTATTTTACAGTTGTATTGAAAATGTGTATTATTTTTTATCTAAGCAAGGTAAATGCTATCATTTGAGCCATGCTACAACAATATATCAATCGATAAAAAATAGATTAGCTTCGCTAATTTTCAATTCATCCAAGACTATTTTTAAACAATTTCAGTAATAATAATTCCGTACCAAATAGATTTAATTAACTATTCTTATTTACTTATAGCTATATATAGACACAGGGCAAGTGTAGTTCTTGCCCTTGTGAATTATATATTGAATCACGAAGAATAGATTATTTCTTCTTCTTGTGACGATTTTTACGAAGTCTTTTTTTACGTTTATGAGTTGCTATCTTATGTCTCTTACGTTTTTTTCCACAAGGCATATTTTTGAAATTTTACGTTTGTTGATTAATTATTATTTATATAGTTCTGTTTTGCTCTAATCATTTGTTCCTGCATAGAAGACATGGAAGCACTTAGACGAATTGTATTGTCGTAATGGAACAAAACTTTTTCTTTATTCTTTTCTTGTTTATAGCAATCTATTAAAAAGTAATTAGCTTCGAGAAGAATTTCATCTGAAACAGATTCATTTTCTGCAATTGCCAATACTTTTTCTAATCTAGGTTTGGCTTTGGCCAAATCTCCAGATCGAGTAGCAGACAAACGAGCTAGCGTCATATTCACCATAACATTATTGGGGTATTTAGCGTCCAAATCTTGAAGCATTTTGACTCCTTTCATTGGCATAACAGATGCATCAACTGCACTTAGTTCTAAATACATCAAACCTTCATTTAAGGCATGTTGTAAGGTATCAGGTTCTAATACTTTTGCTCGTTCCAATGCACTGATAGCTTGACGAGCGGCCAATTGCTTTTGGTCGTTCTTTGGTGCAGCTTTATAAGCCATACCATAAGTAGTCCCTGCAATTCCCCAAGCTTCGCCTGTATCCAAAAGTTCTGCAACTTTACGTGCATAGTAGCCACTGACAATATAATTGCCATATTCAAACCATGTTCGTGAAATAAGTTTCAGGACCTCTGCTTCTTTAGTAGTAGTGGTAGCTTGAGCCTTCTCTTTGTCTAATTCAGCTAACCAAACGGTTTGGCTTGAATCCAATGAATTTCTGGCTTCTGCTAGTACAATTTCTTCCGTTAGTAATTCTTTAGGTTCGCTTTTAGTTGTTTCGCCTTTTTTAGTTGAAGGAACAGTATATCCCATTAGTCCCAAGACAACTAAAGTTAACAGCAAAAAAAGAGAACTGGTAATAATACCAATTTGTAATTTAGATAAGTTCATAAAGTATTTCTAACAAAACAGAGGTTCTGAAACAAAATCAATAAAGTGGCTGCTCTTATTTAGCAGTTTCCTCTACGGCAACTTGGTCTTTAACCTTGTTTACAAACGCTTTAGCAGGTTTGAAAGCAGGTATATAATGTGCAGGTATCACGATCGCTTTGTTTTGTTTAATGTTACGACCAATCTT
Organism: Aureispira anguillae; assembly: GCF_026000115.1. Taxonomy (GTDB): domain Bacteria; phylum Bacteroidota; class Bacteroidia; order Chitinophagales; family Saprospiraceae; genus Aureispira; species Aureispira anguillae. The sequence goes on from NZ_AP026867.1 coordinate 5,076,904, forward strand.
CTTTGCACGTTTTTTAGCAATAAAACTACCAAATCCACGAATGTAAACATTTTCTTTGTTTGCCAAGCTTTCCTTAACTTCAGAGAAGAAGTTTTCTAAAGTCATCAATACATCAACCTTAGGAACGCCTGTCTTTTCAGCAATTCGAGAAACCAAATCAGCTTTTCTCATTTGTATATTATTTCGTTTTAAAGTGTAAATAAACTAATTATGCTCTTACTCATAAAGAGAGGCAAATGTCTCACTTTTTTTTTTAAAAGAGAAGCGGACTATGCATTTTTTATTCATTTTTTGAAAAAAACGACATATAAACCTCTATTAATGAGGTTTTAAGTATCTATTTTAGCAAAAATGTAATTGCTAAAAATTGAATCGTTCCAAAAAAATATCCTGCCATTACATCAACAAAGAAGTGTTTTTTTAGAAAAATTCTAGAATACCCAACCACAGCTATCACTACTATAAACGTAGGCATCAACAAAAAGTTTTCAGCCATATAGTGAATATATCCCAATGATAAATAAACAAATGATATTCTTGAAGAATGAATACTAGGAAAACTCCCCGCATCAATCTTTTCAAATCCATTTTTATACTGTTGACCATTGGGTCTAGGCTTATGCCACAAATATTTAATAGCCGAACAGATAAATTCGTTGATCAAAAAGCCCGCCAATAAGATCCAAAAATAAGTGTGAAATTTGGGGTGGTTGGATAAAGTTGCCAACGTAACTAACAATAGCAAAAATGGGTTGCCGATTGCTGTAAAATCACGGATATATTCTGCGTATTTTGTCTTCTTTAAGGAAAACTCCTCTTCGTTATCGCTCATTGATCTGTTTATAATTTTTTATTCGTAAGTCGTTACCTCTTTTACCGCTTTCCAATTTTTCATAAAAAAACGTAATCCAGATCCTACTGTTAGTGCCAAAGAGGCTAGAATCATTAGATGTAGCAACCACCACATAACAACAGAAGTCCCTACAGGGTCATGGGTTGGATAAAGATCAAACATCAAATAAAAATAAGCACATGGCAGCGTCATCATTTGCATCACTGTCTTTGCTTTGCCTGACCAAGATGCAGCCACAACAATAGGTTTTTTACGGAGCAGGAATACCAAACGATAGATTGTAATCACTACCTCTCTCAAAAAAATAGGTACAATCCACCAGATTGAATACATATTCTCAAAACACACATCCGATAAAGCGACAAAACTCCCCAATACAATGATTTTATCGGCGATAGGATCTAAAATTTTTCCCAGTTTCGTAATCAAATTGTATCGTCTAGCATACCAACCATCCAACCAATCTGTAAATGCAGCAATCGCAAATAAAATAGCTGCCCATACCCGTATATTAAAGTCACCTGCCCACATCATATAAGGTACAATAAACCCTAGTATAATCCTAATTATGGTTAGTGTATTAGGTACATTCATAAGATGTAAGTTCTTTTATTTACATACTCCACTTCAACAGCTAGCCTTAACGCCAATTATTAATTCATGATCAAACCTGTTGTCCCATTAAGGAAACCACCGCAAACCAAGTTTTGACAACAACAATAATAAGCCATTGCTATGAAGTATTATTTTTATATTAACGACCAACAAAACGCTGCACCTCATAAACTTAGCTATGCGAACTCACGAGGTACGAGTAACAAACAAAACAAGTCAAAAACTCTGGTAATGAATGCTGCTAAAAAAAAGGTTGCTATTCATAAGCATTCGTTTTGCCTCGTTATTTATTCTCTTTTACAAAAGAAAAGAAATACTAGTTTTATTGATAGCCGCAAAATTAAGCAATTCTATTAGAAGTGCCTTATTTTTAGTAAAAAATAAGGCTTTTATTTTATCTAGGATTTATAAAGAAAAAACTATCCCAACTACTTCAGCAACTAAGCAGAACTAATGATTGTAAATTTAAGCAATCTTTTTGCAACGCCATTAGCTATCAAAAATCTCACCCATATTATCTTAGGAAGTTAAAATTAGATCGTCTGTTTTTAGGCGGAATGATTGTCGATGATAATCCGTTTGACCATGATCAATAATTGCTTGACGATGTGCCTTAGTAGGGTATCCTTTATTTTTTTTCCAACCATACTCTGGATGCTGTTGATCCAAAGCTAGCATATAGTCATCCCGATACGTTTTAGCCAAAATAGAGGCTGCTGCAATAGACAAATACTTGCCATCTCCCTTTACAATACAATCGTGGGCAATAGAAGGATAAGGTTTGAATCGGTTTCCATCAATTAACAAGTGTTCTGGTTGCGTTGTCAACTGGTCAATCGCCCGATGCATCGCCAAAAAAGAAGCATTAAGAATATTAATTTCATCAATTTCTTTTTCATCCACTACCCCAACGGCCCAAGCCAATGCTTCTTGCTCAATAATGTCCCTCAAAGCATAACGATCTTTTTCCTTTATCTTCTTAGAATCATTGAGCAAAGGACAGTTGAAATTGGGCGGCAAAATCACAGCTGCGGCATACACTGCACCTGCCAAACAACCTCGCCCTGCTTCGTCACAACCTGCCTCGATCTTCCCTTTATGTAAATAATTCGCTAACAATTTAGAGTAGTTTTTTTAGTGCCATTAAATAACCATAGTGCAAGCTTTCATGTACATTGTTAAAAGTAATTGCCTCTGTTATAGAAGTCAAATGAGCTCCAAAACCAACGGTGTATTCTTTATAGACTTGAAAGCGTTGTGCTGCCATATCTTTTTCCAACAAATCAACTGATTTTATTAGCATCTTTCGAATCAAATCTACCTCAATTTTGGGAACATTAGCGGTAGGTGCTGTGCCTCTTGCATATTTTGCCAATATAGGATCTGTTAAATAGGTATCTAAATTAGAGAACTTATAACAGAGTAATTGTTGCACCACTAAACTATGTCCGATATTCCAAATAATATTATTATTATGAGTTGGGGGAATATAATTAAGCTCATCTAAGGTCAATTGATTGAGTTCTCTGACATAATTAGCTCGAATATTTCGAAGTAAGGTGATCGCTTCTTTCATTACAATCTCTTTTCGTAATTTATTAGAAAATTAATGGCATGGCATAATAAACAAATAACGATTTTTAATCCTAATAGTTTAATGAACGATTAGGATAATATCACTGACCTATTCCCTCCCCTTCTAAAACAAGGTTCCTTGCGTTCCATCATCCTGTTTAGGAGCTATTCCCAAATGATCGTAAGCTTTGACTGTAGCTTCTCTACCTCTAGGAGTTCGCTTGAGGTAGCCTTGTTGGATAAGATAGGGTTCATGCACTTCCTCAACCGTGCCTGGCTCCTCTCCTACTGCAGTAGCAATAGTCGTAAGTCCAACTGGACCTCCTCCAAAACTTTGTATGATTGTTTTTAATATCTTATTGTCCATTTCATCCAAGCCCCTATTGTCTACATTTAATGCATCCAGGCCATATTTAGCAATATTAGAATCAATGGTTCCATTTCCTTTGATTTGTGCAAAATCTCGTACTCGACGCAACAAGGCATTGGCAATACGAGGTGTTCCCCTGCTTCTTCTGGCAATTTCCTCTGCTCCATCTTGCGTAATTGGAACATTTAATATATTAGCCGAACGCTTAATGATATTAACCAAGGTCTCAGTATCATAATAATTGAGTAAGCAAGGAATACCAAAACGTGCCCGCATAGGAGAAGTTAATAAGCCCATTCTAGTTGTTGCACCAACCAATGTAAATGGATTAAGCGCAATTTGGATGGTTCTAGCATTGGGTCCAGAATCAATCATAATATCAATTCTATAATCTTCCATTGCAGAGTATAAATATTCCTCTACGACCGTATTTAAACGATGAATTTCATCAATAAACAACACATCATTCTCTCCCAAATTGGTTAATAAACCAGCCAAATCACCTGCTTTTTCAAGAACAGGTCCAGAAGTCATTTTAATGTCTGCTCCTAGCTCATTGGCTATAATCAGAGAGAGGGTCGTTTTGCCCAAACCTGGAGGACCATGCAGCAAGACATGATCCAATGCTTCCTCCCTCATTTTAGCAGCTTCAATAAATACTTTCAGATTTTCAACCAATTTTTGTTGACCACTAAAATCATCCAGCATCTTAGGGCGTAATGCTTTTTCAACAGCAACCTCACTGCTGTCATATTTTTCGTTAGTAGGATCTAAATGTTCATTCTTCATAAATCAAACATACAAAAAAGCAAACAAATTGTTTTATTTTTAGGTCCTAAAAAAAGTAAATCATCTCCCACAAAAAAAGGAGCTACTCCAAGAGCAGCTCCCCTCACGCAATAGTTTTACCCTATATAAAACTATCTTTTTGAGTCGCAATATGCGAGTATGCATGAACCTCCTACGATCAGACATACTCCTATATTAAAGTTATTTAGTGCCGAATATGATAACGAATCAAATCAATTTTAACTGGTGTTTCACTAAGGAAAGTATAAGAAAGACTCTGCACCCTTCCCACACCTTTTGCATAATAAGTATGTACATCAGGTTTTGGTACGGTCTGCCCGTTTTCTACCAAATTAACCTTGCCCAAAAAATCTATACAATCACTAAATATAGTTCCTCCTGCCTGAATGGTTGAAAAACCTCCAACGGTAGCATAGTCCACGGTAAAAAAATCACTGGATGGTGTCAGTGTAATTCGATCTGTAACAATAGGCGTTGTTGATATTTTGGCAGAATAAAGCACTTCCCCCAAATGATTCATTAACTGATCGTCATCATACCTAAGATAATCTACTTTTCTGAACTGTCTTCCACTATATTGGGACTGTACGTAATAAGTTTCACCATTCATTATAGTATCCTCACCAATATGAATACTATCTAGTTGACCAGTAGGATGCCAATCTCCATTGGCATTTTGAGCGTACATCTGATAGACCCAATAATTACCAACATTAAGTGGAACATAATCGTTTTCAGTCGATGGTTCGGGCTCAACTTGATCTGTATCTTTTTTACAAGAAAAAAACATTAAACAAGCGCAGATGGCAACTAAAAAAATTTCAACCTTCATAAGTTTTTACATTTAATAAATAAAATAAAATGCGTAAACTTTAATCATATATTAATTAATTACTAATAAAAAAACACATAAAAAGAGAGCCGCCTAAAACGGCTCTCAAAGGCAATTGCTTCGCTTAACGCAAAACACATTTTCGCTAAAAATATAATGGTCTTGATTTTTCAATTACAATTGCATTGCTCATTTCAAACGCAAACGAAATGAGGCACCTATGGATTGATAATCAACAATGTTCAATTATACAGCAAATTGTAATTCTAAAACAAAAGAGTAATTTTGATAGGAGGTATTCTAAAAATCTTGTAGAGCACAAAGACTATAAGTAAGATTAACTTCATACCTTCTCATTCTTCTCTTAAGTGTGGAATTCATTTCCTGAATTATGAAAAATAAAATTGTATAAAGTTGTGGCATAAAAAAAAATTGGTGAAAAAATGTTTACTATCTTACTTCCGAATACTAATCAATACGAGAGCAACCTTAAAAATGCTGCTTCCTCCTATTTATTTTTTCAAAAAATATTTTTCAAAGCGGTGAACGGGTACTAATATTTAAATATGTACATATATTTATGTATCTTTGCATTTGTCTTACCCCCAGCACAATAACACCACATTATTTCCTCCTTTAAAACACTTATTGAGTGTAATTAAATATTTAACAATGAGACATACTATACTAATCACTATTTTTATATTATTAAATATTGCAGCTTGCACCCCTCCTACATCTGTTAACCTCCAATCCGAATCTATCATAAAACTTACAAAAGGAATTTGGTATGGTGCCCTAGATATAGGGAGCGATAGTAGTCCACTAGAGATTCCTTTTAACTTTGAAGTAATTGATGAAAACAAGATTGTTATTCGAAATGGAGATGAGCACATAGAAGTAACCGATATTAATTATGATAACAACAATAGTATCTCTATAAAAATGCCTGTTTTTGGTTCTGAATTTAAGTTAACCAACCACAAAAACGGCTGGGAAGGAAATTGGCACAATTACAATAAAAAAGATTATAAAATTCCTTTTAAAGCAGTTAAAAATAATAAGAATCGTTTTGCTGCTCTACCCTCTACCACTACTACCAAACTAGCTCCTCGTTGGAAGGTTACTTTTAGCCCTAATACAGATGACAGCTATCCCGCTATCGGACTATTTAACTTAGAAGAAAAAGGCAAAGTGACAGGTACTTTTTTGACAGAAACTGGTGATTATCGCTACCTAGAGGGTATATTTGATGGTAAGGAACTCAGCCTTTCTTGTTTTGATGGAGCACATGCTTTTTTGTTCAAAGCTACCCTACAAGAAGACGGGAGTCTAAAAGGAGATTTCTGGTCTGGAAACCATTGGCATGAACAATGGCAAGCAGAGCCTAACACAGATTTTCAATTGGCATCAATGGACAAATTGACCCATCTAAAAGAAGGCTATGATAAACTAGCTTTTCGTTTTCCCAATGCCTCAGGTGACACGATAAGCCTAGAAGACAAACGATTTGAGGGCAAACCGACGATTGTACAAATCACTGGTTCATGGTGCCCTAACTGCATGGATGAAACACGCTTTTTGGTAGATGTTTACGATAAATATCACCCCAAAGGCTTAGAGATTATAGCTATTGATTATGAAGTAGTGAATGACTTTGAGGTCTTTAAGAAAAGTAAAGCCCGCATTCAAAAACACCTTGGAGTAAATTATCCATTTGTATTTGGTGGTCCTGCAAAAAAATCAGAAGCAATCAAAACACTTCCTATGCTCAATCATATTATGTCTTATCCTACGGCTATTTTTATTGATAAGAAGGGGCAAATTAGAGAAATTCATACTGGATTCTCTGGACCAGGAACAGGTGATTTATACCAAAAATATGTTGATAAAACCATTGCATTAGTAGAAGAGCTAGTAGCAGAATAATTTTCTGTGCGCTTTTTTAAGTTAATACTCCGTGGAAAAATCGACGGAGTACTGTTAAAGATTAATTGGAGTGAAATTCAACAAAGAAATTTTACAGCTTGCTATTCCCAATATTATTAGTAATATCTCCGTACCTTTGATTAGTTCTGTTGATACAGGGTTGATGGGAGGTTTATCAGCTCTACACATTGGTGCGGTAGGTTTGGGGTCTATGATTTTCAATTTTATCTATTGGAATTTTGGCTTTTTACGCATGGGAACTACAGGACTAACAGCACAAGCTTTTGGACAAGAAAATGATGCTGCAATCGTTCATACTTGGGGGCGAGCACTCATTATCGCCCTAATACTTAGTGGTCTAATTTTATTCTTTCAGAAGCCCTTAGCCTCTTTAGGATTTTCGCTCATGAACGTAACCAGCAATCAATATGATTTGGTAGCAAGTTATTTTTTCATTCGCATTTGGGCTGCGCCAGCTAGTCTTCTTTTGGTTGTTATGATGGGCTGGTTTTTTGGTATGCAAAATGCAATTTACCCACTTCTATTAACCATTATTATCAACATTAGTAATATCCTTGTTAGTTATTGGTTGGTGAATTATTATGAATGGGGAGTTGCAGGGGTTGCTTACGGGACTGTTATTGCTCAGTATATTGGAGCAACTGTAGCTTTAGGGCTTTTTGCATTTAAATACAAGTACCTCTTAGCGCATTTCCAGAAAAAGGTTCTACTGGCAAGCCATGAATTTTTGGGATTTTTGCGAATTAATAGCGATATTTTTCTGCGTACCTTCTGCTTAACAATTGCTTTTGGATTTTTTTATAGTCAATCGGCAGCAGCAGGAGCAGAAATATTAGCCGTCAACACCATCCTAATGCAATTTTTAAATTGGATGTCTTTTGGAGTAGATGGTTTTGCCTATGCAGCTGAGAGTTTAGTTGGAAAATACAAGGGAGCAAACCAAATGGCTACTACTAAAAAAATGATTCGTTTATCCATGTATTGGGGAATGGGCTTAGCTTGCTGTTTTAGTTTTGTTTATGGGGTTTATGGCAACGATTTGGTGCATTTATTTACCGATCAAGCTACTATTGTTGAGCTGGCGACTCCTTATATTTGGTGGATGGTCGTACTGCCACTAGTAGGAACACCTTGTTATATTTGGGATGGTATTTTTGTGGGTTTAACCGCAGTCAAAGCCATGCGCAATAGTATGTTATTGGCACTGCTTACTTATTTATTGTGTTATGGAATACTCACCCAATGCTACCCAGACCCAACCTTGCTTCCAGACATTCTATGGTTTTGCCTGTTAAGCTTTCTTGCGGTACGAGGTTTGGTTCAGTGGGCACTATTTCGCCAAACGGGGTTAGCAATTCAATAGACTACTACTAGAGTAATTGGATCTTCTTACAACAAATCCTCCTCCTTTAGAATATCAACTGGTCGATGAATGCTTTCCTCCAATGAAATAAAACTTTCTGTTCGTTGCACTCCTTTTATTCCTTGGACATGATGCTGTAAAATTTCGTGCAAGTCTTGACTATCCTTACAAACTATTTGAGCAAAAATACTGTAAGGTCCTGTTGTATAATGAACCATTACAATTTCTGGTATCTGCTGCAATCTCAGCACAACTTCTGTATACTGAGAGCTTCGTTCTAAGTAAATGCCTACAAAAGCGACCATATTCAACCCAAGCATTGAGTAATCTACTTTTAACATCGTGCCTTGAACTACTCCCGCTTGCCTAAGATTTTTCATTCGCACATGAACAGTTCCTGGCGAAACATGAACTTGTTTGGCAACCTCTACAGCAGTCGTTGTAGCATCTTGCATCAAAATATTAAGAATTTGCTTATCGATATGATCTAAGTTCATAGTCTTTGATTATTTTTTGGGGTTCTTTAAAAAAATGCACGACTAAATGGATCAATAAGCCAATAACGAAGGAAAAGGACTCTTAAAAATATTTCCTGCTGTCAAATGATGCCTTTCTAAGACTTCAATTAAATTTTTTCTAAACCCAAAAGCAATACTTCCTACAAAATGAATGGGTAATTCGGTTGCATTAGCATATTTCAGCACATGACGATGCAAAAATTCTTCAAAATTATTTTCAATCAATTTTTTGATAAAGGGTTCTTCTTGCTGTTTAGCGCAAAATAAAGCAAAACTAGCCAATGTTCGATTGGGTGTTTTACCATTCAGTAGTTCGCTAATAATTAGATGCTTATCCATATTATAACTAAGTTCCAACTCCTTGGCTAAATGAGGCGGCAATTCTCTATAGAAATATGCTCTTATAAGCTGCCGTCCAATATAAGCCCCTGCCCCTTCATCTCCTAAAATATACCCTAAAGATGGAATTTTGTCGATTATCTTTTGACCATCATAAACACAAGAGTTAGAGCCAGTTCCTAGAATACAGCAAATACCTGCCTCATGCCCAGCGGTAGAACGAGCTGCCGCTAACAGGTCGTCTCCTAAACTAATTTCCGCATTAGAAAAAGTAGGTGCTAAGGCTTCAAAAATAACATCTTGATTTAATGGGTTGGAGCAACCTGCCCCATAAAAATAAAGTTCTTGGACCTCATTGGCTTGTAAATTATCCAATAACTCTAATTCCAAACTCTTTTTCATTTCCTCTGTTGTCCAATAATAGGGATTGTATCCTTGTGTAGTATGTCTTACTAAGCTCTGATTCTTGACTAAATACCAATCTGTCTTGGTTGATCCACTATCTGCTACTAATTTCATAAAAGTGTTTAATTATTTTGGTTCGTTTTCATCAAAGTATGGGGCATTTTTAGTTTAGAAGTCCGTTATTTTTATCTTATAATTGGTCTATTTGGTAGAATAGATCTACACAATTGGTAGTCCTTCTTGATAAAGTTTGGTTTTATCTAGGCATAAGAGTATCTTAGAGACTCCTTTAGCTACCATTCTTTTAAAAACCACTAATGTAACGACTTATATTTTTATATCTATCTCAATGAATCAAAAAAATAGATTTAAATATAACGTTCAACAAACTTAACCATTAATAACAATTCGTATGGAGGGACACGAGCCTCTTTCTAATAAAGAGAAAATGAATATTTTTTTGCCACTTATTTTGGCATTGGCACTAGCTGGGGGCACTTGGTTAGGATTTGAGCTGGCTCACAACAAAAACAATTCGTATGTAGTTGTTTCCGAAGGAGGTAATTATCCAGCAAAGTCAGGAAAGGTGGAGGAAATTCTTCGTTTCATAGATGCTCGCTATCTAGAAAATGAAGCTTCTGACAAACTAGAAGATGCAGCAATCAATGCCGTTTTGGAAGAACTCGATCCACACTCTACTTATATTTCGTTAGATAATATTGAGCGAGTTAATGAGTCCTTAAACGGAAATTTTGAAGGCATTGGAATTGAGTTTTATATCTTAGATGACACCATTTATGTAGTTGGGGTTATTGAGGATGGTCCTTCTGATAAAGCAGGTTTGCAAAAAGGGGATAAAATCATTATGATTAATGATACCATGGTTGCAGGCAAAGATATTTTTAACGATGATGTTGTGGATCAATTAAAAGGTAGTGCAGGGAGTTCTGTTTCCTTAAAAATTAAACGTGCAGGAGAAGCAGCACTAAAAACAGTATCCATTACTAGAGGGCAAATTCCTGTATCCAGTGTCCTTGCTGCCTGTATGCTTAACAAAAACACAGGATTGATTAAAATCAACCGCTTTAGTGGTACTACTTATCTAGACTTTAGGAATGCGCTAGAGGATCTGGTTAATAATCAAGGATTGGAGCATCTTATTCTAGATTTGAGACACAATCCTGGTGGGTATCTAGAAGCTGCAACTAGAATCTTAGATCAACTGTTTACTGCTCGTAAGTTATTAGTTTATACAGAAGGGCGCAGTTATCGCCGTAAAGAATACAATTCAACTGGAAAATCCAATTTTGATATTGGAAAAGTAGTTGTTTTAATAGATGAAAACTCCGCTTCTGCTAGTGAAATTATTGCAGGTGCCATACAAGATAATGATAGAGGTCTGGTAATTGGTCGTCGTTCTTTTGGCAAAGGTCTGGTTCAAGAACAGTACAAACTAACGGATGGTTCTGCTTTGCGCTTAACAGTAGCTCGTTATTTTACACCTTCTGGACGTTATATTCAAAAACCTTATGATGGGTCGGATGGGCTATATGGAGATGATTTGCGCAAACGTTATGAGTCAGGGGAGTTGTATCATAGAGATAGCATACATGTATCTGATTCTAGCATTTACAGAACCACGAATGGGCGTATTGTTCATGGTGGTGGTGGGATTATTCCTGATATTTTTATTCCATTGGATACCACTCGCCTAAATTCTTATTTTCAGACAGCTAGTTTATTGTCTCGTGATTATATCTACAAATATTTAGACAATAAACGACTAAAAATCAAAGCAGAATATCCTAGCTTCAAAGATTTCAAAGCTAAATTTAAGCTTTCTGATGCTACCTTTGAGCAGCTAATTAATTACACCGTTTCTAAAAAATTAGATCGCAATAATCAGTTGTTACAAAAATACGAGGACGCTTTAAAATTAGAAGTGAAAGCGCATTTGGCAGATCAAATTTATGGAGAAGCAGGGTACTACCAAACGCTATTTAGTGCTGATGAAATGGTACTTAGAGCAATTCAAGAAATTGATAGAGATGGCTCTATATCTCCTAATCCTGCTGCACTAGTAGAAAAAACGACCTCTACCCCAGAATAAAGATCGTATACGAAACAAATTTTGGACGATATACTTAAGCCACTCTTAATAGGAGTGGCTTTTTTTATAGTTGGTAATTCCTCCATTTCCTTCCCAGAACCAATAGGAACAATAGTGCCATTCACTTTTAATTCTATGGTTAGAACATTTCATCTAACTACTTATTTTACATTTATAATAAAAGTGCTGTTTTTTTTTATATATTTGTTCTAATCTGCCCTATTTAGAACTGTACATTTTGCACATTTTTACTAAAAACCTATTGGATGTAAAAAATTGCGTTCTTTGACATATCGTGTGGAATATTAAACGATCCAGCTCTCTTATTACTACTTTTGTTATAAGTTATAGGTAGTAAGTCGTATGCTTAGTTCCTGTAAATACAGGACTTACGACTTACTACCTATAAACTTTCTTCTAAAAAAAGTAGCAGAAAGCTTACCCTTTGTTAGTGCTTGTCACACGATTTGTCAAAGAACTAAAAATTGTAATTACTAACCATATTTTAAATCAAAGATTATGCACACAATGAAATCTTTACAACTTTTAGTCGGTCTTGTTGCTCTATTACTGACCACCCAATTAACAGCCCAAAACGGATGGACAACTTGTAATACAACAGCAGGTATCTTAAATGGTACAACTTCTGATGTTTTTGCGACAGACACTACCCCCGTAGCTGTTTTTACAGTTACCCCAGGTCCTACAAGTACTATACCCACGACTGAATTTGTAATTATTCTTAGAGATAGTATGGCTAGTGATACCTTAGGTGATGCTATTATTGGAACAAGTATAGACGGTCGTGTAGCTCCTTCAGCCTTAGGTTTATCGGTTGGAGATACCTTTACGATTGCTCCTTTTTCCTATGACATTCAACAAATAAAATTAGCTTTACATGGCATTTTAACGGGTACTGTTCCTTTTGTGGGATCTTGCTGTAATTTACTCGATTTGCAAGCTCCAGTTCCTGGAATTTGTGATTCGCTCAATGCTGCTGGTATTATGGATAGTAGCGATGTGAATAACATCAATGATTTATTGGTATTTTTAAGTGCCTTTTCAGGAGGAGGATCTACTTCTTTGCGTGGATTAAACGCCGTTCTATTTGCGATCAATGCTCAAATGGGTACCTTATCTAATGTTGGTTGTACTAGTGGTGTAAGTGAAATTTGTTATGCAGCAGACTCTTTGGCTAGCAGCCACGATCACTTTGCAGTGACTACTATGGTTAACACCACGAAACTAGCCAGTACAAATAGTTTACAAGTAGTTGTTAGCCCTAATCCATTTATGCATCATATTTCTACTGGTATTCTTTCCAAAGTTGGCGGGGAGCACATCATTCAGGTATTGGATGCGACAGGAAGAACGGTCTACCACGAAATAAAAACATTGGCAATTGGAGAGCAAACAATAGGTCTACATCTAGGTAATTTACCAGCTGGTTTGTACTACCTACAAGTGACCGATAATACTAATATTGTTACTCAGAAAATTATCAAGCGATAAACTGAATTCCGTTATTCATTATAGATAGTTAGAAGGTGTGCTTAATATTAGGCACACCTTTTTTATATAGAATCATACATCTAGGTTTAGAAGAACCTCCTTGAATGCTTCTAACGTCATGGGTTTGTATTCTAATTTTTCAAGGGTTTCACTTGCCAATAAAGTTCTACTAGCAACTTGAGTTTGACCATTTTGGTCCAAATAAAAAGAAACCACTTGCATAGCTTTGTCCTTTGGGATATTATTAAACGTATACCAACGTTGTAAATTTTTATAGCTAGGATAGCCGCTCATAACAGAAGCAATATCCTTAAAAACTAAATAAGTTGTTGTTGCTTGTGGAGAAACAGGTAATTCAAAATTTTGACAAATTAACGCTTCTTTGGTACGGCTAGGAAAATAATCACAATTGATCCAGTTCCCTAAGTTGGCCGTCTGAAAAACATAGCCTACCTGTAGTTCCCATTTTTTCTTTTCAGCCAATAACTTTTTGTGTGCCTCATAAGCCTCTTCTAGTGAATTCACCCCAAACTCCTGCATTTTAGCAGCATAAAAATCTTTATTAGCATAAATTTTTTCCTTTAATTGAAGTGCTCTAACTTCTTCTAAACTGCCAACGTTATACATAACAGGCAACGCCAACAAAACCGCCTTTTCCCCCTTTCTCCATCTTATATAATTCGTGTCTTTCTTCTCATACGCCAAGGTTATAAACTGCTGGTTCATTGCTTTGAGGGTAGGATAATTTTCTAAAAACTGAGCTAATGCTATTGAATCAATAGCGCAACGCATTGGCATATAAAATTGAATGTATTTTAACAAATGCTCTCTTTTTTTAGCCTTCTGAGCCTCTTCAAAAGTATTAACGGCATAAGTTCTTTGACAGGCTTCTTTTTCTCGCTTATTATAATGGGCAAATAGGTTCCCAATGTCCTTATTCTTACAAGCATATTCAAAATTAATAGAATCAATTCTTCTCAATTCAGCATCCCAATTATTGATTGCCAAGCGGTATTCCTGTTGTAATTTTTCTTTTTTGGTCGTATACAATTTAACTTCTTCAAGATACTTTTTGTGTTGTTCTTGTTGTCGAGCCAACCATTCTTTTTGTGTCTGAATGTGATCTTGGATATTTTGCAAACGATCTTCGTTCTTTTGTTTGAGCGCAGCCTTTCGCTTGGGAGTTCTAAAAAATTGTTTAATCTTACAAACAAAAGAGGTACAAGGTTCATTAACCTCTGCACTAACCGTCTTCATTTGCTGCTGCCAAAACTTTAACTTAGTTGTATCAATAGGATCTGGTGTTTGAGGCTCCATTAGATCTTCAGACAAATCCCTTGGTGCTGCTCTGCTTAAATAACGTTTGCTTCTACGGCTTTCTATCTCGCTTGGGCTCATATTCCTTCTGCCGTAATAATAGCGTTCATCTGCTGTTGAAAACAATTTCTGCTCATTATAAAACGGCTGGCTCTCAATCGCTCTAGGATTATTAATTGCCAACGGTTCAGGATTTACCCAATTGATGGTTCGAGCAGCCGTATCCGCATAAAATAATTTCATACGCCCATTTGGTTTCTTACTAGGCACATTTACCGCTAATGTTTTCCCTTCTTTTAGCCTTACTGGCTGTCCATTTGCAGAAGCTTCTATTTTGACCATCCCCCCAGTCACCAAACGTTTGCCATTGGAGGTTGTACTCAAACCATTTAGAATCATATCTGATTTTTTATAAGCTTCTCGTATTTTTAAGACAACAGCCGTTCCCTTGGGAACATCAAACGCATCCTTTGGTATATACAACTTCGTCCCCTGCTTGGTCGTTAAATAGCGTTCAACTGCTGGCTGTTCCAAGGTATAAGAAGGCACTTCTGCACGCAACTTTCTTAAGATTCTACTGTTTCTTTGCTGTTGCTCTGTATAGCCTAACCGAGCTTTGTTGCCAACCAATAAAATCTCTACTCTCCTATTGCGCCTTCTCCCTGCTTCATATTCATTAGAAGCCAAGGGCTCTTGCTCTCCCAATGCCTCTAGGCTTATTCTTGCTGTTGCAATTCCCCCTTGCTCTAGCATTCGTTTTACTTCTTCGGCTCTCATTTGGGATAACGCCATATTAGAAGTGCTCGTTCCAGTATTGTCTGTGTGTCCTTTTACAACGAGTTGATGATTGGTCCAAACTTGTGCTTGTTGGATAATAGAATCAATTGACTGTTTAGCTTCTTCTGGCAGTTCACTCTTTGCGGTTTCAAAGTGAAAAGCATATTCTAGTTGTTCATTTTGGGCAAAAAGCGGAAGGCTACTGCTCCAGAAAAACAGCAATAAGATGCATACATACTTCATAGGTAACAATATTTAGTGGATAAAATAAGGCTTAACACATCGTGTATCCAGCACCATACTAGAGGCTACGCATTGAAAAAAAATCATAGCGAATAGCAGTTGGGTTTGATTCATTAAAAATCAAAAAACATCGATGTTCTTTTATGCTTTATCCAACAAAAGGTAATCGGTGGTGGGCATATTATTTTGTTGAATTTCCAGATCTGAAGTATTGATTAATGGTCTAGCAAATGAAAGGTAACTCCTTTCTTATTTTTTTTTGGCAATAATCCCTACGGCACTCAAATGGCTTTCATATTTTTTAAATATCTTTCGCATGGAGAAAATTTGACTACGTTCGTAAGGATGTGTCAGTATATTAAAACCTATTTTCAGAGCCCTCAAAAATCCTTCATCCTCTATTATTCGTCGAGGTTCCAAGAGGTGCATCGGACTAGTAGAAATAGTTACCACCTCAAACCCCTCTTTTTCTAATAAGAGGCTCCATTCCAAACTAGTGAGCGGACGAGCATTAACCTTTATTACAGTTGCTAATGCTCTTTGTATTTCCGCTTTTACGGTTTCTGGAATATCATTTGGAGCTAAACTTAACTCATGGATGCCATAAAGCCCTCCTGTTTTTAAAATTCGAAAGGCCTCTTGAATAATTGCTGACTTACGATGATCGGCCTGCATCGTCAACATTGCTTCTCCAAATACTTTAGTAGCACTATCCTTCTCTAAGGTTGAATGTGCAGCATTACCAATAATAATTTGTCGCCTAACTCCACCAATAGTTTTCCTCAAACTAGCAGCAGCAGCTTCATTAAGTTCGACTCCCTTATACGATTTGGGATTTTTTGTCAAAGCAATAGAAGCTGTAAATCCCAAACCAGGGGCAAACTCTACAATATCATCATCAGAGGTGATATGTAAATTGTCAATGAGTTTTTGAGTAAGTTCCTTCCCTCCTGGTCGGAGTACCCTTTTACCCATTTTTGCTAAGAGCCAATGCCCCTGTTGAGAATTTGTTGTTTTATTGGCCATTATTATTGCTTTAATGTGTTACGCTCTCTACTCGTGCTACCTTATCCAACTTGGAAAGCGTCAAACGAACGATACTCTCCTTATTTGCTTTCAAGTCATGTGGTACATTTCCTTCTAAGGCAATCATATCTCCTTCTTTTAAGGTTAAAATTTCTCCTTTTACCCCAAAAGCTATTTCTCCTTTTATGATTTGAACAACAATAGGGTAAGCTGTTTGATGCTCTTTCATTACTTGATTGGCATTAAAAGCAATTCGAATTTCTTTGGAAAATTTACTTTCCACTATAAGTTTAATAGCAGGTCTAGAATCGTTAAATACAATTTCTTCTAAGAATGATGCTTTTTTCATCTTGATTTACTGTTTAAGGTGTGCTAATTTGGCTTGAAAAATATAAGCAATAGAGTTTGCTCTTTTTTTGGTATCTTCTGCAACTGGTCCAACAAAATGTTCATCTATATTTTGTTCAAAGATTTTTACCCATTGTTCAAAGTGTTGAGATTTTATGGGCAATGAAATATGAGCGGCAAAAGGGTTTCCCTTGTAGGTTCGTTTTCCCAAAATCAATGTATTCCAAAACCGATACATCTTGGGTAAATGAGCCTCCCAATCCACCTGACTAAAATCATTAAATACATAGCTGAGTAGTGGATTCTTATTAACCTTTTCATAAAAAGAGTCAACCATTAACACCACATCTTTTTCAGAAGTTATATCCTTATTGTTGTTTTTCATACGTTAAAAAATTGACCGTGTTAAATTTGGTTTTATACGCCTTCTCTAAATTTGTAT
Source organism: Aureispira anguillae (assembly GCF_026000115.1). Lineage (GTDB taxonomy): Bacteria > Bacteroidota > Bacteroidia > Chitinophagales > Saprospiraceae > Aureispira > Aureispira anguillae. Next base: position 5,094,309 of record NZ_AP026867.1, read on the forward strand.
GCTCTTGAATGGATAAATTTAATTCGTTTGAGGTCGTAAAATTTTTAAAAAAAACTTGTAAATAAACATTTTCAGCTTGTCCAACCCATCGTCGCTCTCCTTGATGATAACTCAATTTTGAAAATTCCTTTCCATTAAACACAATCAAACTATCGGTTAAACTTATACTACGTTTATCCTTGACAAAAGATCCATTTACAGGCAATATATCCCTTATGTCTGCTTCATTGTGGGCATAAACATTCCAACCATGATCTTCTGTAGCATCTGCTTTTGGAACACCAAAATTAATCGCTTCTTCTACTCCCTTGGTTTTGCATTTATGCTTATACATGGTAATCGTAGAATCCGTTTTATTCTTAAAAAAAAGCACATAAACAATACCATTTTCATCCTGACCAATCCATTTGTTCTCGGTTTTATTGTAGGATAATTTTTGCATGGTATAATTAGTACTATACACGGTTCCCTCCATTTGATATACAATACGGTCTGGATAAAAAGTATGAACAGATTGCTGTGTGCTCCCCATTAATTGAAATACCCAATGATAATCTCCTTCTAAACTGAATTGGTCAGAATGAAATTGTTCTTTAAATTTTTCAACTTCTTCGTTTGAGCTTATGTGGGTGCAAGCAGATAGATGGATACCTAAAATTATATAGAGTAAATATTTCATTTTATTGTCTTTATTTAGATTAAATACAAATATGACATTATTAAAATTCCCGCTCCATGATTTTAATCACTCCCCTAGCTGATTGTTGTTATTTAAATAAGGGTGCCTTAGATTTTCCCAAAGTAAGGTCAAATGCCATTAATTCCATTCTTGACAGTCAAAAAGTCATTTTGTCAGTTTGTTTCGGGGTGGAATAAGATTTGGTAAAAGGAAATCATTGTTATATGTAAATTATTCACTCAAAAAATAGAGACAAGCATGCGAAAGGGCAGTATTTCTGTAGAAACGGAAAATATATTTCCAATCATTAAGCAATTTTTATATTCTGACCAAGAAATATTTTTGCGTGAGCTAATTGCTAATGCAACAGATGCAACTAGCAAACTACTTACCTTAGCTAGACGTGGCGAAGTAGAGCAAGAAGTTACCGATACTAGAATTAGAGTAATCATCGATGCCGACGCTAAAACATTGACCATTTCTGATCGAGGAATCGGAATGACAGAAGAAGAAGTATTAAAATACTTAAATCAAGTTGCCTTTTCTTCTGCAACAGAATTTGTAGAAAAATACAAAGAAGAAGCCTCTATTATTGGGCATTTTGGTTTGGGTTTCTATTCTGCGTTTATGGTAGCTAGCAAAGTAGACGTAATTACTAAGTCTTACAAAAAAGATAGTGTTCCTGTAAAATGGTCTTGTACGGGAGATCCAGAATATACAATCGAGGCAGTAGAAAAAGAAGATTATGGGACGGATATTGTCCTACACATCAGTGAAGATAGTGAAGAGTTTTTGCAAAATTATAGAATTGGCGAATTGCTCAACAAACACTGTAAGTTCTTACCAATAGAAATTGAGTTTGGTACTCGTACGGAATACTTAGAGGACGAAACCATCACTAAAGAAGATGGAACTGAGGAGAAAAAATCAATTGAAGTTCCTAATGTTATCAACAATACCAAACCTGCTTGGAAAAAGCAACCTTCTGAGTTGACAGAGGATGAATATCGTGACTTCTATAGAGAATTGCTTCCTTCTGGTGAGCCTCCTCTATTTTGGGTACACCTTAATATTGATTATCCTTTTAACTTAACAGGTATCTTGTATTTCCCTAAATTGGGCAATCAGTTAGAAATCCAACGCAACAAAATTCACCTATACAGCAATCAAGTTTATGTAACCGATGAAGTAAAAGAAATCGTGCCTGAGTTCTTAACTTTATTGCATGGTGTAATTGATTCTCCCGATATTCCATTAAACGTTTCTCGTTCTTACCTACAAAGTGACCGTAATGTGAAAAAAATCACAGAATACATCACTCGTAAGGTAGCAGATCGTTTGGATGAAATGTTCCGCAAAGAGCGTGAGGAATTTGACAAAAACTGGGAAAACATGAGTGTATTTGTCAAATACGGTTATGTTACAGAAGAAAAATTCGCCGAAAAAGCACAGAAGTTCATTTTATTAGAAAATGTTGATGGAGAGTATTTCACATTGGATGCTTATCAAGAAAAAGTTGGTATCAATCAAGTAGATAAAGATGAAAAAACAATCATTCTTTATACCAACGACAAAGATGAGCACGATGCTTACATCCAAGGAGCCAAAGAAATGGGCTATGATGTATTGCACATGGATACCATGATTGACGTACATTTCATCCAAGCATTAGAGCGCAAATTGGACAAAGTAAGCTTTGTACGAGTTGATTCTGATACCACTAGCAAATTGATTGCAAAAGATGAGACTCGTGAATCTGTATTGTCTGAAGATGAACAAAAGAACTTGGAAGAGATCTTCAAAAAATGTGTTACGGAGCAAGGGGCAACTGTTCAACTAGAGGCTTTGGCTCCTAGTGATTTGCCAATTGTTATTACTCGTCCTGAGTTTATGCGCCGTATGCAGGAAATGTCTGCGATGCAAGGCATGGCGATGAATATGGGCGAAATGTACAATGTAGTCATCAATACCAACCATGAAATCGTAGGAAATGTACTGAAAGGTGGCGATGAAACAAAAGCAAAACACCTTTATGATTTGGCACGTTTGCACAATGGTATGCTAAAAGGTTCTGAATTGACTAATTTCATCAAAAAGTCTGTTGACTTAATGAAATAACAAAGCATAAGATACAACAAATGTTGAACTGCGTTCTTAGTCTACACTGAGAGCGCAGTTTTTTTATTGCAACTGTTCCAAGAGCCATTTTTTTTCCAATAACTTTTGGGTCGCTTCTATTTCTGTTCGAAGTTTTGTTTTTGCTGCTTTATTAAATGGAGGAAGATTAATTAATTTCTGAGTCATCCGAATAAAATTCTTATAAATTTCTTGATGATAGGCTAAGATGTCCTTTCGCCTCAAAAAGACTTTAAAGCTATTGATAAAAGATTCTAAAACATCATACTCACTAAGCTGATAATAGACTTTTACCAATAAAACCTTGGCATCCATTGTTATAAACAACTCCTTGTAATCCACCTGTTGCAAACGAAGCATGGTTTCTTCGTATTTCCCTTGAGCAAAATAAAGCATTGAGTAGGCATTGTGAACATAGGTCTCATGATACTGCGAATCCACAAAGGTCTTATAAGTTTCTATAAACTCCGCTGTCCAATCTATTTTGCCAAGTCGCAAGGCTAATTTTGTGATGTTGTTAAAAGTAAAAGGGCTTAACATTTTATTTTCGTCAAATAAAATTCTCAGTTTTAAACCTGCATCATAAAAATCAAAGAGTTCCAATAAGTATTGATTTTTTCCTAGGTTTGATTTCTTGATACAATAATTTACAGCCAGTAAGTACAAATCTTTTACTTCTATATCCTCAAATACAGTCGTAGAATCTAAGAATGTTTTTTTAAACTTCTGGAAATACTCTTCCTCCGAATCACTATCGGTAACCGCCTGGTAATAATAATAATAAAGAGAGATAGATGGATGCTCTAATAGATCTACATTATCTTTTATATATGGTAAAATTGGCTTTAACAAACCAAAATTGTACTGTTGCTTGGCAACCGCTTGGTGTGCCAATAAGCGGCAAGCATCTTTTAGTTTTTGGGATAAAAATCGCCAATCAAGTTTGGTGCTTAGTTCTTGCAAATTTTTAGAGCGATCCCGCTGCTGTAGTGACAAAAACAAATATTGCTCAGATTCTATCTGAAAAGCCTTCTCATAATAATTAATATCCCTCAATGGGGTTTTTAATTGTTCTCGCTTTGCAATATTAAGTGCTTGATGAAAATGTTTGGACAAACCTAGTTTTCGATACTCTTCCATTAATGCAACCTGTATCTTTACCTTATCTTGTACGCTATTTTCATGCACCAAAAACTGTTCGATTACCTTTAACAAAAAAGACATGACATAATCCATTTGATCAGCACTAAATTTTTTTTGACCAAATACCTTAGGGAATGCTTTCTCTTTGCGCAACGCAATCCGATTTTCCAAAGGTGTTTTATACATCAATTCAAACAGGGCGATTACATCTTGACGCTTGTTGTGATAGGGAGATTGTACAAATTTTCGTAAGGCTCTCAACTGAGTTTTAGACAAAGAATAAAAAACATCAACTAATTTACTACTATACATTGCTCTTTTTTTTTGGGAAAAACACCTTGTAAATGTTATGGAATCACTAAAATAATGTAAAATTATTAGAGAATTGTTCTTTTTTGTCTTTTTCTTTCCAAGAATCTATGTAGATATTTGTAACAGAGAAGATGCCAACAGTGCTAAACATAAATACTTTGTTAAGAATTGTTGGCAACAACTAGAAAAAGTTTAGTTGTCTTACTTTGGTTAGGGATATGCCTAAAAACATATCCATTAAATACAGAATTTGTTGGTTACTTTCATCTAAAAATTGGAAAGGGGTTTTCAATTTTTTGAACAATTCAAGTTTTTTGAATTATTCATTCTAGATGAAGTATTAGGAGCTAAAGTTGTTATTAAGTTGGGGAACGAAAAAGACTTTAGCTCCTTTTTTTACTAAATTAAGAACTATTTTACCCTAAATAGTATGGTTTTTGTGACAACAAAAATTCATCATAAAACCACATGAATTTATGTTTTTAAATAATTAGTCCCGATTTTATATAGAGTTAATCCAAGAATACTTGTAATGCGATCTTTTGTCTAAAACAATCCCCTGAGCAATAGCTACGATTGTATTTTTCCTTGCTGAGCATCAAAAATCATAGTGTTTTCCCTATATCCTACTATCTCTACTACTGAGTGATTCTGACCTATTATCACATCATAAATTCACCGAGTCGTTGAACCTACCAATGTCCTAGTTCAACTGAGAGAATTGCTGAAGCTAAAAATAAAAGTACACATGAATAAACTAACACACAACCTCCGTTCAATTATTGTATTACTTACTTTTGTACTAAGTAGCTTTAATACCTTTGCCCAAAAAGAGGCACCAAACCAACCTAAGCCCAACCAATCGCTTACCAATACTAAAAATACAACTTCAGGAGTTATTAGTCCTGATCCTATTATTATACAAGGACGTTTAGACTTAGAAACCAATACAACCTCCACACATCAGGTACTAGAAACACCAGGGATTCGTCTAGAAATGGAGCCAGGAAGTGTCTATACGTCTATTCCTCATTCTACTGTTGGAGGCAATGGAGATAGTAATAATAGCTCTACGATTCACTGCCCCAAAATGTTTGTAGAAGTTACCATTCCTTTTCTACAAAGTTGCGTTGCATCTACTGCACAAGTTGATTATTGCAACCATGGAAATGCCGATGCTATTAATTCTTATGTTGATGTTGCATTTCCATCGGAATTAACCTTGGATAGTGCTTCTCTTCCCTACACCATTGTAGGTACGGGCTTGTATCGCTTTCAATTGGGGACTGTTGTAGACAATTCTTGCGATTTATTTTATGTGCATTTCACAACGATTTGTGATTCTAGCTTATTAAATGAAGAACATTGTATTAATGCTCATATTTATCCTGATACACTTTGCAATAGTGTCTATAGTGACTATTTATTGTCGGTAGATGGAAAATGTGTTGGTTCTAATGCAAAATTCACCGTACACAATCATGGGATGGCTGTAACGCTAGGGCAACACATTCAATATGTAATCATTGAAGATCATTTGTTGGCAGGAGGTAATCCCCTTCCATTGTTTAAAGATACGTTAGTCCTCGATAAAGACAGCACATTAGAACTTAATGTATCAGGTACTTATTCAGGTTATAGACTTAAATTGTTAGATTCTTTAGGTACTGAGTTTGCTTACTCCTCTGTCCAAAACTGTTCAGCAACTTCTAATAATTCTACAACCACCAATCACTACAATAACTTATTCTGGAACGATAGTCATTTGCCTTTTGAAAGTCAAGGCTGTGCCATTAATGGTAAAACAACAACAACAACAAACGTAGTCCCAAATTCACTGCTAGCGCCTTTGAGTAACCCAGCAGGTTCAAACAGCAATTCAAAAGAAAGCAGTAGTTCTAAATTTGAGTTATTGGAAACAGAAGAAACGATTATTCAAGTATATCCAAATCCATTTAGTCAATACGCCGTAATCAAAATAGAAGGTCCAATTGCAGATCACTTTACGTTTAGATTATACAATGCGACAGGTCAAACGGTTCAGTTCCGCAATTTAAGCGAACAAAGAGAATTTAGAATAGAGCGCAAAAATCTACTCAATGGCATGTATTTGTATCAAATTGAGTCTGAAGGGCAACTAATTGGAGCTGGAAAGGTTATTATAAAATAAATAAAATATAGAAAGTTGGTTATAAGTAGTTCGTTACTACTTCAATTCCTGCTAGTAGGGGTACTAGCAGGAGTTTTTTTTTATGCTTTTTTAGGGTGATTCAGTAGTAAATTCAATTGTTTCTTTTTAATGAAGTGAACATTGGAAGTTTTAATCTAGCCCTCATTTTAGAGGAAAAATAGCAAAAAGCGAGGTAATCAATACCTCTTGTTCTTTTTGCATTGCCCAAAAAGAACCAAAAACACTTGGAGCAATACATTTGTTTTATCCCTTTTTAGCATTAATAAGCCGCAATAAATGTTGTTTTAATGCTTCCTTTTCATCAAAAGCAATCGTCACTTCTATGGGCAACACATAGACTGATAAGTTATTTTGCTGGATATAAGAACCGTAATGGAGTAGTTTGGTAGCATCCTTTTGAGTAATTACAATCCATCGCCCTGCTGCTTGTGCTTTGATGTGCTCCAAGTCAGTTAAGCTAAAATGGTGATGATCTGGAAAACGTAGATAATTTGCAGCAACCTCTTGCCTATCCATAAACTGTTCTAGATAAGTTGTATCGGCAATTCCTGTCACAACAAGTACCTTTTCTTTCTTTAAATCTATTAATGTTTGGGTCTGCTTAACATCCACTAAATTATAAAGTGTTTGATAACTAAAATAGGAAAAAAACACTTTTTGATGCTTTAGGGGTTGAATGGCTCTAATATAACTCGCTCGTTGAGCTTCTGTAATGGATGCAGGACACTTGGTAACAATAATAAAATCGGCTCGTTGATACCCCCTTCTAAATTCTCTCAAATTCCCCGCAGGCAATACCCAATTATCAAAGAATGGCTGGTCAAATGTTGTTAACATAACCTGAACCGTAGGAGCGATCGCCCAATGCTGAAAAGCATCGTCTAATAAGATACAATTGGTGGTTGGAGCTATTGTCAATGCCTTTTGAACCCCTAAAACACGCCGTTCAGCTACAATTACAGTCGTTTTGGGGTATTTTAGTTTAAATTGCAGGGGTTCATCACCAACCTCTATAGCCAAAGCATCTAGATGTACTTCTCTAACCCCTTTGCTTTTCCTGCCATAACCACGACTAACGATTGCAGTAGAATAATCAGAAGTCAATAGTTGATGCATAAATTCTACATGAGGACTCTTCCCCGTCCCTCCCACAGAAAGGTTTCCCACACTAATAACTGGTAACTGAAAAGCCGTCTTAGTTAGAATACCTATTTTATACATCATCCGATGAATAGATACACAACAACCATAGACCAAAGCTAAAGGAAGTAATATGAATCGTTTTTCTTTCAAAAAAAATAATTTTATGTTTTAATTACGTTATTTCAAAAACTACTAAAATAATCCCTAAACTTAAATAGTTAATATATAAATAACTGAACAATAGAAATATAAAAACAAAATTTTGACAAAACTTTATTTATCAACATTTTAATTACCTGCTAATAATCCCTATCTTTAAATATTTCCACCCCATTTACCAATATTAAATAAATGTAAAATTAATGAAAACTCTAGCTACACTTTTAGTATTAATTTTAACACTCGCCGCCTTTAATCCCACTGCCAATGCAACGTCAGACAAACTCGTTGCAGTAATTCTATTGTTAGACAATGGAGACGATCAGCAAATCATACAGACCATTTATACTACGCTAATGGCTGCTGAAAAAGTTGCCAAAGTACTAGAAATAGAAATGCTTGCCCAAGATGAAGTAAATGATGATGTTTTTGTTTTTTCTTTGAAATCTGAAGCACAAAAAGATTTAACGATGAAGTTATTTGATGAAGAAGGCTATGAACTAGCCGCCCATCGTGTCCTTCAAGTTAACAAAGGCAGCTCCTATAGAGCGCTCAATGTAGAATCGCTTACAGATGGTACTTATATGTTCAAATTAACAGATAAAGAAGGTGCCGAATTAAACAAAAAAATAACCATTAAACGAGAAGAAAAATAATTCTCCATTCACATTTAAAAATAAAAATCCCCATAAAGTATAACCTTTGTGGGGATTTTTTGTCATCAACCTCTAATTTAGTTACCATAAGTTGCAAAATGCGCATCCATTGCCTTCCAAACTTCTTTAGGCTTATCTTGAATCAGCCAATGGCTGGCATCTAACTCAACCAATTGATAAGTACCTTTCATATATTGTACGGTGTCTTCAACCGCCTTTCGACCTAATGCTGTATCTTTATTTCCCCAAATCAAAGTAGTGGGCGTTTTTATAGCCGAAATATTTAGGTCTTTAGATATTTCTAGCATTTTATTCCAATTTTTTCGATAATAATGCAAACAAGTCGTCAAGGCTCTTTTTTGGCTAAACACAGACTTATATACTTCTATTTGCTCTGGCGTAGACAAATACCAGCAAGCCTCCCTTAGCCGTTTAAAATCATTGCCCTTTAGTATCATCTCAGGCAAAAAATGCCATTGGAAAACCCTAGCATATTGACTCATTTTTTTTTGAGAAGGGTCATACTTGGCGGCATTTCCCAAAGCGGTAAGATGAGGCACAGACATCGCTAACCAAGAAATTACTTTTTCGGGATAAAGTCCAACAATAGACCAACCTATTGCAGAGCCCCAGTCGTGTCCAATTAGATGAAAAGCATCAATTTGTTTGGCAGCAACAATCTCTATAATATCTTGGGCAAGTGCTTTGATGGCGTAATTGCGTACCCCTTTAGGACGAGCATGTTTGCTGTACCCTCGCAGATCTGGCGCTATACAATAAAACCCCTTTTCATGCAAATGGAGCATTGTTTCTTCCCACATGTGAGAGGTCTCAGGAAAACCATGTAATAAAATAACCGTTGGACCATCAGAAGGAACGCCTACTGTTCGGCAGGTAAACTCCAAACCATTTGCCTTTATCTGCTCAATTTTAATATCTGCCCCCATCAAGGCACAAGGTAGAATTAGCAGAATCCATATCATTCTTAAGCTCATTGATTGATTGTTTTTATACTAAAAAAACGTGTCACTAGACCAATACTGGACCGTTCTGAATAGCATTAGCACGCCAGAATTTGTTTCGATCTTCAAAATTGGTCTGTTCAGTAGGTAGTACAACGGATTTAAACAAATCCATCAAATCCTCAGGATGAGCACTAACTTGTTGGTTCCTAATATTCACATGTACGAATCGTGCCCACAAAAAGGCTTTAAGTTGCGTTCGTTTTTTGTTCCACATACGCACCTCAACATCTAAATGTTTTTGGGAAAATCCTATCAGTTGAGAATCCATATACAATTCTTCCATGGTATTAGCCGAATGGATATAAGAAATTTGATTGGTGGCAACCACCCAACCTATTCCTTGGTTTCTAGCCAAGTCAAACAAATTCAAACCATAATGTTCCTCAATTTGATCCTCTCTGGCATTCATCATATAATCAATGTATTTACCATTATTCAAATGATTAAACGGATCTGAGTCTTGAAACCTAACTTTTGCCTTACTATTGATTATCTTAGGTAAATCTTTCATAACTTTTTTATTAAATTATTGCATGAGTGCTACGCAGTTGATCATCAACTACCTTTAAATAAAATAAATTTATAACTTGCATGTTCAAATATACCGATTGGTATATTTTGAAGCAAAAAAATAGCTTATGTTGAAGCTGCTTTTATTTCTGAATGAATCATTCGATCAATAGAATCCATCATTTCAGCAACATAACGTTTATCATCTAGTGTGAGTGTCATAAAAACACTCCCTTGAATCATTGTAAACAATCGTCTCCCATAATGGTCTGCATCTATATCTGCTTTTATTTCTCCTGCTTGTATCCCCGCCAAAAGGATGACGACCATGCTCTTTTCTAGCTTATGAATGACCGTTCGAACCCGCTCTAATAAGCGCTCATTTTGGTTATTCGCATCGACCCCTATATTTAGAATGGGGCAACCACCGTTGGGTACGGTAAACTTTAAATAGTTTCTGTAAAAATCAGTAATGGCAAACAACTTTTCTAAAGGCGAATTCTTTGCTTCAACCTTTGCAGAAACTTGGTTCATTACCTTTCGGACATTATAATTAAAAGCCTGAATCGCCAATTCTTCCTTATTTTCAAAATTACCATAAATCGCTCCTTTTGTCAGACCAACCGCATCTGTAATCGCTTTCATACTCGTCCCCATATAGCCCTGCTTATTAAAAATAGGCGCAACTTTTTCGAGAATATAAAGACTTGTTTCAGCAGATTTTCGAGCCATTTTGAGTTTTTAATTGATAGAATAAATAAAATAAGGACTAATCTAGTGCTAGATTAAACAATATCATACAAGCAATTTCAACGATTTTATGGTCAAAATATAGACATTGAGTTTCACCTTGCCTGTCAATTGATACTACAAAGGTACAAAAATATACCAATTGGTATAATAAAATCTAGAAAAAATATACCGATTGGTATTTTTTATATTTTTTCCCATTCTTGCACCCCTCCTGGTGCATCTGGGTAATCAACACTATTTAATTCAAGTTTGGTTGCCGATTTAAGTACTATATTTGCTTTTAAGGGGGTAGAATCTGCGCTCAAGTCATACAATTGAAAATGTATGTCTCCCACAGTAGGATGAATACCTTCCCACTTAACCTGCCCATTTGTAAAATCACTACTCGTTGGTGAAAACGTAATAAAAGCACTGTCACTCTTGGGAAGAATGCGAACAATCATGCTATCTGATCGATAATCAGTACTCCATGTTCTTCTCCAATCTCCCTCCAAATCGTGTAATTCATAGCTAGTTTTATCTGGTCGACAAGCTCCAATACTAATCACTCCCAATAACAACAATAAACACTTTAATTTATTCATTTTAACTCAATATTTTTTAATAACACACAAAGGAATACGATCATAAAGGCTTATTCATCTTCTATCAAATGTGCAAAGAGGTCTTTATCTTCGGTTAATTGTTTCTTTTGTAGATTCAGATAGCATAAGAACATAATTGTTGTACAAATTAATAATAGCCAATATCCCCATTCAAAGATTGTCAACAAGTCCTCTCCTGTATAAACAACATAAATCGGTAACCAATAAATTGAAGAGCCAACTCCCAATAAAAAACAATTCATCAACCGCTGTTTTATATTCCAATAACATTGCTTAGTGCTGTATCGATAAAAAGTCACCCCCATTATTGGCAGCCAGACAAAAGTGCCTAATAACAAAAGCATCAAAATTAAGATTCTTAAATTTATTGTCCGTTCAACGATAAAAAAAGACTTTGTTACGTTCCAGTAAACTTCAAGTCTAATTTGTTCTGCAATAAAAGGACAAAAGAAAGTAATAATTCCTATAACAAAAGTCCCCCAAAAGATACGTTTCGTTTGTTTCTCTGTCATTTTATTGATCATTTTGCGCTCCATGGGCTGCCAATTATTTTGAAACTTATTCTATCGCCAAAACAGTATGTTAATTGTCATCAATTAAATGCTTTGTGATAGCATCTTCCTCCGTTATCTTATCTTGTCCATTGTACCAAAACACAACATATACACTCAAAATAGAAACACTCCACATTAGATATCCCAACAAACCTCTTTCGTCCAAATCTACCCCTCGTTCAATTACTAATCCCACGGTTACAAAAACAGGAATAACAAAAAATACAAAAAGTATTCCTCTCCAAACTTTAGTTGCTCGAATAGATAATGTTTTGGAAGAAAGAATTAATGCAATTGGAAAAAAAATAATGGGCGAAAAAAAGGCAAAATACAAATGCCAATTATCCCAGCGAATCCCATCGTTAAAAAGCGCATCTACCCCCTTTGAGAAAAAATAATACCCAGTATCTCGCATCAGAAATGGCATAAAATAACTCATTATTTGCAAGAGAATAGCTATAACTAAAACAAGTCGTGTTTGCTTTTTCATTAGTTATTAGATTTTGTAGGGAATAATTAGACCAGCAATAATTTTTAAATCATTACTAAAGTAAAATAGTAAAAATCCCTAACTTTGTGTGCGAAATGCAACAAACAGACAGCGAATACACTATTAATATAAATTCTCAACACTTTTAAAGCAAGCTTTTGGCGGGGGTATTTTGGAGTTCTTGGTTTTATTTTCATTTTAACGATTAAGCAACCAATAAAAAACTACTCTTCAAAACTAAGCGTACAGCTTTGCAAGCAAGAACTTCTCTAAAAGAACACAAATAATTTATAGTATAGTACACTTAATTCAACCACTTGATAAATAAAATAATTATGTTAGAAGGTATCAAACATGCTCATTCTGGACTAAGATGGATTGTTCTCATTCTTCTCCTACTTGCAATCGTCAACGCATTTAGTGGATGGCGCAGCAAAAAACCGTATACAGCTCAAAATAAAAAGCTTCATTTATTTGCAATGATTTTTGTTCATATTCAGGTTTTAATTGGTTTTATCTCTTATCTCTTAAACTGGGGAGGAAAGGTGAATTTTGGCAATATGTCCAATTCAATGATTCGTTTTTTTACAGTAGAACATAGTACAATGATGCTATTGGCATTGATTGCTATTACGATCGGTTTTAGCAAATCAAAGAAAATAACAGAAACGCCTAGCCGTTTTAAGATGATTTTTATGGCTTACCTTATTGGTTTGCTACTCATTTTGGCTGGAATTCCTTGGCCTTTCAGAACGGCACTTGGAGCTGGGTGGTTCTAAGCTCAACCTTTACATCAAAACCCTAATGCCCACTTTAATGCCAAAACAAAATGATTTCATACAATACTATTTCATTTTTTATCGTTTTTTTATGTTGTACACTATTGGGGTGCTCCCCCAATAATTCGACTGCTACAGCCGAGGCACTCTATGAAAAAACTATTTTTACGGACAATCCCAGTCAGCCAAAAATCAAGGAAGGAGATCAAGTAAGTATCTACTATTGCCTCAAAAATGGAACAAAAATAATTACCAGTTCAGCGCATGCGCTTGAACCCACAATTATAACAATTCCTAATGACGATGCTTTAGATAAGTTTCAACGTCCTTTAACTTGGCTTGGTTTGGGCGATAGCTGTATTGTACATATTAATGTCGAAGATGCTGCTGAAGAATTAGAAAGTTATAAGGAGCATTTTAAATCAGGTGAAAAGGCAACATTTATATATAAAGTATTGAAGATTGACTAAACATATGCGCCCCACTCTTTTTGGTTTATTTATAGGTCTATTATTCATCGTGAATAGTTGCCAACGTGCTCCATGGAGAAAACAGATCCGAGGATTAAAAGCTTACCCTAAAAATGAATTTTGGTATGAATGGATCGGTCTGGACAAAAATGCCACAAAACCAGCAATTGGTGAGGAAGTTCGCATTGATTATACCATAAGTAAAGGCAATAAGCTTTTAGATCAGTCCTATGATGATATTTATCCTATTTTAGTACAAATTCCAGAAGACCGTTACGATAATTTTTTCACCAAAGCCCTAAAGTTAATGGCTGAAGGGGATAGCATTCGATTGCTTATTCCTGCGGCTGACATTCCTGAATTATTGGGAGAATATATCTTAGAATTTGGAGAAGAGGATTTAGTCACCTTTACTTATAAGATGCATCAAATAAAAAATCAAGAAATGCTCCAACAAGAAATCATTGAAGAGCAGGTATACCTTGATTCTATTCGCCAAAAAATTCCTTTGCTTATTCCCCAATTTAACAACAATCAATTAGAACAAGTACAAAAAACAGCTTCGGGGCTTTCTTATATTATTGTCGATGAAGGATCGGGTCCCAAAGCAGCAATAGGTGATGCCGTTAGTGTTCATTACATTTGCTTTTCTGATTCAGGAAAAATTGTTGATGACTCCTATACCAACATGGTTCCCCTGTCCTTTATTATTGGTAGTCAATCGCTCATTGAAGGTTGGTCAGAAGGCACTACCTTACTCAAACAGGGAGGTAAAGCTGTATTGTTTATTCCTCCCCACTTAGCTTATGGAATCCAAGGCAATGGAAATCTTATTCCGCCTAATTCTTGGGTTACTTTTTTTATTGAATTAATGGATGTACAAAAAAAATAAGGTTATGCAACGTTTAATTTTTATCTGTTTTATTTTCACTTTGGTAGCTTGCAATGGGGAAAGAAATACCCAACGTGAAATTATTAATGGTATGGAACATGCTGTTGTGCAGAATACAAGTGATGAGTTTCTCCGTCCATTAATTGCCAATTATCTTAATTATTACAAAGATTTTAAAGAGGATGAAATGGCTCCTATCTATCTGTATCGCTGTGCAGTGCTTTATTACCGAGTTCGAAATCATAGCGAAGCAGCCAAGCATTTGGAGACGATTCTAAGAAACCACCCTGAGACAGAAATACTAGAGGATACCTATCTTACCTTAGCTATGATTCAAGCTAGCCCTCAAGGCAGAATAGCTCGTGCGGAGAGTCTCTACAAAGAATATGTAGAGAAATATCCTCAAGGAAAAGGAATTGCTCAAGCCAATTACTTTTTTCGCCCTGAAAAAGAAAAATTACAAGATCACATTGATAACTTGCTAAAAGAAATTGCGGCACTCCCTCGTGGGGCATCTCCTAATGAAAGCCAATTAAATCAACTCATGTTTGCTTACGCCAATTTTGTCAAATCAAACCCTGACAATCCTTTATCTGCAACTTATTGCTTGCAGGGAGCACGGCTAGCCGTACGATTGGAGCAGCACCTAATTGCCATCCAATTTCTAGAGAAAATCTACCAAAATTATCCAGAATTTACGCAATATCCAGAAGCTTTAATGATGTTGGCGGTAGAGTACGATACTCATATCACACTTTACCTGCACAAAAACAAGGTCATTTCGTCTCCCTTGGACGATCAAATTACAGCCAAAGAACTTCAAAAGATGGATGTTGTTGCCCATGGAGGAAAACTATACCAAGAAATACTAAAGCGTTTTCCAGATCATGAGGTAGCAGAATCGGCAAAGAGTGGTCTAAAAAACCTAGGTAAAAAAACAAATCAGGTAGTTGAAGAGTTTATTCGGCTTCAAGATTCTATTAAAAATTCCCATCAACCTTCTTAATAAAGCAAAAAAAAGGTTGCAGTTCTCAGAGCTGCAACCTTTTTTGTATAGAAATCTAATCGGTATTCTATTTTAAGCAATACTCATTTGCTTCCAACAAAACACTAGCAATTTGTCTACGCAAGTCCTTTGTATTCAAAAATTCATGCTTAGTGAAACGTTTAATTCCTAACATAATCATACGTTTGGTATCTCCGTCTGCCCAAGCAGAGACAGCGTTCTTTGCATGAATGGCACAACGCTCAATAGCATCATTAATATATAGCTGTGTCATGGCAATTTCTGTTTTACAAGCTTCTTCTCCTCGTACATTAGCAGCTTTGAGGGTTGCTAATACAGCAGACTCACAAACATAAATTTCAGACATGATATCCGCCAAGTTCATCAAAATTTCTTGCTCTTTTTCCAAGTCCTGCATCAATTTTTGTACCGTCGCCCCTGCAACAGCCAAAAATAGTTTTTTAAGATTGGCTACATACTTTCGCTCATCAGCAAGCAAGCCTTTATCTGTTTCCTCAAAGCTAGGCATTCCCGTTAATTCTTTTTGAACGGCCATTGCTGGAGTCATCATATCAATTTCGCCCTTCATAACACGTTTTAGCAACATGTCTACGGTCAACATACGATTGATTTCATTCGTACCTTCAAAAATACGATTGATACGAGCATCACGATAAGCACCTGCCATGTGCATTTCTTCTGAATAGCCCATTCCACCATGAATCTGTAAGCCCTCATCAACGCAATAGTCCAAACACTCAGAGCCATAAACTTTTAAGATTGCACATTCAATAGCATACTCTTCAGCAGCTCCTAACAAAGCTTCTCCCAACGACTTACCTTCTTCACGCAATCGGTCCTCCATACGAGAGATGTCACGCCCAGTACGATGCATAGCACATTCTACGGCATAAATTCGAGTCGCTTGCTCTCCTAGTTTGTACTGAATAGCTCCAAAAGAGCCAATTTCTTTGCCAAATTGTTTTCGTTCATTGGCATACTGAACCGATAAGGTACTCAACATTTTGGAAGCTCCTAATACTCCAGCACATAACTTAATACGTCCAATATTCAGAATATTAAAGGCAATTTTGTGCCCTTTTCCAATTTCTCCCAATAAGTTTTCTACCGGTACTTTTACATTTTCAAAAAATACTTGACGGGTAGAAGATCCCTTAATTCCTAGCTTTTTCTCTTCTGCTCCTAATGAAACACCTTCCCAATCACGCTCAATGATAAAGCCTGTAAATTTATCGCCATCAACTTGTGCAAAAACAGTAAATACATCTGCAAATCCAGCATTTGTAATCCACATTTTTTGTCCATTAACAATATAATGCTGCCCATCTTCCGACAAAACAGCTTGTGTCTTTGCCGATAATGCATCAGAGCCAGATGTAGGTTCCGTTAGACAATAAGCAGCAAATTTATCCCCAGCAATACAAGGAGGTAAGTATTTTTGCTTTTGTGCCTCTGTTCCAAAATATAAAATAGGCAACATCCCGATCCCAGTATGAGCACCATGAGATAAAGAAAAAGAACGAGATGGAGCAAACAAAGAAGTTAAGGCCATATTGGTCTCAAAATTTTGCATAAAGCCTCCATATTCTTCAGGAAATGAAGTTCCCAATAGTCCTAGGTCACCTGCTTCTTTTAATAATTTTTTGGTCAAGTCTAAATCCAAAGACTCTATCTGTTCAGATACAGGAAGTACTTTTTTCTCTATAAATTCTTTTACCATCCCCAAAACCATTCCCTGCTCTTCTGTCAAATCTTCGGTTATAAATACATCTGAAGGTTTGGTTTCTTCAACTAGAAATCCACCACCTTTCATTAGCTTTTGCTCTGTATCCATTATCATAATTTTTAATCGATTTAATTGTTTTGATGTATAATTGATTAACTTTTTGGTTAATTTTTACTTATTGTAAACAATCAAAAATAACAAAATGTTCCATAAAAGTCAATTTTTCTTCTAAACTTTCAGTAAGTTTTGAAAATAAAATTTTAGACATTAAAGCCTCCACTACATATTATTTACCTCATTTATTCCTTATTCTTCTAGAATAAACACAAAAAAAGTAGCAACAAATATAAATCTGTCACTACTTCTTTAGTATAAATTAGATTAAATAGTATGTTCTAGCATTAAGAGCTCGTTCCACCACCACAAGCACCATTGGTGTAATATTTTACACCTGCGCAAGTTGCTTCACAACCATTACTATAGGTTACGCCATCACAACCGCAGACAGGATCATACACAGCTGGACATAAACAATTTGGTTTAGGTTTTCCTTTGCATTTATCAGGGCAGGGTCCATTTACATAATGATTGACTCCAGCACAATTAGCTTCACAAGCATTATTGTACGTTACGCCATCACAGCCACAGACAGGAGCATAATACAAAGGACAAATACAGTTGGGTTGGGCTCTCCCCTTACAATTACAAGCTCCCTTGGTGTACGACTGTACACCAGCGCATATCGCTTCACAAGAATTATTGTAAGTCACGCCATCGCAACCACAGACAGGAGCATAGTAAGTTGGACAAGGAGCAAAACAAGCCGTTGGCACTACGCATGGTGTTATTAAAGATTCTGGCGCCTCTGCTTCCGTCTGCATAACTGCATCCGACTTTGGTGTTACAACCGTTTCATAATCTTTTTGACAGCTAACAAGTGCCAAAAACAGGATAACTAATGGTAAAAAATTCAAAAATTTTCTTTGTTTCATAATATATGTAATTTAAGTTTAGATTGGTCACTCAAAATAAACACGAAACCACTCAATACCAAAGCATTACACTTATTTAACAATTAAAATTACAATTAACCAAATGTATAAATCAAAAAGATTAAACAAATAATATTTATACAAATAACTATAAAACAATATAAACAAGGTTAAAATTTATAATCGCAATTTATACATTTATATTTTTTGATATTTACCAAATAAAAAGCTACCTCAAACTTGTATAATAATACAGAATAGTAGCTACCCGATTCCGCTAAGTATTTGTATCTTTGCCCAACTTTAGAATGATTTTCATCAAAAATTCAATCGTTCTAAAGTTTAATAGCCCCCAATTTCCTATTGCAGTTATAGCTGTAGCAGTTCGTAATAAAATCTATCATTCCAAATAATTTATTTAATGTTAATCGATACACACGCACATCTGTATGCCTCACAGTTTGACAAAGACAGAGATGAAATGATACAACGTGCATTTGATAATAATATTCAACATCTTTTTTTGCCTAATATAGATGAAGCCTCTATTGATGGTATGCTTGCCTTAGAAAAGCAATACCCCGATAATTGTCACGCTATGATGGGGCTGCACCCTTGTTCTGTGGCGGCCAATTATAAGCAAGTCTTAGCTAAGATGGAAGAATGGTTTACCAAGCGTCCCTTTTGCGCCGTTGGTGAAATTGGATTGGATTATTACTGGAGTAAAGAGTTTGTTGCCGAACAAAAAGATGCTTTTCGCATTCAATGTCGTTGGGCAAAAGAGTTAGATATTCCGATTGTAATTCATGCTCGTGATTCTTTAGACGATCTTATTGAGATTGTAGCAGAAGAAAAAACAGCTAATTTTAGAGGTATTTTCCATTGCTTTGGAGGAAGCATAGAGCAGGCAAATAAAATCATTGACCTAGGCTTTTTGATGGGACTTGGAGGGGTACTAACCTTCAAAAAAGCTAATTTGGGAGCCATTGTAGAACAAATAGACCTCAAGCATTTAGTGTTGGAGACAGATGCGCCTTACCTTACCCCTACTCCTTATCGTGGCAAACGCAATGAAAGTGCTTACATTCGAATTATTGCAGAAGAATTAGCGGAAGTAAAGGGAATCAGTTTAGACGAAGTTGCCCAAACCACCAGTAAAAACGCTTTGGATCTTTTTGGCGTAACGGCAAAGCATTCCTAAAAATAGATTATGCTTCACTACTTTGTCTTTTAACCAATAAGGACAAAGTAGTGACTTTATTACTAACTATTCTCTTAATCTAGGATCCAAAGCCTCTGTTAAGCCCTCTCCTATTAAATTAAAAATCGTCACGGTTATAAAAATGGCAAATCCTGGAAAAATAGCCAACCACCAAGCTGAAAATTTATCTTGTGACAAACGCAAAAGAGAGCCCCAAGTAACCTGATCGTCTGGAATTCCAACCCCAATAAATGATAAAAATGCCTCCGTCAGAATAGCCGTTGCAACACCAAAAGCAATTGCGATTAAAACAGGTGCCAGTGCATTAGGCAACGCATGGCGCAAAATGATTCTAAATTCACTATATCCAAAAGCCTGAGCGGCTTCAATATATTCCAATCTACGGATTCGTAATAATTCTGCACGAATAAATTTAGCAATCCCCGTCCAACTTACCGTTCCAATAATTACCATGACAAACAAAACAGAAGGTTTTTCTATAATTGCAACAATTGCCAATATCAAAATCAATAATGGAATAGAGTTAACAACTTCTATAAATCGCATCACAATAATATCCAATGCTACTGTTACCTTCTTCCCTAATACGGGAATTTTCTTAAGAGGTATTGCCAATATATTTGCTAAACCTACTAAGGCTACAAACCAACCTATGATAACTCCAATTGCTCTCAATAATTTCCCTTCTCCAATCAAATCAGCAATAATGTATCCATTAGAAATAAAGGCAAAAAAGATAGCCAAAACAACCGCTATTAGATTGAGGGCAATTCGTATTCTAGAAACCTTTAATCGTTCATCACCAAAGTACCCCGAAATGGCGCCAAAAAACAATCCAATAAAAGTAGCAATGGACATAGCAACCAATCCCACCAACATAGCAGTCCTTGTACCATGAATCATTCCTGCTGCTACATCTTGCCCTATACGCTCTGTTCCTAAATAATGCCAACCATTGTTCGAGTCTTCAGGAAAATTCTGCTCCCCCAATGGGCTCTTAAATTTATTATTTTTAGGATCTCTTGTAGTAGCCGAATAAGTAATAGGCGCAAATAGTACAGATTCGTATTTTTGTTCTAACCACTTGGTCGTAACAAATTTCTCATTCCATGTAGCCAACCCTAAGTCTACTAAGTATTGGCGAAAAATAGGGAAGTAAGTTTCTACAATCGTATCGATTGAAGACAATGTTGTATAAGTAATAATTGTATCAATTTGTAGAAACTTCTGCTGAACAATTGAATCGGAAGAAAGCGATTCGCTGACAGGCATTAGTTTTTTAAAGGATGTTCTCGTTTTTATTTTAGTTTCTGTAACCTTACATTCCATCCTTCCTTCATCAAGCTCTTTTTCTATTTTACTAGCTTCTTTTTTAGAGGGGGTAGTAGTTGAAGCCAATAATAAGGTATCCACCTTGACCTGAATATCTATTTTGGTATCTAATGTATCTGGGGTCTGCTCCATCTTAATGGAACAATAAACAGGACGTTCATTGGCAATAAAATCCGCTGTTATAGCAACAAAGAGTATCACATAAAATACACGCAAAGACCATACAGCCAAACGATTTTTGAAAAACTGCTTGCGTACAATTGCCCAATAGCCATTCTCATTAGAATGCTCTATTGCTTTAGCGATTTCATCCGTCCTTTTCTTTGTTAAAAAAAACATATTCCGTTATTTAAAAGATACACGTGGATCAACAATGGCATACAAAATATCTGCAATCAAGTTGCCAATCATGGTCAAAATAGCTGCAAACATAACAATCGTAAATACTACTGGCCAATCTCTTGATGTAATCGACATCAAGACTAACTGCCCCATTCCTGGTATAGCATAAATCAACTCAATAGCAATAGATCCAGATAAAGCCCTTGGAAAGACAGAACTAAATAAAGTAATAATAGGAAAGAGTGAATTTCTAAAAGCATGTTTCCAAATTACTTTTCGCTCACTCAAACCCTTCGCTCTAGCTGTCCGAATATAATCCTGACGAATTACCCCCAACATAGAGCCTCTCATCTGACGAGATAAATACGCCAGTGAACCATAAGTAATACAAAAAATAGGTAAGGTCAAATGATGTAAAATATCAACTAGTCTTGTCCAATTAGATACATTAGGATCATCAACCAAATCCAAATCTTGTGCTCCACTCGTTGGAAACCAATCCAACCACTCTCCATATTCTGCTGTCGTAAAGAAAACCAAAAGAATGGTTCCGATCCAAAAACTAGGCAAGGAGTATAAGATAAACAATACAGCTGTGTTGACATTATCAATTAGATTTCGACCTTTTAATTTCCACATTGCGCTTTTTACTCCTAAAGGAATTGAAATGAGATAAGAAATCAAAATAGCAAAGAAATTCATGATTAAAGTCCAATACAGTGCATCCCCTATTTTGGTAGAAACTTCTTTTTTATCCGAATAAGAAATTCCAAAATCTCCTCTCAAAAAACCTTTACTAGCATAACGAACGGCAGATAAAGATAAGCTATCTCTTTCTGAAGCCAGTACCTTTAGAGCACCATTAAGTTTATCTTGATTGCTCAAATATTGTTTCATTTGCATGGTATTGGTTGCAAATACTTGACGCAAACTATCGGCATCCCCTTTTATTGGTGATTTTTCTAAGGCTTGTTCAATTTGATAGTTTTTTCCTCTTAATCGACTAATAGAGTTATCCAAAGCTCGTTTTTGAGGAACTAGTTTTTTTATCTCTACTGATAAGTCCTCTATTCGATAATGGTTAGAACTATCTACGGTACTAAACCAAGGATAATCGCCAAACATCCAAATATGATACTGACTAGCTTTTCCATACCAACGGACAGCAGGAATATAGAGCTGCATCCTAGTAGGGTTTTCTTTAATATAATTGTACTTCTGAATAATCTCATCCCAATCTTCCCGAACCGATTCCAAACCATTGTTGGGTGTTGCCAAAGAATCCTTCAACAAGTTCAATTTAAATACAATGCCTCCATCCTCATAGTCATTAAACAGATCATTGAGACAGTTTCTTGCTGTCCCCTTAACAGAATACCTTGCATGTTCAATATCTGCTATTTTATATTGCACCTCTTTTAGTGCATTATAATAATCCATCACTGCCTCTGAGTTACCATACTCGTTAATTAAGCGGCTTATGGTCTCTCGATGGTTTCTTTTATTGATTCTGTACAAATCAGCAGGATATGCGGCAGAAGTAAACAAGAAATAAAAGGCAGGTTTGTCTAGTCCCAACTGTGCCGCAACTGCTGCATATGCTTTCTCGCCATTGACCAAATCAGATCGTTGTCCTACGCCTTTACTATCATTTCCTCCCATCACAACTAACACAGGATCGCCTGGTGCCATTTTGCTCAATCCAAAAATGAGCAAGGAAATGACAAAGAAGGTTGGAATAAAAATCAATATACGTTTAATGATATATTGAAGCATTGTTTCTTGTTATGTATAGATTAGCTGATAAGATGTATATTATTATCGTTGTTTAGCACAACTTTTGTATTCTTTGAATACTTAAATTAGAAGATTATCTTTCAAAGAAACTCAAAAATAGATAATCCTTTTGTATTTAAGGAACTTTGTACAATGATTTTATAGAAAGTTTATTTTATAAACTTAAAAAGTTGTGTACAAAATCCGTTTTTATTGGGCTTATTTTTTCTTGAGCACTAATAAAGGAATAATTGTTTCAAAAGCCATTTTTTGTGCCTTACTATATTTTAATGCCTTCTGAAAAGTATTTCGAACAGCCGCCATTGTTACTAACAGATGCAGATTAGTATTGTAAGCAAAGGCATGCAAAGCAGAACCGTAATCTTCCAAAACAACATGTTGCTCGTTCTCTAATGCCTTGTATTTTGCTTGTGGCAAATGTGCCACAAATAGCTCTGCACCAAAATTAGCTGCAATTTTTGCTACTCTTGGGTAAATAACTCTCCAATCTTCAACTAGAGGCGTTAAATAAAGCATATTTTTAATATCCTGAAAAACAATCCCTTTGGGCACCACCAAAACGGGAGCATTAGCCCCTTCTATTGTCTTAGAAATAATTGTTCCCCAAATGATTTTAGTAAAACTATTGTTGTCTTTGGCTCCAATTATTATCAAATCAATGTCTTTGCGTTTATTGGCATAAGTAGCAATGTTTTCTTTGGCATAGCCCAATTCTACCTCTTGATGGATAACAATATCTTTTATTTCAAAACGCTTCAGCCAATTTTGAAGCATTATTTTTGCCGCTTTCTTTTGTTCTTGAATGAGTTGATGCCGCATAACACTAGGAACAAGAATCCCCATGTTAGGTTCGCACACATGCAAAACGTCTATGCTAGCACCAAAATACCTAGCAACTGCTAGGGTATACTCAAATGCTTTGATTGAGCTTTCGCTACAACTTGTCGGAAATAGTATCTTCTTAATTTCAGGCATATAAAATTATATAATGGTAGAAATTACAAGATAATATTTCTTCAGAAAGAAATCAAGATTTGCCTTTTTTTTATCCTGCTCAACCTGAGATCGGGCGCTACAAGAACAAGATAGGTCATCCTGAGTCGTAAAATTCAAGATGACCTATGCTAAAAATAGTCTGCACTCAACTATCCTGATGAGTTACTGTTTTCTACTTCTCAATTTTATAATTGGTATGATTACTTCTTCCAAAGAAATTCCACCATGCTGAAAGGTATTTTGATAATACTTATTGTAATGATTATAGTTGTTTGGATAGAGGAAGAACTTATCATTTTTGGCAAAAATAAAAGTAGAGCTCACATTTGGCGAAGGTAATTTAGCATCCATTGGACGACGCACATCCAATACATCTTTACGATCATATTGCAAGTTTTTTCCTACTTTATAACGCAAATTCGTTGTTGTTTCTCGATCTCCTACCACTTTAGAAGGTTCATGCACTCGTATACTACCATGATCTGTTGCAATAAACAACTGCACATCATGTTCTGCTATGATTTTTAGAGCTTCCCAAATAGCAGAATGAGAGAACCAAGACTTGGTCAACGAACGATATGCTTTTTCATCGCTTGCCAACTCTTTTAAAATCTCCATTTCGGTACGAGCATGCGAAAGCATATCTATAAAGTTATAAACAATAGCTGTAAAATCATTGTGCAAACAATTCTGAATCGTATCGACCAATTGTTTGCCCTTTTCTACGGTAGTTACTTTATAATAAGCATGCTTTACGGGCTTGCGAAAAGTACGACGAATCTGCTCCGAAAGTAGTTTTTCTTCGTGCATATTTTTGCCGCCTTTTTCATTGTCATTCAACCAACATTCAGGATAATACTCCTCTATTTCTCCTGGCATTAAACCTGCAAAAATAGCATTTCTACTGTATTGTGTTGTCGTAGGCAAGATGCTATAAAAATAGTCTTCTTCTTCTATTCTATAATACTCTGCAACAATAGGTTCTATGACTTTCCATTGGTCATATCTCAAATTATCTAAGAGCAAAAAGAACGTTGGGCGATCAGATTTCACATCAGGAAAAACCATAGAGCGCAACAAATCATGTGACATAACAGGTGCATCATCATCATTGCTAATCCAATGTAAATAATTGCGTTCCATATATTTACAGAACTCCGAATTCGCCTGTTCCTTTTGAGTAGCTAAAATTTCTGCCATGCTCGTCGTATTAGACTCGTCCAGCTTAAGCTCCCAATGAATAATTTTTTTATAAATTTCTGCCCATTCATGAAAATCCAAACCACTGTTTATTTCCATAAAAATCTTACGAAACTCTTGTTGGTAGTCGGTTGCGGTTTGTTCTCGAACTAGGCGATCTGAGTCTATCAACTTACGAATAGAAGTTAAGATTTGAACAGGATTGACAGGCTTTATCAGATAATCACTAATCTGAGAACCAATCGCTTGCTCCATAACGCCCTCTTCTTCGTTCTTAGTAATCATTACAACAGGCACACTAGGCAAAATAGCCTTGATTTTAGGCAACGTCTCTAGACCTGTTATTCCTGGCATACTTTCATCCAAAAAGATAACATCAATGTTCCCCATATGCTCCTCTACTTCTTCAATTGCATCATGTCCATTAGAAACCGTTATAACTTTGTAGCCCTTTTTTTCTAAGAACATAATTTGAGGCTTGAGCAGTCTAATCTCATCATCTGCCCACAATATTGTGATATTCTCCATTCAGCTTAATAATTTGATAAGGTGAAATACCAATGCTATCATCTAATCCCAATGATAGTTGATTAGTATTAATTGTAAATGAGTTGAAAGTGTAGATTTTTGAGCTATAACCTTGGTCTATTTTTGATTGAAGAATAGAATTAATCTTCTAGTAATGGTTTTTGATAATTTTCAACAACGTATAATAGGATTGTACTACCTTAGAATACTACATTTTTGAAGTGTGGCTTAAAGATAGTCTTTAAACTCAAAAAAATCAAGTTTCGTATAAGGTAGTACAAACTTTAAGTTTTCCTTAGGAAAATGGAAAATATTTTTTTTATTTTAAAATATGTTCTAGTTCAACAATCGCTCAATATGGGGCTTTATCTCCGTATACGTATAGGTGGCATCAAAAGAACTTGCTCCCATAAATACATCTTGAATAATGCCTTCTTTATCAATCAAAAAAGAAGTTGGAAAAGTCGATACTTTCATTTGACTAGCAATACTTTTGCCACCTGCAACAACCGCATAACGCATTTTCTTTTCCTTGGCCAATTTTTCTGCTACAGCTTGTTGATCGGTTGAAATGGAAATTACCACCACATTTTTAGATTTATATTTTTGCTGCAATTCATTGAGGCTAGGAATTTCTGTGATACAAGGTTTACAAGCCGCAAACCAAAAATTGAGCAGCACGATTTTCCCTTTCATATTGGAAGGATTAAAGCGCTTGCCACCGATTGTTTTAAGATCAATATCTGGTGCTTTTTTTCCTTTGATTTGCGCTCTTTTTCGATCTAAATAAGCTTGAAATTCTCGTTCACCTTTTTCTACAGGTTTTACAACAGCGACCCCTTTGGTAGAATTGGTTGTCCCTGTAGAAGACTGGCAGGCGACCAAAAACAATAAGCTTCCCAAAAACAAAATACCTATCTTCATGTTTATCATTATTGCTCAATTTGCATATTGATTAGAAATTCAACGGTAATAAGTTACAATAAAATATGCTTTTAGTCTCTAGACTTTATGACAAATCAATAGGTAGAACAAAAAATTTATCCTTTTCTATCAATTGCTCCATTACAAAAGTCAAACAACTTCTTAATCAAATATCCAATACGGTTTACCAAAATCTACATCTGGCAACCAATCTTGAAGTGTGTCCAAATTAAACTTAGCCACTACTTCGGGCAATTGCAAATCTTTTAGACGATACAAACGCCCTAACATTCTAGGTTCTATATCGTTAAGAGGATTGTTGTGCAAGCGCAACGTCTCTAAACGTTTGAGATGGTAAATAGAACGAGGGCATTTTCTCAACGCATTGGCACTCAAATCCAGTATTTTTAAATTGGGCAATTGCCCCAATGTATCGGGCATCTCTGTTAATTTATTATTAGCGAGATATAATTCCTCCAAACTCCAAGCTTGCGCAATGCTTTCAGGCAAAAAATTCATTCGACAATCTTCAACATACAAACGTTTTAGCAAAGGCAGTTGACTAGCCGCAACTAAAATAGGATGCTGATTCCAATAATGTTTTGCCTTCCATTGCAATTCCTCCAAGGCTTTAAAACTAGTGAGCACAACAGCAAACTCTGCGATTTCGCTATATTGTCCAAAAAAGCGAGGACTAATCACCAATGATTTATAATAAGCTAAAAAATGCTCGTTATTATCTTGTTGTGCCCAGAAGATCATTTTATCGGCAGACTGCGCTACGATTCTATACATTTCATCGTCCCATTTTGTCCCTAAGCCCATCATAAACATAGCAGCCAACTCATGATTACTCATGTCATCACTTTCTATAAACTGCTTAATTTGAGCAAACTGCTGTTCTTCTTCTGTTAATGATACTTCCTCTACAACATCCTGATCTGTCAGTACTACTTCTTCCTCTTCCTGAACTTCATCAACAATTACGGTTGTACTTTTGTGTTCAGTAGAGTCCTTAGACAAGAACCATTTTTTTATTTTAGAAAAAAGCCCCATTAGCATCGTATTCTTTAAAATTCAAGACTAGCAGCATATTCAAATTGCTTAACAGTATCCACAAATACCTTGACGCTATCCAAGGGAGTATCAGGATAAACACCATGCCCTAAATTAGCAATGTGATGCTGTCCGTAGGCTTGTAACATAGTTTTGGTCATCGTTTGGACCGTATTTTTATCGGCATATAATGCGCAAGGATCCAAATTGCCTTGAACCACCTGATTTGCGCCCAATAATGCTCTTACATCAGCAGGGGTTTGTGTCCATCCTAAACCGACTACATTGCAACCTGCATTAGAAATATCCGTCAAAGAATGCCAAGCCCCTTTGGCAAATAAAGTCACAGGCACCATAGGATTGAGTGCCTCAGCAATACGCTTCATATAAGGCAATGAGAACGTTTTGAAACTATTTGGAGTTAATACACCAGCCCAAGAATCAAAAACTTGAATTAGGTCGGCACCAGACTCCACCTGTCTTTTCAAATAAGCAATGGTAGAAGTAGTTATTTTATCCAGTAATTTATGGGCTAAAACAGGGTTCTGATACATGACCTTTTTCGCTTTAGAGAAGGTCTTACTCCCTTGCCCCTCTAGCATATAACAAAATATCGTAAATGGAGCCCCTGCAAATCCGATAAGCGGTACTCTCCCATTCAATTCTCTTTTGGTTATTTTTAATGCTTCGTATACATAACCTAAATCTTCTGCTGCTGCTTCTCCCTCTAATAAGCCATCAATATCGGCTTCCGAAGTAATTGTTTTTGGGAATAAAGGTCCCTTGCCAGGAATCATTTCATAAGGTAAGCCCATTGCTTCAGGAATCACCAAAATATCAGAAAAAATAATCGCAGCATCTACGCCCAACTCATCAATAGGCTGAATTGTTACTTCACAAGCCAACTCAGGGGTTTCTACCAACTCTTTAAAACCAGATAGGCTAGCACGTAATGCTCTGTATTGTGGCAAAATACGACCTGCTTGACGCATTAACCATACAGGTGGGCGTTCTGTTTTCTCTCCTCTAGCTGCTCGTAAAAATAGATCGTTTTTTAACATATTTTCATTTTAAAAATTCTTATTAATGACAACACATTTTGTGTTGGGTAGTCGGTTGCCTACTTATATTGTCCTTTAAACCTACCAGAATTCAAGGTACTAACAAAGGATAAATTAGGCATTACTACCGATTAGGCTGCAAAGTTAACCAAGATTCGCTTTCTATTTATCTATTTTTGGTAATAATTTGTCTTGGTAATAAACATACATATCATATTGGGAGCGTTTTGGCGAAGAATTGTTCTTTTTATACTGATTATCTTGTTTGGCATTGATAATTCTAGCTTTGACGTTATCCTTAAATTGTATATCTAAGAAATCCTTAATTTCTTGTTTAAGATCTTTGGCATAAATAGGGAACGCACATTCTATGCGATAAAACAAATTTCGAGTCATCCAGTCAGCCGACGACAGATAAATTTTCTCATCTCCATCGTTGTGAAACATATAAATTCTAGTATGCTCCAAAAAGCGATCGACAATACTAATTATTTCTATATTTTCGCTATAACCAACCTGCCCAGGTACCACACTGCAAACCCCTCGTATAATCATTCTGATTTTAACCCCAGCATTGCTAGCATCATACAACCTTGCAATCATTCTAGCATCCTGAATGCTGTTTAGTTTTAGGGTGATAACCGCTTTTTTTCCTGCTTTTGCATTTTCAATCTCTTGTTCTATCAACTGATAGATATTTCGACGCATTCTAAACTGCCCAACCAATAAATGCTTAAAGTTTTTTTCTGGGCGCTTATAAAACTCCAAAAAATCAAAAATTTGCTCTACTTCCTTCGTCAGTCGTTTATCGGCAGTCATCAGCCCAAAATCACTATAAATTTTTGACGTATCCTCATTAAAATTCCCTGTTCCTAAATAAGCATAGCGTTTTGACTTTCGGGTTATTAACAATAACTTGGCATGTACTTTTAGTTCAGGAAGACTATACATTACTTTGGCTCCCCAAGATTCTAAACGTTCTGCCCAATAGAGGTTAGCTTCTTCATCAAATCGTGCCTTTACTTCCATAAAAACCATCACATCTTTCCCCTCTTGAATAGCAGATCTTAGTGCAGCGATTACCTGCGAATCTTTAGCGACTCGATATTGGGCAATTTTAATGCTTGTTACTTCTGGATCGTGAGCCGCCTGCTCCAACAAACGAATGACATAATCATATTTCTGATAGGGATAATGCAGCAGATGATCTTTTTCATCAATAACCGAAAACAACTTTTGTTGTTGGTGCAAATCTTTATGACTCAATGGTGGCAAAGAAATATCTCGCAGTTTCTTTAATCCAAAGTTAGGGAATTTAAAAAAGTCATAATTATTATGATACCTTCCCTCTGCTTGTAAGTCACCTTCTTTTACCTGCAAAGCAGCAGTAAGAAAATTTAAGGTACGTTTAGACATTCTACGATCGTAGACAAAACGAGTTCCTGGACCAATTGTTCGTTTGGCAATTCCCTTCCTTATTTTCTCAATCAAGTCGCCTGTATACTCATCCTCAATATAGATGTCTGCATCCCTTGTCATTTTGATCGAATAAGCATCCCTAATCGCATATCCAGGAAACAACCTAGGTAGGCAATAACGAATAATGTCATCCAAAATAATGATTTCTTTTCGTTTGGAATCTCTACTCGGCAATTCTATAAACCTAGAAAACTTATCAGAAGGTATTTTAACAACAGCATAACGATTGATATGACCAGCAGTCTTTAGACGAACTGCCAAATAAATAGCATTACTAGGTAAGAATGTCCTAATCTTGTTTTTTACCAAGAGGATTGGCTGCAAATGCTGAATTAACCGTTCTTCAAATAATCGATCTAAAAACAAATGATGATAAGACTTTAAATCTTTGGGGCGAAGAATATAGATGTTGTTTTGTCCTAACTCTGGAAGAATTTGATTTTTGTAAATATTATCAAATTCAACCTGTTGATCTGTCACAATTTTTCGAATCCGCTTAAGGACCAGTTCTGGCGAAAAATCCATCTGGTTCTTCGTTTTTTTCCCCAGCCGAATTAATGCTTTTAGTGCCGCAACTCGAACACGAAAAAACTCATCTAAATTAGAGGAATAAATCCCTAAAAACTTAATTCGCTCAAATAGAGGAACTGACTTATCTTTGGCCTCTTGCAACACTCGATAGTTGAAGGATAGCCAACTAATATCTCTATGTATAAAAGGTATATTCTTCTTTCTAAACATAAATTTTTTTTTTAGCAAACAAAATTTACAGTTCTACCACACAAAATTTAATAGTTTATATATTGGATATTAAAATTCCCGATCTCCATTATACTAAATCCAAAAGTAATAAAGCATTTGTGAATTGCAGCATAAAAAGAAATGAAAAGCGCCAAGTATCAATTTCTTAAAATTAACTTTATAATAAAAAATTACTTAAACTATATATTTTAACAGTGTCCCCCCTCCCCACTTTGGCATCATTATCGTGTAAAATAAACACAAGACTGCCAATCAAGCTATAAATTAAGTCTCAAGAGTACTTATTTATAAAATAAATTCGAGAAGTCCTACAGGATAAGATCTAATTGTACTTTTATTTTTTAAATTTGTGTCACTTTTGTTAATAAGTTAAATGGCAGGAATCAACACCTCTTTGGCAAAAATATCACCTATCCTTCTATTTTATAACCTTACATTTGTATGGTAATGAGTGATTAATCCTTTTTAAAACCTACCTAATAAAACCTTTAATCGTATATTTTTTTGATGGATTTTATAACATTACTAAAATTAGCTTATTCCTCTAGTTTTAGTACTCTCTATCAGATCAATAGTTATTCTGAACATAAGGTAACAGATTGAATTTTTCACACATAAAAAAAATAAACTAAATTGAACAATATGCTTGAATAAATGAGTTGGTTATTGCTCTCTCCCCCTACCTATACTGCAATAACTTGCCTAAATATCGTATTAAGCTCAACGTTGTTAACAACAGTACATAAGTATTCTCGCAACAAATTCGTCCACACTTGAGCGCCTCAATATGCTTGTAAGATATCAATATACTTTCTAAGCTAAAATCGCTACAAGGTTTCTTTTCTAACAGATAAAAACCTTGTTATCAAGGTAATAAAACAACCTATTTTTAAGCATCAAAAAAGTTCAAATAATTCATAATACATAAGATTATTATTAAAATGAATAATTTCTTTAAATACGCCGTTGTAGTTATAATACTATTATCTCTATTGCCGTTAGGGTATCAATACCTTAATGTAGGAATGACTGCTGATGAATTATTTGTGGATAATTTCACCACTCACAAAATCATCGATTCTAAAAAACATAGAGGTTTAGAAAGTGAAGCAGAAAACACGATAGCAGAAGTCGATGCTGCGGCTATTTTGGCGGTTCGATCAAAAGCCATCCTAGCTTATAATAAAAAAAATTACTCTGAGGCAACCAAATATTTCAAAGCCTACATGACAACTACAGCAAAGACAAAAGATAAAGGTGAAGTTGAACTTTATCTAGGACTTGCTTATTTGGGTGACAACCAAACTACTAAAGCCAAAAATTTATTCAAAAAGATGTCCAAAAGAGGCTCAAAAGGCAGAAAACAGGATGCAGAATGGTATTTGGTATTAACTTTGCTTAAAGAGAATAATGTAGAGCAGGCAAAAAAGAATTTGGCAAAAATTCTTCATCAAAAAAGAGCTCATACGCACAAAGAAAAAGCGTTGAAGTTACAGCAACAAATTGACAAATATTACGTACAATAAGTGCAACCCAATAAATTTACTAATTTTAGTAAAATTATTTTCTCCCCATTTTTATCTCTAATTATTGATAGAGCAAATTGTAGTTAAAAGGTGTTTAATTTTTATTTCTCCATAATTTATTAACCTCCTTTCGAACAAAAAAGAAATGTACTTAATAGTCGATTTTTCGTAATTTGTATAGCACTTCTTCTTTTTTTGATCAAAATAAGGTTAGATTGTGAGCATTCGTTTAAAGTTTTTATTTATTTTGAGAAACAAAATCAAATATCTATCTTTATAACAAACACTTATCTTATCTTACAAATTCTATAATTTGACTAAAAACTAAAATTTTATGGTTGTAAGAACTGTACTCAGAATCACTAAATGTTTAGCTTTAATTGCCCTTGTATTTTTATTTTCTTCTGATGATGCCAACGCTCAGCGTGGAAAAAGAGGAAAACGAGGCAAAGGTAAAAGAGGAGGAGAATTGACAATACTCAAAAATTTACCTGAATTTTTTGTCAACGATAATCTTTTGCCTAAATATTTAAAGGTAATCTATAAAAAAGATGCTGCTCGTTTAGCATTAAGATTAATTAATAAAGAACAACGTATTTCTAAACAAACAATTCGTGTTCCAGAAGAATTGGTCCAAGCCATTTATAATGCCTTAGTAGCTGTGCGTACTTCGGATTATGGTGCTATTGATACCATTGCTGGAAAATACAACGTTCGCTCTTTTCCAATTCCAAATGTAGAGAGTATTATTTTGGTATTCGAACATGATGCTCCATGGGTAGAACCACTAAAACAGCGTCAAGATACTACTGGAAGTGTAACCATTAATAATCTCATTCGAGAATACAACTTAGTCATGACTCGCATGGTTTATTTAGATGAGGAACGAGCTGGTTTGGTATTGCAATCTAGAGAACCATTAAACATGCCTGCTTTAATGATGAAATTCTTTACCAGTGAGGGAGTTGGTTCGATCGAAGAAATACTACCTTATGGTGACGGCAATGATATTGCTATTGCTAGAACGGGTGATGGTTGGGAAATTAACTATAGTGTTAAATTCGGAAACTGTGTGAATCAATGTCAAAAATTCCACCAATGGAAATTCACCGTAAGCGAAGGAGGTGAAGTTGCTTACATTGGAGGCTCTGGGCATACTATTCCACCTTGGATTAATGCTAATGCTCAAGCAAAAAAATATCCTGATGTTTTAAAGAAAAACTAAGAAATACAGAAACAATAAAAAAGGCTTTCCTCTTGGAGGAAAGCCTTTTTTATTTTAATCATCTAGCCTTGCAAATTGAGCCAAACTAGTTTGAAGCGAATCCTTGGCATTAGGCGTTAAATGTAATGCAAAAGGCTCGTGTGGCAAATGATAATCATGAGTCGTTAGCTTCCAATATAAGATTCCTTCTAAATTAATTTGTTGCTGTTTAACCACTTTATATAAAGCATCCATTGCAAATTTCCGTTCTTCTAGGTCTTCTTTTTCTCGCTTCCAAACAATTACTCGTTCATTTTTGTTCGTTCCAACAATAGAATAGCCGAACCCCGCCCAAGGTGCAAGTGTTGTATTTTCTCGATTGACATATCCGAGTTCTGTAAAAATCATCGGCTTATCTTTTAAGCCATACGTTGTCCTAAAAGCATCAATTTCATAAAACACATTCTTCCAGCCCCGCTCTAAGCTTTCTTTCAGCTCTGTTGCATCTTCTACTTTTCTATTCGCATTCCTCAAACCAAAATAAGCATTTATACCTATAAAATCTAAATCATCCCAAAAAGCTACTTCCATGTAATTATCAAAATTTGCCGCATAGGTCAATTGTCCCTTGTAAACCGTTCTGACCTGCTTAATCAATTTTTTCCAAGCCATAAGAGATTGTTTGCGGCGCTGATTCATTAGGGACAATCTATTTTTTTTCCCTGCAAAGGTAGCTTGTTGACCCCAAGTATAATTATATTGAATTCGGTCTTCAAGATATGTCTTAAGACTGGGGTAATTATCGTAGCCCCACACCCAATAATCTTCCTTTTTTAAGATCGATTCGTATTTTAAGGCACGTCTTTCGGATCTATTCTGCGCCTCTATATCATTATAATAAGCATACAAAGGGGGAATTGACCAAACCGTAAAGGTAGATGATAAAGCATTCATTTCGCTACCAATACTAAAAACATCGACCTGCTCTTCTGCTGCAATTGTAGCCCACTTCATCGCAAAGGCTTCGTATCGATCAAACCAATTGGCTAATAATTGCTCATTCTTGGGCAAAATCATCCCATGCCACATAAATCGATTGCGCATAAAAGAATAATCTAAAGCAACTCTCAAAATCAACACCACATTTATGCCTGCTTTTTTTGCGGTTCGAATTTCAGACAAGACCTTCTCATTTTTCTCATCAAATCTCAACGAGTCACTGTCCCATTCTCCCTGTTCGGCATAAACAGTTACCTCTATAGTGTTCATATCTGCTTGTTTGAGCATATTCATCCAGCTCAAATTATCTGCTTCATTGATTTGAATTCCTCCCAGATAAAACAACTCAGGCTTATAAGCAACACGTTGCTGCTCCCCACTAAAAAGAAGTAGTGCAAAAGGCAGTAGACAAATAAGTAAGAACAATTTTTTCATAGCAAAAAGTTACACCAACAAAATAGGTACTCTTATTTATAGATAATACTCCGTTAATTTTTTAGAGTGAACTACATAGTAATTAGTTGTATGCCCCCTATATAAATAAAGATAATGCTTCCACCGTATTATTTTCTTTTTTTTTACGAAAAACGCCATAAATGACAGGTATTTTACAACTTAAAAAAGTTTAATACAGCTTAAAGAACTGTTTTTTTGCCTCAATAATTCCTCTTTTTTATTCCCTATTACAGATTTGCTATTCAGACCCCAATATGCTATATTTGAGAACATATACTTGGATAGTATATTTTTAACCACTAAAACATAAACATTCATGAGTAACAAACCTTTCCTTTTGATACTTTTTTTATGCTTGAGTATTTCCACTAATGCTCAAGACTTTAACAATTATCAATTATTAAAAAGTACGGGGAAAATTCCTAAAGATTTTTTAATTCCATCCTCTGAAAAGTACAAAAAAGAGCTGGAAAATGTAGATAAAAACAACAATCAAAAAGATCAAAAACAATTCTACCTTGAAAGCAATTTTCTAATTGATGATTTATTGCAAAGTGCCAAAGTTTTATTTAATGATCCCATCACTGCCTATGTCAATAAAGTAGCGGATGAATTGTTAAAGGATGATGAAGAAATGCGCCAAAAATTGCGTTTTTATGCTGTTCGTTCTTCTGCTGTTAATGCTTTTGCAACCAATCAAGGAATTATTTTTGTCAATGTAGGATTATTGGCTCAATTAGAGAGTGAAGCTCAATTAGCTTTTATTTTGGCACATGAAATATCACATGTTCGACATGGGCATGCCTTGGATATGTATTTGGAAGCACAAAAAATAAGCCGCTATTCTAGCCGTACAGATCTAATGCGCAATACCTCTTTTGACGATAGAATTGTTGCCAAAAATTATTTCTCTAAGGAGCTTGAAACACACGCAGATAAAGAAGGGTTAGATTTGTACCTAACGAGTAAGTACAGCTTGGAGGATTTAGATGGAGTTTTTGATGTGCTTCAATATTCGTACCTCCCTTTTGACATTATTCCATTCAAAAGAGCATTTTTCGAGTCTGAATTTATCACTTTCCCTGAATCTTATTTCTTGCCAGAAGAAGAGTTAAATGAAATCAATGGATCGTATGAAGAAGATGATTCTAAAAGTACACATCCTAGTATCGACAAAAGAAGAACAGCTTGTAGCGAAATTATTGCCAACAACAGCAATGCAAATCGTAGTGCCTTTGTAACAGGTTCTAAAGAGGATTTTCTGAAAGTACGAGATATTGCTCGTTTTGAATTGGCTTACTATTATTTACATGATTTTAGGTATCAAGACGCTATCTACGCTTGTTATATTCTACAACAAAAATATCCAAATAGCCTCTACCTGAAAAAAATCATCACCAAATCACTCTATGGTTATACTAAATTTAAAAATGAACTCAAAGGGGTAAAACCTTATTCTGTTTCTTATTCGGATGAAGATATTTCTTCAGATTATATGAGTAAAAATGCGCACGAGGATATAGAAGGTCCTTCCCAACAGGTTTACTATTTTTTGGCACAATTAGAGCCTAAAGATTTAACTGTATTTACCCTTAGGTATGCTTGGGATGTTGTTCAAGAATATGCTGACGATAAAGAATTACAGACTATTTTGGAAGATTTATTCCTAGAATTGGCGTATCACTACGAAAAACGTTCTGAATTTTCAACTCAGAGCATTTTAGAACTATCAATGGCAAAACTTGCCAAAGCAAAACAAGATAGTCTTGACAAAATCCAGCCAAAAACTCCAGAAAATACGACGAAATTATCTAAATATGATAAAATAAAAAAACAAAAGAAAGAACAAGAGATCATCAGTGAGGAAGAAATCGATTCTACTGAATATTCCAAGTATGCTTTTCGAGATGTCTTAGAATCAAAAATGTTCAAAAATTTATTTTCTAAAGGCCAAAAAGAAAAACAAGATCGTGAAGCTCGAACTGAATATTTTAACTCTAGTGAAGGTAGAGCCGAACTTCGTAAACGTCGCAAAAATAGAATGGTTGCTTTAGGCATTGATTCTGTATTGGTCTATTCTCCTTATTATGTCAAAATAATAGAAGGAAGAAAGTCTAAAGTAGATCATTTAAAATCTGAAAAAAATCAACTGCAACTAACCGATATCTTGGTCAAAAATGCCGAGCTAGCTAAGGTTAACATTACCTTATTAAACACCAACAACTTAAACGAAAGCGATGCTGAGGCCTTTAATGAACTTCGTATATTGTCAGAGTGGATGTCACAACAAAATCGCTTTGGGGGTAACCTATTAATGAAAGGGTTTGATCAAGATTATGCGGATAAAATTGTTCAAAAATATGGCACTCCATATCTTTTATTTACAGGAATTGCTTCTATTCAGCGTTCTAAAACCCATTGGGTTTATTGGTCGGTTTTGTTTGATTTAGAGACGGGACGTTACCAAGTAATCAAAGAGGATTATTACAAGCAAAAAGACACCAAAACGCAACTCAATGCCCATATATTTGATACCTTTTTTCAGATAAAATCTAAGCGAAAAAAACGCAGCTAGGCTTTATTTAAGTTTTTAGATAAAAAGTTGATGTTCCAACTATCCAACTAACTACAACAAACATAAACCATGAAATATATTTTATATCTAACCCTATTTTTTTTACTGAACAGCTCCTTGACACAAGCTCAAGTGCCAGGTTATCAAGGAAAACGTTTTTTTATAGAATTGGGAGGTACTTTCTTCCCTAATTTTGGTTATCCTACGGCGCAAAATAAAGGGGCGCAGTCTTTTCCTTTTAATGCTCACACGGGGCATTTTACGATAAAAGACCGTTATAGTCTGGCGTTACATTATGTACTTTCTCGGAAACAAACGATAAAGTTGGCGTATAATTATCAAGTTTCAGGGCTAAATACAACAGCATCTACCCCAAGCTTATTTAGTGGCTCCAATAATCAGGATTATCACAACTTATTTTACCAACTACATGCTCACGATTTTAATGTAGGATTTAATCTGTATGGAAGGAGTAATGCTAATTTAGCTCCATTGGGCTTTTATTGGGACTTAGGCTTTCGTTTTGTTGGAGTCAATGGCGTTCTAAGGGATCAACGGGTATCCTATGCCGACAACCGTATTGACAACCGCCCTGATCCTCAACAACTAGCTCCTCTAACTCATGAAACCTTTACGTTTATGTTTGGAGTAACGGCAATGTGGGGATATAGAACGATAATTGCCAACAGAATAACGTTTAATATTGGTATAGAAACAACAATTTTTCCTCAATATATGATTCTAGCGAGTCCAATTGGTGGTATTCCTAATCCATTTTCGTCAACTGGGAGTTTTGAAGTGACCGAGTACCAAAAAGGAGTCATTAGAAATATTCAAGATCGCTATTTATTGGGAGTACACATAGGTGTTGGAGCGCTAATTTTTTAGCGCTTAGCTCAATTCGCTATAAATTGTACCCTATTGATTATTTAATTTTAAATGCATTAGGTACATTCTTTGAAGGACTAAACCATTAGAATGCTTTTTGTTCTAATCAGCTATTTGCTATCCTTCATCTCTTCAAAAAAAACTATTATGAAGCAACTATATTGGGGCTGTCTAACAGCTTTATTAATGATAACAATCAGTGCTTGTTCTAAATACGAGCCTATTTTTGGCGTAGCAGGAACGACCACAAACGAAGGACTCAAACTCAAAAAAGATTTGGTCTATATTCATAGAAATGATATTTATTTGGTCAATGAAATTCTGTCGGATGAAAAGCGTCTAACCAACAATCCTAGTTCATCCAAAACACATGTAGCATTAAGTCCTCAACATGATAAGATTGCTTATCTAAATGTTAACAAAACTCCTGTTATTATAGATACCTCAGGCAATGTGCTAGAAACCCTTTCTCAACATAGCAATGTTAAGGATATTTTATGGCACAAAAATAATGGCAACACCACTTTGGTCATCCTAAAGAACAATAATCTTTATTATCATGGACCTGCTATTTCTGGAATACCTTCCAATCCATTTGATTATGCCTTTCCTTCTGATGTAACCTTTCAAGCCATTGATGCCATTGATATTTCAGATAATTTAGATGTCTTTTTTACCTTTAGATACCAGCGCCCCTTCTCCCCTACTTCATCTATACGGAGATACTATCATGGTGTTGGGGTCAATCTATCTTCGACAAACTTTGACAAACTTAGATACATAGATGATGGTTATTACTCTCCGAGTTCATCTGCTTATAGTTCGTTGAGTTATCCCTACTTCTATAACGTTAAATATAATGAAGCCGATCAAAACGCAACAATTGGGTACATTACCAATGGAAACGAAAATGATTATACTGCTTATCAGTTGTCGTATTATAGTTATCAAAGCAGCTCGAACTTTATCCAGCAGCAAACTACATCACTAAATTCGGCAAACTATTATCATGAATCGGATTTGGGGCATGTTGCTTCTAATCCTTCGCAGATTAGAAAATACCTAACTACCTTGCCTACAGGAGTTCCACCTCCAACTGGCACCCCCAATACCTACACCATCAATTTTTCTACTCAAAATACCAGTCCACCAACTTATTTTGATTGGAATCCTTAGTAACTGCCCTATTCTTTATCTAAAAGTGTAGCAATTTGAAAAATTTGAAAATGTGTAACAATTATCACATTTTCAAATTTTCAAATTAAAGGATCATCTATTTATTTTGCACTTGTACACGGCATATTTACAAGCTTTTCATCCAATCCAAGATGAGCTTCATTGCCTCAGGTGAAAAAGTTTCTTCAATTTTTACATATTCTTCAACAGCACCTGTTTCGGAAGTTTGAAACAAATGATTAAGATTGGGCAACAATGCCGTTTTTACCTTCTTATTTTTAGCTAATGCGGCACGAATTCCATCCAAATTTTGTTCCCCTGCTACCTGAATATCTTTATCTCCATTAATCGCTAAGACAGGACATTTAACCTTTTTGAGATAATCAGCAGGATTAGAATTAATAAAATAGAACATCCAAGGGCTTCTTAAAGCTGCGATACTCTGTCTTAAGGTAACTTCATCCCCTCCAATTTCTTTTTTATCTTCTTCGCTCAAGCTGCTAAGGTCTGGTTTTACCAACTCTAATAATTCATTGGTTCCCAATTTATTATTTTTATCATTTATAATAGCCTCGTACAATTTACCTCCTATCTTATTGGCCGTTTTTAGTAGTTTTTCATCTGTTCCTTTCTGCACCATAATATCATAGCTTTGTTTCAGCAACAATTCATTTCCAGGTACTCCAGGACCTGCCAATAATACAATAAAAGCAATCTTCTTATCTTTACTAGCAACAATAGGCGCAATTAATCCTCCTTCACTGTGCCCCATCAAACCAATACGTTTAGGATCAATATTAGGATGTTTTTTCAGAAAATCAACCCCCGCCATTACATCTGTAGCAAAATCAGCACTTGTTGCTTTCGAAAAGTCACCTCCAGAAGCCCCAACTCCTCGATCATCAAAACGCAATACAGCAAAACCATTTCGAGTTAAGTAATCTGCCAACACCCAAAATGGTTTATGTTTTAGAATGGTTTCGTCTCTATCTTGTGGTCCAGAGCCTGAAATCAAAATTACAACAGGATGTTTGCCTTCACCTTCTGGTAAAGTAAGGGTACCTGCTAAGTCAAATTTTTCTTTTTTATTTTCATACGTTACCTCTTCTATTGTATAAGGAAAAGGCGCTTGAGGTTCTTGCGGACGCTTATGGCTTTTTTTCTCTGCTCTTGTCAATTCTAAGGGCAAAGGCACTCCCTGTACCCAATTTCCTTTTATTGAAGTTTTATCCTCATTTAGAGTCCCTACATATTGAGCATGTGCAGCCGTTAAACTCATTGTAATTTCGTTGTTCTTAATCGTAACATCGTCCATCTTGAGGTCATAAGCCATCTGATCAGGGCTATCCATTGTTGCCTGCCAATCCCCTGCTGCATTCTTTTCAAGGTGAAAAATGATTTTTAGTTCTTGGGTACCTGCATTTAACATCCCTTCCCAAGTTCCCGTCCAGTCCTGCGCTCCGATTGTACTAGTCATCAGAATGACCAATAAACTGCTGATAAAATAATTCATTTTGTATGGTATTAATTGATTTAATAAAAAACATTTAGACATTTATCTAAATATATAACCTTAACGCCAGAAAAAGAAAGAAAGTTCTTGAATTTGTATTTTATGAGTTAATACTCCGTTGATTAGTTCGTGCGCTTTGCCTATGATCGCTTCACTCATTATTCCCTGCGGTCATGAGCGCTGCGCTTAGTTGTTCACTGCGTTCATGGATAACATTGGTTATCAGTTTTTTAATATTTTAAGCTACAAAAACATCTGATACTAATAATCAACTTGATGTGATTAGCTTCGCTGCTAGGTTAGCTCGTTATCACTCGTGAGCCAGCAAGCTGGGTTCTGCGTGGTTACTGCGTGAGCCTTGTTACTCACTCTGTTCGTGAGGTCGCAAGCTCTGTTCGGGTTTTTAACGGAGTAATGATGAGTACAAGTGATAAAAAAAGATTAATATGATTGTAAGGATCAATTAAAATATTAATTTAGTATCACCCATTAGCCCTGTATATCGTATAAGCATGAAAGTTTGGATACAACATCACAATAATACTCCACTACCAATTTTATTGGAAGAATCCCCCATAGCAAGTGGCGGAGAGGGCAGTTTATACAAAATTAAGTCCCCTAGTTCTCATCAGCATTTGGTTGCAAAAATATACCACCCTAACCGTAGAACAAAGCTTCGACATGAAAAGATTCTTTATTTACAAGCAACTCCCCCTAAAGGTTTTAGAAAGAAAACAGCCATTACTTTAGTTTGGCCTCAAGCCTTAGTTTCAGACAAAGAAGGGCACTTTATGGGCTTTTTGATGCCTTGGGTAGCAGGCGAAAAATTAGAATTGTTATGCCTTCCGAACCTTCCTAAAAAACACAGCAAAACATGGCATGACTTTGACTTTAATGTTGATGTAAATTTACAAAATCGCTTAGATCTATGTTATAAAATAGCTTTGGCCATTCAACACATTCACGATACCGAACGCTATATACTAATCGATCTAAAACCTGATAATATCATGGTTAGCCCTGAAGGCAACGTTGCCTTAGTCGATTTAGATTCTGTAGAAGTCGTAGAAGAAGGAATTACTCGCTATGATGCGCCTGTAGCAACACCAGAATACACGCCACCCGATAGTTATTTGAACAACAACTTGGTTGATCCAACACAAGAAACGCCTTGGGATTGCTTTGGAATGGCAGTTATTTTTTATAAAATGCTATTGGGTGTTCATCCTTATGCTGCTTCTGCCTTAGCTCCTTACGATCAATATAATAGCTTGTATGAAAAAATTGAACAGGGGCTATTTGTACACAACCCTATCCTAAAAGGGCAGTTTGCCGTTATTCCCGAACTACACGACCGTTATCACAAACTTCCGTCTAGCATACAACAATTGTTTGAGCGCTGTTTTATCAAAGGGCATCACCAGCCTTTTGCCCGACCTAGCGCAGAGGAATGGGTGCAAGTACTTCGAGCCTATAACAAAGATCGAATAGTGGATGAATCTAAACTAAAAATTCCTCCTCTTGCCCTACATAAAATCCCCCATGATCTAGACTTGGAGCAGCTATTCACGCTTCCCATGATTTCCAAAATAAGTCAAGCGCCTAAAATTCAGCTAAAAAAGCCATTGGAAAAACAAGAGTTGCAAAATCGTCAACTTCCTATTGCCATACAGAACCCTGAAGTCATTCGCTCTCAGCGTTTTTTCAACTTTATTGTCTTATTATTAATTATGGTCACGGCTACTGCTTTATCTATTATAATGCCTTGGTACCTAAGTCTTATTATCGGCAGTCTTGCCTATTTAGGCTTTAACTACTCCACCTATAAAACTCGAAAATCAGCAGATCAAAAAGAAACAGTGGTTGGTATTTTAAACAAACAGCTAGGACAGTTTAAAGAATTAATTCAAATCGCTGAAGATTATGAAGCAAAAATTTCAGATTATGTAGAACGTATAAAACGTATACAGGAAAATAATCCTATTCCTTTAATCTCCAATTTACTAAAAAATCGGGGTATTATCCAGGAAAAAATAGATCGATTCTTTCAAACGATTAGAGTTGAAAAACAAAAACTAGTACGCCTAAAACGAACAGAAAAAGCTCGTTTTCAAGAACTTACAGCCTATTATCAAAAAAAAATCCAAACAGAAACCAAATTTTTATCCATTCAATCTTCTACACTGCGTCAAACGATCGCTTTACTAAAACGCCAATATCGTTTAGGATCGCTTAGTCGAGAAGAACAGACTCATTATAAGGATAATTTACACACCTTAGAAGCCTTGTTGATTCAGCAGGAGTTAGAACAAATTGAGCAGGAAGAGCAATATTGGGAAAAAACTCAGGATATTATTTATCGTTGCCAAGAAGAACATCAAAAATTGATCGATGACATTCAACACTATCACCAATCTATTAGTTCTAAAGAAGAAGCAGAAGTTAATTTTTTCATTGAAAAACAGCGCATTAATCGCTCTGAATTAAAACGATTACAATACGATTTGCAGCAGCTTGAAAAACCACTCCATGACCAAGTTGCGATCTGTCGTCAGGCCCAACAAAATGCAGAGTTGTACAAAAAAATTAATTATGGTCGACATTTACTAGAAATGGTTGGGCTAGTCAAACCATTTTAACCCTCCTCTATCTAAATCAAATCAGATGAACAGTAAAAACCTCCTTAAATTTATTCTCTATAGCATTGCGTTAATACTCCTTTCCTCTGGATTGACCTATTGGATGAGCAGTCATCAAGTAATTGCCCCTGCATCTATAGAGGTTTCCAATCCAGAAAACAATTGTGATATTCGGACATGGTATAATTTCCAAGTTATTGCCATCGATCAGATGAATGAATATTGGATTCATCAAGGATTGGACTTAGAAACTCGTGCTCAAAAAGCATTTCTATTGCGTCACAACGCTAGAAAATATGCTCGGTTTATGATGAAAGACAAAACAGAAGTTGCCAGCTTAGAACAACGAGATTTCAATAAATATGGCAATC
The DNA here is from genome assembly GCF_026000115.1 of Aureispira anguillae. GTDB lineage: Bacteria > Bacteroidota > Bacteroidia > Chitinophagales > Saprospiraceae > Aureispira > Aureispira anguillae. The sequence goes on from NZ_AP026867.1 coordinate 5,138,597, forward strand.
CTGATGGTCCGTCTTTTGAGTATTTACTCGAAAAAAATCAAACCAAAGGGCTTACAATCTCTGAATCCTACGAACAAATTATAAAAAGTGCGAGTCAAACCAATCGCCGTCAGAATGCAGTTTGCCACACACACTAACATTAGATTAGAGCAAAGGTGCTACACTTAGAACCTTTGCTCTAATAATTCTAATGAGTACTAATTAATTTCTCCTCCTTCTCCACCATCACCATTGCTGCTACCACTTCGTAAACGGCTGGCATTTTTAGAGCGTCCATCCCGAACATTAACTTTACCAAAACGATATGAAAAACGCAGTTCAAAAACAGGCGACTCCCATTGATGTTTCCCTGATTGCGAAAAGGAGCGCCCATCAGAAGTCTCAAATTGATACTGCCCGCCCAATATTGGGTTCCGAACACTTAGTGTTACTGTTCCTTTGTTTTTAAGTACCTTTTGGCTAACAGAAAATGAATTCCAAGTGTAACCACCAGTCCAGCCCTGTGCTACTTTGGTTGGAATAGAATACCAAGCATAGAGCGAAATACGCATGCCAAATTTAAAGACAAAATTCATGTTTACATTCACATTTCCAGCAATTGCATTAACAGAATAATCTTCATTTACATTGGTTCCATCTTGAATATTTTGGTACACAGACCCCGTAAGTCCAAAGTTCCACCATTTAAAAGGCACAAAGCGAGTCACCAATTCACCTCCCCACATATGGCTCGTACTAAAGTTGTAATGGGTAAGTACAGAAACGCCATCTTGACGTAAAGTTCTTAGTCGTACGATTTGGTCTGTATTGTACTTATAAAAAGCCGTTAACATAATTGTATTCCCTCCTTTCCAATAATTGACATAGCTTAATTCAACTGCATTGGTGTATTGTGGCAATAAATAAGGGTTTCCATATCTCAAATTCAACGGATCACTATAGCTTGGAAAAGGGTTTAATGCCCAAGTAGATGGGCGTTGTATTCTTCGGCTAAAGCCCAATTGTACTTGTTGATTTTTGGGCAATTCGTACGATAGATGTACCGAAGGAAATATACTGGGATAGTTGTTTCTAAAGGTAGAATCAGTTGGATAAACCAAACGAGAATCTGCCAAAGTATATTCACCTCTTAATCCTAATTTGTAGCGAAATTTACCAATTTGCTGTGCAAAAGTTGCATAGACCGCATGGACCTGTTCTTGGTATTGAAAATTATTGGTTCGTCCTGTATCGTTCAACATTTGCATTTGGTTATAATCAAAGGATTCAGAACTAAAATCATTGCCTAACCAACGAATATTGCCCTTATAACCAACCTCTAATTTCATTTTTTTATTAAAGGGGTGGGTATAATCAATGCGCATGGTTCCTTGGTGCATTTTGTTGTAATTGGTGGTATATTGAGAATCAGGCGTGCTGTTTGCCTCTGTCCAATCGGGTAAATACAATTGCTCTGAAAAGGTTTCAAATTCCGAATTGTTATTCATAGAATACTGCAAATCAATCACCAGTTCTTGTTTGTCTCCCATTGTTCCTGAACGTCCCCCTGCACGACCATCTCCGCCACCATGCCAACGTCTTCGTCCCTTTCCATAAGAATCTTTAGAATTGTCACGGCGAGTCACTTCCTCTTGATTATTTTTATCTTTTTTCTTTTGTTTAAAAACTTTAGCATAAACGAGATTATACGTCATACTAAAACGGTTCCGACTACCATCATTTATACGCTCACTAATGGACATTTTTAGTTGATTGGCATCTAAATAGTCATACTGTATGTTACTACTATTCCCACCGCCACTTGGTCGAAGACGGGCTGCAATGGTTAAGGTATTATAGTCATCAAAATAATAATCCATTCCTATGCGAGCCATAGCTCCATTTCGAATTCTTTTTCTATCTGTAAACTGTTCTAAAAAGGAAGTATCTGTGGGTAAGGTAGTGGCTCTATAGTTATAATTTCGGCTATAGCTTTCTCTATAATTATAACTAAAGTTAGAAAAGATATTGATTTTGTTGTTTCTAAAATTTAAACTCAAACCACCTCTATACTTTCCAAAGGGCACCCAAGTAGAGGTTCCAATAGAAACATTGGCAGACCCTGTGAAGCCCTCTAAAACATTCTTTTTTAGTACAATATTAATAATTCCAGAGGCACCTTCTGGATCATATTTGGCAGATGGGCTGGTAATTAATTCTACTTTTTTTACTGTATTGGCAGGCAATTGATCCAATATTTCTGCTTGGCTATCTCCTGTTAATCCTGTCGGTTTTCCATTGATATAAACCTGCACAGCAGCACCCCGAATTTTGACAGCACCATCAAAGTCAACTTCTACCGTTGGTGTATTGCGTAATATTTCCGTTGCATTCTCACTATCGCCCAAGTTCGTTTTATCTACATTAAAAACTCTTTTATCTAATCCCAATTGAAAAACTGCTTTGTCTGCTGTAACCTCTGCTGTTTTTAGGGTAGCTTCTGTTGGAGCAACATAAATTTTTTCTAAATCAACAGTAGGCTGATTCGGAAATATCTTTAGCATTGGGACGGTATACGTACTGTAGCCCATATAACTAATGGTCACTCGATGTCTGCCAATTGGCAATTGATCAATTTCAAACTTTCCTTTCTCATCGGTTATCATTCCCCCCACCAAAGCAGAATCACGCATTCTAAAAACAGAAACAGTAGCAAATTCTAAGGGCTTCTGGCTAATAGAGTCATAAACGGTTCCACTAAGCTTTCCTATTTTGGGCATTTCTCGTCCCCCAGGCTGTGCCTGACCAATAACTATTAATGAGATGAATAATAAAGTAGTAAATAAAGATTTCATGATTTATCCTATTGATAATATTTGTAATGTTCTTGGGTGCTGCCCCAAGTGTGAATAAATGACTGCGTCATTTAAGACAGCAATAGGATTACTTGGTTTAATTTAATAATAGGATAAAGGACAAAGTGTTCTATTTAATAGATAAACCATCTAATTTTATCGATTGATTAACTCCATTTTAATTCACCTAAAGGGTTATCTCGTTTAAATTTTTGATAGTTAAATACCACAGGATGAGATGCCATATCAAAGTCAAAAAATGAAGGATTATTCTTAATGTTATTGTCCAATTTTTGGTAATAATGGGAAAAAAGAGCCTGCCCTTTAGGCGTAAAAACGGTTGTCAAGGGAATTTGCTCTAAGCCAATATTATGGCGATTCTTATTGATTGCAATTCTGCCCTTTAATTCGTGCAAAATCTCTGGGTCAAATCCTGGGTTTTTCTTTATTATTTCCAAAAATGAATCAACAATCTGCCCCGTAGTATAAATCCCATGCAAGGCACTATATAAGGTTCTATCGTCCTCATTGTTCAAATAGTTGCCAATTGTCTCGTTATGATTCACCAAAAAGAATTCTTCTATATTGCACGTCATTGCATTAAAGACAATATGGGAACATTGATGGATCAATTCCTCTAGGAAAAAGGTGACATTGCTGTTTTCATTTACATTTAAATAAGTTGTTCCATGTGCCTCACGAGTAGCAAAATTCCTAAGTTCAGAAGAGGAAAAAAGAATAATCTTTCGAGTACTTAAGGCATATTTCTCAAATTCATTGGGCAAATGTTCTTTTAGCAAGGCTAATGCCTGCTCCAAAGCGATTTGAAACGGTTCAACAGCGATGGGGGCAGTAGATAATAATTCGTTGATGAGCGTTGCTTTGGCATTGGGCCAAGCATAAAACAAATCTTCAGAATGTGGATCAATCGAACTACTCAACTCTATAGAAGGGATTGTTGTTAAATAATTGATGGGTAAAAAATCAAATACCACACGTTCCTCCCCCTGTTTTAGTACAATTGTATTGCGTTCTGGTTGATAATTTAATTCAAAAAAAGTGCTTGGCTTCTCCGTTTTTAGGTAACCATAATTGGGCAAATAAACCACCCCATTTTGATTTGAAAACACCTTAAATTGCAAGGGCTTATGTTCTAATTCAGCATAACCAAATAAGATCTGCTGATTCGTCATTTTTGGATTTTTTCTGCCACAGTAGCCAAATAATAAAGGCTCTAGAAAGATTTTATCGTCGTAAAAATCTAGCCGTTCAAAAATAGTGGAATCTTCTTGATACAAAGCAGTTTTAATGATGTCACAAAAACTTCCTTGCCCATCTATTAACAATTTTCTTTCGTTATCCATGGTTTATTTATTTTAATGCTATAAAATTGGACTCCAATAGCTCTTGTAAAATCGCAAGGAGTTGCTCCTTCTCTTCCTCTATTATATCAGAAATTTCTAACTGCCAAAGGATCTGTTCTAAGGTAGTTTTGCCATCTATCTTCAACATCAGCTCGTAAATAATTTCAGGAAGATCGTATGCTTTCTGATGGAAACTTGCAGCATAGCTCGCCTCCATGCATTTACCATCCTTTGCCCGCCTTGTTACCCTTAACTCAACCGCATTATTAACCACTAGAACATCCGAAAGCGTAAGTCTTGCTTGAGCATCCCCCTTCTGAGCAACAAAAAACCAGTTATCATACATGCGATAACGCATACTGTTAGGGTTAAATAGATGCCTAGTTGCCAAAAATTCATTGGCTAGAATACGATAGCCCTTTTTTTGAAAAAACAACGCTACCTCTTCCGCAGATAGCATTTCTAATTCTGTATTAAAGAAATATTCCAAGGGACCAAAATGAATAAACAATCCATTGGCTGCCAGTAAACGATCCAACTCTCCAAACAAGACATTCAAGGGCAATACATCTGTAAAATAAATAGAATAGATGTGATTAATAGCCCCCTGATCTAATGGAATATTGGAAGCTTGAGCAATAAAAAAGTTAACTTTTTCGTCAATGGTTCTAACTTGTTCCTCCGTCATTTTCAAAGTGACTCGTTGTATCGTATCCTCTATTGTTCGACAGTTTCGCAACACTTTTTGTACCACCTCCCAAGTTCTCACCTTTTTTAGATGATTAATACTCCATATCATAAACAAAGAAGCATCAAAAGCATCTACTTGATTATATCTATACGCTAGATCCACTGCATACCGCCCTGTTCCACAGCCTAGGAAAAGCGCACTAGGTGCTGCTGAAACATTCATTGCTTGTAATTTTTCTTCTAAGAAGGAATGAATTATACCATATTGGTCATAAGTGGAGTTATGCCCCCAATCCCTAATCAAATAACCAAAGGAAAAAGGCGTGGCAGATTCGTAAGAAAAAGACTGCACTTCCTTGGTAAGCAGTGTTTCTTTTGCAACCAAAGGGTACAGTTCATCTTTTATTTTAGTATAAATATTTTTATAAAATAAATTCGCCTCTTCTATCAAAGCAATTCTTCTCGCACTTATGCCATTATCAATTGCTAGATGCTCTTTTTGCGGTACAGTTTGACCGTGCAAGCCCTCCATCCTAACAAGATAATTGAGCCAATACGCCTTTTCATCATCTGTTAAATTGTCAAAAACCATTGTTATTTTTATTATAAGATTGATTCTTTGAATTCGGAATCGCTTAATTCTTTAAAAAATTAAACATTCTCCCCAACAAAGAAAGGTTCTCTGTTATTACTTCTGCCACCCCTATTAGCTCCTGTTTTTGTTCTAATTCCTGCCCAGAGCTAGTGAGCAATTGGTCGGGCAATTCAACTTTTAGTAAATAAGTCCCATCTTTGGGAACGTTGGTGATCGACAAAACTCGTCCCTTTAATGTTCCAAATTCATGATAAGGGTAGTTGGCTAATTTAATAATGACCGATTGATCGACCTTAACTTTTCCTGAATTTCCAATTGGCATTTTCACCCAAGCAAAATAAGTTTGTTTTCCACTAGGACTAATCGTAAAAACGTGTTGTTCTTTGGTCAAAAATTGTCTTTTAGATCGAATATCGTACATATTCAAAATACCATCTACAGGAGCCACTAATACATTGGTTTGTGTCCACTCTCTCAATAAAAAAAGCAGGCGATTAAAACTACTTAAGATATTATTCCTCAACAATAAGTATTGGTCTGACTGCTCAATTACCAAAGAAGAATTTTCTTTATTAATTACCTCTTGTTGGAGTTGAGCTTTTAGCATAGCACTATTGAGTTCTTCTATTTGGCTTTTGAGCGCCAACCATTGTCGTTCCTTTTGTTCTACTTCAATTTTGGCAGAAGCTTTATTTTTGAAGAGTTCTTTTGTCCTTAGATAAGCACTATAAACCAACTCCTGTTCTTGCTCCAACAATTCTTTTTGCTTTGCTAAGTTCAATAAGATTTTATCCAAGTTTTTGGTTCGATTGTTATTGATACCAATTTGCAAAAATTGAGGATTTAGCTTTTTAAACAATTGGTACTCGCTAATATTCCGAATTAAATTTAAGTACTCATCGTTCAGGGTACCTAGCCGCAAATGGTCATCCAATTGAATGGCATTAATTTTCTCCCAAAAATCAGTTCCATCTAATTTTTCCACCAAATCCATTAAGGCTAAGATACTCTTGTATTCTGCACTATTATTCAAGACCAAAATCCAATCGTCCTTTTTAACAAGCTCTTTATCCTGTTTGAGTATGTGTGCAATTTGACCGCTACTTTCACTATACACATCAATAGATGGATCTTCTGTCAAAACAGTAGCTTCAGAAATAATCACATCTGGGTATTCAATTGCCCATAAGCCCAAGAGCAACAAAACAAAAATTATAAAAAAGAGCGTATTTCCCCAGCTAACAATCCAAGAAGGTGTTTTTTCTAGAATGTCTTGAAAAAAATAACTCTTATCTTCTATTCTCAGTATTTTATCTTTATCAATTGCCAAGTTCTAGTTGATTTTTTATAAGTTGATAATAAGATCCTCTTTTGTCAATTAGTTCATCATGTGTTCCAACCTCTTTGATGGTTCCCTGATCCAAGACTACAATTTGATCTGCGTTTTTGACCGTACTCAGCCTATGCGCAATAACCACTACCGTCTTCCCTTTACAAAACTCATCCAAATTATCAATAATAGTTCGCTCATTATTGGCATCCAAAGCACTAGTAGCCTCATCAAAAAATAAAAATTCTGGATTTTTATACACCGCTCTTGCAATCAAAAGCCGCTGTCGCTGTCCACCACTCAATGTACGCCCACTAGACCCAGCAGGACCAATCATTGAATTAAATCCCGAAGGCAAGCTATTAATCAGTTCTTCGATGTTCGCCACCCTTACCGCTTCTAGCAGTCGATCTGTATTGATCACATCATTGGGTGCGGATTCTGTAATATTATTCGTTACATTATCTGAAAAAATATACCCTTCTTGTAAAACGGTGCCACACAAAGCCCTCCAATTGTTGGTATCAATATGGTTAAGGTTGGTATTGCCTATCCTCAAAGCGCCTTCTGTTGGCAAGTATAATTTTAGCAACAACTTAATTAAGGTCGTCTTTCCACCACCACTATTGCCAACAATAGCCGTTGTCTTTCCTTTGGGTATATGTAGGTTAATATCTTTTAATACTAAGTTCCCCATATCTCCTTCATAAGAGAAGTTGACATTTTCAAGCACAATATCTTGCGCCTCCTTTGGCAAAGTCAGTAAGTTTTGCTCGTTCAATAATTTTTCTTCAGGATTAATAAAGTCTATTTCGCCAAAACGCTCAACACTTAATTTAGCATCCTGAACCAACCTAAAAAAACCCACCAAATTCCACAGAGGAACATTTACCTGCCCAACAATATACTGTATCGCCAACATGGTTCCCAGTGTAATCTGCCCCTGAATCACCAATAAAGCAGCCGCAAAAGTAATAGAAATGTTTTTGAGTTGATTGATAATATCGCCCCCTATAGATTGAAACAGCCCCACTTTGAGGGTAGAAATAGCCGTTTTATAATAACGTACCCGATTCTTTTCCCAACTCCAAGTATGTCTGGTCTCGGCTCCATTTACTTTTACTTCTTGTATCCCATTAACAGTCTGAATGAGGGTAGAATTGATATTAGAAGAAGCATCAAAACGTTTAAAATCTAGTTCTTCCCGTTTTTTCATAAAAAACCAAACCCACCAAACATAGGCGATGATTCCCACAATAAAAATTCCTAAGATCAAGAGGCTATAATAAGCTAGAATGACCAAAAAAATCAAGGCATTGATATAAGAAAATATCTGCCAAGGTGCCTCATTCAAAAAATCTTCTAAACGCTTGGACTCATTAATACGCTGTAAAATATCGCCTGGTGTTTTGCTATCAAAAAAAGAAACTGGTTTTTTGAGCAATTTGGTCAAATAATCGGAGGTGACTAACATACTTGTTCTAGAACCAATGTACAAAAGCAACCAACTTCTAATGATATTTAGGAAAGAAGAACTTAGAAAAAGAACTAGCTGTGCTAACAATAAAACATAGACAAAATTTAGATCGCCATAATTAATCCCCTTATCCACCAATGCTTGCGTAACAAAAGGTATAATCAGTTGTACGATCATCCCAATAAAAACGCCAATAAAAACCTGTATTAGGTACTTTTTATGGCTATTTAAGTAAGGCAAAATAATATTCAGCCCACTTGGCTTTTTATCATCTTCTTGCTCATAAAACTTAGCAGTAGGCTCCAATAAGATGGTCATTCCTCCTTGGCTATCATCTACTCTATTGTTATTTTGCCAAGCTTTTACAAACTCTTCTTTGGTATAGGTAATCAGACCATAAATAGGATCTGCTACGTACACTTTGTTTCGCTTAATTTTATGTACAATGACAAAGTGCCGATCTCTCCAGTAAACAATACAAGGCAAAGGCGCTTCTACCGCTAAGGTTTCAAAATCAATCAAAGCTGGTATAATATGAAAGCCTAAATCTTCTCCTGCTGCAATTAGATTTTTGGCAGATACCCCATCTGGACCAATTTTGCATTTGTACCGAAGGTGTTCCATACTTAAGTTTTTTCCATAAAACTTAGCTAACATCCTTAGACAAGTTGGCCCACAATCAAATCGATCTGTTTGTATAAATACAGGAAATTTATTGGGAAATAACAGTTGTTTTATCTTTTTTGAAACGGAATACATAAAGTAAGGTTAAGCCTCTTTTGGGATATGGGACATGTACGAATAAACAGTATGGAAAAACGTTGGGCACGAATACTCACAAGCACTAAAGTCTTTGTTACACAATGCCTTTATCAAAAGTATTTCGAATATACTATAAATATTAATACTTCAATGCTTTTTGACAAAACATATACTAAAAATCAAGTTTAGATGCTTTTGATAAACATTCTTGTAACGTTTTTGCTCAATTGCTATGATCCTATCATAAAACACGACTTCTGTTCTATGAGAAACCTTCTCGTATAGCCCTAAAGCCATAACAAGAAGGTGCTCTATCTTCAGTAAAAGGGAGAATTTTATCTAGCAAAATCTACTTGAACTTTGTGATCGTGGCAATCTCCTAGTACCTGTCCTAGTAGTTTGTCGGTTGCAGCTTGATCGTCTTTTTTCAAATTCTTTGACTTGAAGTCATCCAATTTTAATCGTTTCATTGTTTAAATTTTAATTGCGATGCTTACTCTTTTTAGGATTTTCAGCTTGCTCCTGTTTTAATCTGTACTTGGTTGTTAAAAGCTATCCCCCTCTCTAATAGAAGGGGATAAACCTATTACTCTGCAATTGCAGCTTTGTGATCATGGCAATCTCCTAGTACTTGTCCTAGTAATTTGTCAGTTGCGGCTTGATCGTCTTTTTTCAAATTCTTTGACTTGAAGTCATCCAATTTTAATCGTTTCATTGTTTAAAATTTTAATTGTGATGCCTACTCTTTTCAGGATTTTCGGCTTACTCCTTTTCAATTTTCCACTGTTTTGAATAATTCGTAGGTATCCTCTGTTTTAACAGAAGGACAAAAACCTATTTATCTAGCAAAATCTGCTTGAACTTTGTGATCGTGGCAATCTCCTAGTACCTGTCCTAGTAGTTTGTCGGTTGCGGCTTGATCGTCTTTTTTCAAATTCTTTGACTTAAAGTCATCCAATTTTAATCGTTTCATTGTTTAAAATTTTAATTGTGATGCCTACTCTTTTTAGGATTTTCGGCTTACTCCTTTTATTATGATTCGCTTAGCGAAAGAATTATTAGATTATCGAATATTCTGAATTGAAGCTTTAGCAGAGCCCTCCCGTGTATGTATATGGTCGTGACAATCTCCTAAGACTTGCCCTAGTAATTTGTCGGTTGTTGTCTGGTTCTCTTTTTTCAAATTCTTTGACTTAAAATCATCTAATTTTAATCGTTTCATCGTTTTAATTTTAATATTGAAATTGTAAAGCTAGTTGTGTTTAGGGCACAAGCATCCCTTGGATTAATTGTACTTACAATCAATAACCAATACGTCAAACTTTTTTAAAAACAAACCATCAAGACATTGACATTACCCTATTAAATTCTCCATTTAACGCTAACACATACGCTGGTTTTCGCAAGCCTACCAAGACATGATCCAACAAAGATTCATTTAGATAAGCATGACAAGCTGTCAAAACGCTATTTTCTTTTATTGAAGTGCCCTCCTCTTCTAAAGCAGCTAAAAACTGCCTTGTTTTATTCGTTTGTGCCTGCAAAGCATATAGAACCGTATACCTATGTAGTTCATTTAGCATCGGTTCAAATTGTTGCCAGTCTTCTTCAAAAATAGTCGTTAGAAAAGGATTCATTTGTGCTGCAAAAAAAGCATCAACAGCTCCTTTAGATTTAAAATTAGTATAGTATTTTTCTAGTAACTGAATGGGTTCAAAATCACTGCCTTTGCTCTCCCCATTGGTTAATTTAGCAACTCGCTGGTTAACCTCTTTCAAAAACAGTTCTATGCAAGCCTTAGCGGCTATAGCATTCAGATCCGATAATTCTTTTTCATGGGTAACCAACCTGAATTCAAATCCATTTTCATTCATATTTAAAGGTCGATTACCAATTGTAATCAATCCATTATCTTTGGCAAATGCTAAAAGCGATTGCTTATCATAATGCATTTCTAAGGCCATTTTTTCTTTAAAATTGAAAGGAAATTGAATGAATTTAAAATGATGTTTATTGCGGATTGATGCTGCAATCTCTAGCAATCGGGCACAATCAATTGCCCCCTTTGCCTGAGGATTAAACATACAATTCGAACTAACACCATAATATCGGATTTTACCTTCCTCAACTTTTTCTTCCAACAACTCAAAAGCCTTTGTTATAGACTGATAGAGTTGAGTTGGGCTATTTAAATTTTTGCTCTGCAAGTAACGTTCAGGATTATGCAATAAATAAACATCTATGTACTCCCGATTTAACTTTCTTAAGCTATTTTCTAACTGATAAGCAATAAAATTAGGATCCAAAGAATACTCAAAATCGTTTTCAATAACGGCAATTTCAGCAACATTTTGTTCCAAAAAACCAGCAAAGGCTTTTGTTTGTAAATTTTTGCTTGGGATATAGCCCGCTTTTGATACAATAAATAATTGTTTGCTGTATTCGGGGTACTGTTGTATAAATTGCCCAATTAATACCTCCGACTCTCCCCTAGAATAATTAGTTGCTGTATCAATTAAGTTATACCCATGTTTGACCGCAGTATGCAAAGCATCAAAATGTATGCGATCCTCTATACCCATCCGATAAGTTCCAATTCCGACTGAAGACAAATTAGTTATTTCAACCATGTACTATACGCTGTTGTTTCAATTGTATTATTACTGTTTGTGAGATCGCTATTGTTTAGTTGAGGCAATACACTGCCTATACATCAAACTGATGATTAACCTAGGATTACACTTCCTTAATTCATTATTATCGTAAAAGAAATTGATAGGACTTCAGGTTCTTTTACCTGTTCTACTTTATAACTTATTTTGCGTCCCTAGTTATAAACAAATGAAAACTAACTGGCTTCAAATTATTTAAAATCGTATAATTTAGAATACACATTATTAACTTTCGTATCCAAATATAAATGGAAAATATAATTATTGCAAGCCCCAATAGCTCCTTTAAGTTTTTAGCAACTTTTTCAACTATTTATTAGTTCTTCAAAATCAGCATTTTAAGCCAATAACATTGTTTAAAATAATATTTATATTATGAAATATTTAACAAAACACCTATTTATATAACCCTATATAATAGGTTATCAGATTGTGTTTTTACTTCTTTTTCTAAGGAGCAAAAAAGCAAACGATTAAGGAAAGTATTGTCGAGGATATTCAAAAAAGTGTAGTTGTCCATTTTTGGGAGTGACAGCCGCCCAAGTATCAACAGGAAACTGAATAGCAACAACGGCTCCCGTTGGCACATTATCAAGTTCAGGAATTGCATAAAAATTGGTAAAAACCGTATAGGAAGGATTATGCCCAAATAACATCACCTCTTGCCATTGATCATCAAGATGCTGTACTATATTCACCAAGTCATAGGCACTCGCCTCATAAATAGTAGCAAGTACTTGAGTATTATCCCACTGATAACCTAACTGGAGGGCAAACTCCTTTGCAGTAAGTTGGGCTCGTTTGGCAGGGCTTGTAATAATCTTATCAGGAAAAATTCCCTTTCGATGCATTAATTTACCCATAAATGGAGCATCTCGCATTCCTCGCTTATTCAATGGACGATCTATATCCTTTAGGCTAAGATCTTTCCAGCTAGATTTGGCATGTCGTACAAGATATAGTGTTTTCATAAAAAAGCGATTTACGTTACAAATGGGGCAACTAAATGCAATAAATACATTATTAAGTCGCCTCCCCTTTTATTATGTTGGGTCAATAATAAATTCACTTTAACAAGTTAATCATTTTTGTCGAAAGGCTTAAAAATCAACCCTAAAACTTACTGCTGGTAAAATACCGCTGTGGTATCTAGGAACAAGTTGGTTCTGTTTAATATCATATAAATATTCTTTGATATTTTTAGCATCGGTTAAATTCTGGAAATCCAAAGCAATTGTATAGGACCATTTGGTGTGGCTTTTAATATAAGCAATACGAGCATCAAAACGATAATAAACGCCATAAGCATCTTCTGCATAGCTCCCTTCAAACGCTCTAGATTCATCCAAGACCAAACCACCCGCAACCTTAGACGCAGCTTCGTCAATTGGAGTGTAACGATTACTACCATTCAGAAAGAACTTTAACCCAAGTTGCAAAATTCCTCCCTTCTTAAAGGTAAATTCTTTGGCTCCCATCAAACTAAGACTATACAAACCATCCATTCTCGTACGTCTCCATTCATTAGATAGAGTTTTATAATTAGAGCTATATAAAGATCCTGAACACAGCAAAAACCACCCCTTATTAAATGCTTTTTCAACCGTCAAGTCAATTCCATAATTTCGTCCTTTCCCCTCCGAAACCATCGCTCTATCCCCATAGCCAAAACGTTCATTATAAAACCAATACGTACTATTAGAATCTGGGCTAATGGGCAAATCAAATAAATGTTGGTAGTATAACTCCAAACCAATCCTCAAACTTTTCCCAACAATTTGTTCCCCTCCTATTATAATATGATGAGATTTTGCCATTTTAAGATTTCTATTTTTTTCTCCTCCATCAATATTCAATAAATAGACACCAATAGGAAGCATTTTAGCGTGCAAGCCATAAGCGGCAGTAAGCGTGGTCTTTTTAGAAATAGCATATTTTGCGGAAAACCGTGGCTCTATAGAATAACTATTGTTTAATCCTAGAAAAGATCCTGCTACACCAATATTGAGCGTTAGTTTAGGAGTTGGTCTATAATTTCCTTGAACATAAGCTTGTATCAAAGGGCTTATTCCTTGTATTTTATTTAATAGGGTTTCATAACCACGAACAGAATCTCGATACAAACCTTTGTGTAAATAATAAAACATGGCATGTCCCGATATGCCCGTTTTTAGCCGAAAACGATTGCTGATCTTTCGGCTATAGGTTCCTTGTACACTATAGCGCCCATAAACATATTCATGGGTATTTATTCGAGTACTATCAGGGGTTACATAATCGGTAGGAGTTCTTGTTATTTTATTTTTCTTCTTAATGTAAGAATTGATTTGGTTCGCATCTCCCAAGCCTGGCAACGCCCAATTGGCATTATCTTCATTATCGGAGATTTGATACACTTGTACGCCTGAAACAATAGTTAAGAAAGATTGATCGTCTAGCAAATAGGTATAATTCAGTCCTAAAATCCCCATATTCGTCTTAAAATTTTTGCGAACATAGTCCAAACGAGTAACCCAATCTGCCGTATCTTTAATCTGCCATTGCTCGCTAGAAACACCACCTAAACCAAAAAACTTGAGATGATGCTTATTATCCTTAGATACAATATTCAAATTAAACGAAAGATCCTGAAAATCATTTAATACATTTTCACGCACGACATAGATTCCCATCGCTCCCATTATTCCCAAAGTAGAATAACGATAATTAAACAAAAAGGAACTCTTTCCTTTTTTGATGGGTCCCTCTACCGAAAGGTCAATTCCCAAGACTCCTATACGAGCCATAAAATCAAAATCCTGCATATTCCCTTTGCGGAAACGCAAATCAAAAACACCAGAATAGGCATTCCCATACTCTGCTGAAAACGCCCCTGTAGAAAAATCAGATTGTCCCAAAACCGCTACACTTAAGGCTGAGATTCCTCCCCCACTAGAACCAGGATGTGTAAAATGGCTTGTATTTTCTATAGCTAACCCTTGCAGACGCCATGCCATTGCCATCGCCGAATTTCCTCTAATTACAATATCATTCTCGTCATCTTGGCTTGCCTGAACGCCTGAGAAAGCCATCGCCATACGACCAGGATCATCCAAAGACCCAGCATAACGTTGTGTCTGTTCAGCCGAAAAGGATCGAGTGCTTACGACAGATAATTCATTGAGTGCTCTATTTCCTATCCCATTCGATTCCGAGGCCCTTACAACAACTTCTTCTGTTGTTTCTACCGATTCTGCCATCGCAATCTCTAAATAGGGTTCTTTGGCTGTTGTCACAATAATACCATCACTCACATAAGTTACATATCCCAAATATTGAACCTCTATCACCTGTCGTCCTACTGGCACATTTTCTAATACAAAATTGCCATCCACATCTGTTGTTGTTGCTAGAGCAGGCTCTATTCCTTGAACAAAAACAGTAGCACTAATTAAAGTCTGCTGAGTCGTCTTATCAAATACTTTTCCTCTAAACTTTTGGGTTCGATTATTCTTGTCGTCACCCTGTGCCATCACAATAATATTTGTTGCGAACAACAATAAAAAGAGATATACTATTTTCATAATCACATCAAAATTTGGTTAACAATCCTATTACTTACTAGTAATCAACAATTAAACATTATTAATACAAAGCTATTTAAATAAATTAAACATTCAAACAATTTTCTTTTTTTTTAATTTCCCCACTCTTAAAACAATATTGGTTTTGGCTTGTTAAGAAATATTACTATAAAAATAGTTGTATTACTACAAAAATAGTTATACCTTTGAGTTATGAAAGAATAAAACCACTGAAGGGCCAACAATAGGCGGTCTTAAGAGGCATTGGATAATGCTTCTTAAGGTGTCATTTTTTAATTTGTGTCAAATAACGAAGCAAAAGACAATCAAAACAAGCAGAAGATGAATCCAATCAGATGTATGGTAGTTTCTGTATTTACGTTGAGTACATTGATGTTATTGTATCGCTTAGTGATACAAAACAAAGCATCTTTTGGTACAAGAAGGATAGCCTTGTTATTGATTTTGTTGTGCTCTATTGCCTTGCCATTCTTAGAAATTGAATCGCCTATGAACAACTGGCAATCAATAATTTCTCCCCCTTCTTTTTTAGCAAAAAAAAACCAGACCTATACGCTAAAAGAGGCAGATATGTTGCATGAAGCAGTTCAAGTTGTGGATCTCTTTTCGCCCGTTAATGTAGAACAACAAACTATAGAGGAAACAAGTATTCCTCTTTCAAAATATTCAAAAAACACTAATTTTTTTGACAAACAATACTTGCTTATTGTTTATTTACTGGGGTTTTTACTCCTAGGAATCCGACTATTATTACAATTAGGACAGTTTTTCCTTGCTATCTTTTATCATAAAAACATTGTAAAAGATGGTTATCGGTATGTCCTTATGAATCATCCCAACATTGCATCTTCTTTTATGAATTACATTCTAATAAGTAAAGATATTTGGGAATCTGACGACCAATTACTCATTGTTGAACATGAATGCATGCATGTTCGACTATGGCACAGTTTAGATCGACTTTGTACTGAGATTTTATGCGTTTTTCAGTGGTTTAATCCTTTCATCTATTGGTTTCGAAAAGATTTGATTGCGGTACATGAGTACCAAGTAGACCAAGCACTTATCGCTAATGGTGTTGACAGCATTCTCTATCAACAACTCATTGCTAAATATGCTTCACCTACCCATTCATTTAACTTTGGAAATCATTTTAACCATTCACTAACTTTAAATCGTATAAAAATGATTGCTCAACATAAAACATTTACCAAACGCAATACTTATCGTATCCTTTTGCTATTTCCTATGGTTATGATATTGTCTTGTATTTTTGCTTTTCAATCGCCTAAAACCAAGCCTGCCACAACCAGTAGCATTTCTGGAGGAATTACGATTCCATCCATACCCAGCGAGATAGATTTTGCAGGGGAAGCCTTGCCTATGGATAATTTTGATGCCAAAGAACGCTTTGATCGAGAGTTAATTTCCAATTGTTTTCGCCATTCTGCAACCGTGTTATTTTTGAAGAGAGCCAATCGTTATTTTCCTATTATTGAGCCTATTTTAGCCCAACATGGTATTCCTGATGACATCAAGTACTTAGCAGTAGCCGAGTCTGCTCTGGCGAATGCCGTTTCACCAATGGGTGCAAAAGGTTTTTGGCAATTTATGCCTAGAAGCGCTCAAGAAAAGGGGCTGGAAATATCTACCGAAATTGATGAACGCTATCACTTAGAAAAAGCAACCGTCGCCGCTTGTCAATACCTAAAAGAGGCCTATCAAAAATTGGGTTCTTGGACTTTGGCAGCAGCAGCATATAATATGGGGCGTGCTGGACTTCAGAAAAAAATGACTGAACAAGGAGGAAAGAATTATTTTGATTTGCATCTGAATACAGAGACAGCACGTTATGTCCTTCGGATTATGGCGATCAAGGAAATTATGCAACACCCTGCATCTTACGGCTTTAATTTGGAAGAAAAAGACCTCTACCCTCCTATGCCAACATTTAAGGTTGTTGTAGAACGCAATGCTGTTCCCAATTTAGCAGATTATGCCAAAAAACACCACATATCCTACCGTATGCTTAAGCTTTATAACCCTTGGTTGCTAGGTACTTCCCTAAAAAACCCAAACCATAAAGCGTATTCAATTAAGATACCTGTGAGTTAGTAGGCATTCAAAAAGGTTAATGAGCATAGCTTAAAAGCATGAATCATCCCCAACGAGAAGATGATTCATGCTTATTTTATTCTAAAGTAACGGATTAATCAACCAAAGATAGCTGGATACGCTTCCGCTGCAAATCTACATCCAGAACCGTTACCTCTAACTCCTCTCCCAACTTAAGTACAGTAGCAGGGTCGTCTACAAATTTATGACTCATTTTGGATTTGTGAATTAAGCCGTTTTCTTTGATTCCAATATCAACAAAAGCTCCAAATGCTGTAATGTTGGTTACCACAGCAGGCAATTTCATTCCAGCACTCAATTCCTCTATGCTGCTAATATTAGCAAATGAAAAGACCTGACGAGTAGAACGAGGATCACGACCAGGTTTCTCCAACTCCCCCATAATATCTTTTAGAGTTGGTAAACCAACTTTGTTAGATGTATAAACATTCAGATCAATCTGTTTGCGCAACTCAGCATTGGCAATTAAATCTTCTACCTGACAATTTAGATCCTTGGCCATTTGCTCAACAATAGAATAAACCTCAGGGTGTACAGCTGTGTTATCCAAAGGGTTTTTAGCATTTTTGACTCTCAAAAAACCAGCAGCTTGTTCATAAGCCTTGGCTCCCAAACGAGGGACATCTAACAACTCTTTTCGGCTATTAAAAGACCCATTTGCCTTTCTGTAAGCTACAATATTTCGAGCAATGCTATAGCCCAAACCAGAGACATAGGTTAACAAATGTTCACTGGCTGTATTGAGGTCTACCCCAACAGCATTTACGCAACTTTCAACAACAGCATCTAGTTTAAGTTGCAACTTCTTTTGATCCACATCGTGCTGATACTGCCCAACACCAATTGATTTAGGATCAATTTTCACCAATTCAGCCAAGGGATCTGCCAAACGCCGACCAATAGAAACTGAACCTCTAACCGTAATATCTTCATCGGGAAATTCTTTGCGGGCAATATCTGAAGCTGAGTAAATAGAAGCACCACTTTCATTGACCAAGAAGATGTCTACCTTGTGCTTAAATTTAAGGCCTCTTACAAAAGCCTCCGTTTCTCTGCCTGCTGTTCCATTGCCAATTGCAATGGCCTCTATGTTGTATTTCTGAACCAAACGTGTCAAAATGCGTTCTGCCTCTGCGGTTTTATTGCGAGGAGCAGTAGGATAAATAACCGTATGCTCTTTTAGGTCGCCCGTGTCCGAAAGACAAACCACCTTACAACCCGTTGCAAAACCTGGATCAATAGCCAAGATTCGTTTCTGCCCCAATGGTGAAGCTAACAACAATTGACGAAGGTTTGTAGCAAAGATGTTGATGGAATAATCGTCTGCTTTTTCCTTCGATTTATTTCTAAATTCCGTACTGATAGAAGGCTTTAACAAACGCTTATAAGCATCTGTGATCGCATCGGCCATTACATCTTCTGCCTCATTTTTTCCCTTTAGGTAAATACGATCTAAACTCTCCAAAGGACGAAACTCTTCTGGTTCAATGTTGACCCTCAAAAATCCCTCCTTTTCAGCTCGAAGAATAGCCAATAATTGATGCGGTTGTACCTTATCTAAGGCTTTTTCAAATTCAAAATAATCTTTGTATTTAATCGCCTCTTCTTCTTTTGATTTAACCAATTTGGCAGTTCCTCTAGCAAAACGTTCAAATTGGCGACGAACAGCATTTCTCGCTCGTTCATCTTCATTGATCCACTCAGCAATAATATCTCTAGCTCCTTGCAGTGCATCTGCAACATCAACCACTTCTCCCTTAACAAAACGCTGTGCCTCTCGTTCCACATCATTGGTTCGTTGTGCCATAATCAACTTTGCCAAACCTTCTAAACCTTTGGCTCTTGCTTTGGCCGCTCTTGTTTGACGTTTCTTTTTATAGGGCAAGTAAATATCTTCTAACTTGGTTAAATCAAAGGTTGTTTCTATTCTTGTTTTGAGTTCGGGCGTCAATTTGTCTTG
The DNA here is from genome assembly GCF_026000115.1 of Aureispira anguillae. Lineage (GTDB taxonomy): Bacteria > Bacteroidota > Bacteroidia > Chitinophagales > Saprospiraceae > Aureispira > Aureispira anguillae. The sequence goes on from NZ_AP026867.1 coordinate 5,158,001, forward strand.
CCCCTCAATTGCTTTTAAGATAGCTTCTTGTCGTTTTAGAATGTCTTTTTGGGATTCCCATTGTTCAAATATGTTCATAATTTGAACCTCATCTAAACTTCCTGTCGCTTCTTTCCGATACCGTGCAATAAAAGGGATGGTTGCACCATCTTCCAACAATTCGATTACATTTTCTATTGACTTGGGGCTTAAATTCAGTGCTTGGGCGATTCTATTTATCATACCTTAATATCTTGTTTTTATAACAAACACTTACTGCTTAAAATGAAAGTAAGTGCATTTTTTTATAACAATCCTTTCAAAGAAAAAAGGGGTCAAAAATAAGTATTTTGATGCTAATAATCAAATGAATCAAAGGTAATAATACTTGTCAATTTAAGCAATATTATAATATACCACTACTCCGTTAAAAAACCGTATTCAACTGATTATAAAAATGATGCAATTTCATCATTCAAAATACTAGTTACTTGATAACCTAGCTTTGCTAGCTCATGTAATAATCAATCGAATACATGAGCAAAGCGAACCGAGTCCTGCGAGTTCACGAGTGATAATGAACTATAAGTGAAACGCTCACGACCTCAGGGAGCTCATAAGCGCTAGCGCACTAACTAACCTAGCACCGTAGGTAAAGGTAAAGCCCGTTAGCGTACTAACTGCGCTAGTTTATAGCTAAAGCTATAAAGGAAAAAAATATCTCACGAGTGTAACGAACCGACCTCAGGGAGCTCATAAGCGCTAGCGCACTAACTAATCAACGGAGTATTAAACATACATAAAGAGCCTTCTAAAAAATTAGAAAGCTCTCTATACGCCAAAATTGGAGAATTTATGGTTTTTACTTTACTATAATTTTTCCTGTATTTAAGAGGACGCTATCGCCTCGAAGTTGATAGATATAAACGCCTGCCTGTAAACTCCCTCTTGAGAGTTGAATTTGATTATTATACCAATTTCGATGGACTGCTACCTGTCGCCCAGTAACATCAAACACCATTAACTCCAATTCTTGATATTCCTTTCCTTCAATTTTTAATGTTGTGGATTGTTCAAAAGGATTTGGAAAAACAGTAACTTTTATAGCTTCTTCATAAATACGGTCAATAGACACTGTAGAGATAACAAAATTTTCGCCAATGGTATGGAACGTTGTATTTGTAAAAATAGGCGGGTTATAATCAAAATAAATTGCCGCTTGGTTTTCAATCACTGCCCCTATAGCATTATTGGATTTTTGGTCAATTCTATAGCGAAAAAAGCCATGCGACAACGGTTCATTGGTATTACTGTCTACCAATAAAACATTTGGAAAACTCACTTTCAATACATTACCACTATCTAGCGTCCAATGGTAAGCATGGCTACTTGCCCCCATTTGTAAACTGGTCACCTCTAATAAATTCGACAAGGTGTCTAAGATTACGATATTAAAAGCGGTATCTGTCCCTGTATTTTGGAAACGTATTTTATAATCTATGGCTGTATTCTGTTCTATATAATGAGCTATTCCATAGCCTTCAGGTTGGGCGGATTTGTCATTAGGGTCATAAGAAGCTCTATTTTGTTGGCAATCTATAGCTAAAAATGGGGCACTATGTCCGTTGGAGAATTGAGTAACAAATCCCGTGTTAAAACTACCATCTGCAAATGGATTACACCCTTCTATTACTCTAGAAAAAACAGCATCTCCTAAAGCTGCTGGATAACCTGCCAATTGATTCACTTCTATTCGATAAGTACGCCCTGCCACTGCTGCTTGTGTGATAGTTGTTGCTTGTCCTGCTCCCAATTGAACCGTTCCTACACGCATTGCTATATTATCTTCAAAAATGGTATAGGGCTGCCCCTGAGCCATAGCCGCTCCTTGGTTTTCAATCCTAAACCAAACCGTATCATTTTGGCAATCCACTGTTCCGTCAACTCTAGGACCACCCCATGTAGGATCGCAAATACTATCTGGATAAATATGGGCTTCGGTACAGTGTGTTTGCTGGAACTGGGCACTGGTATCTACTACAACCTGAATATTAATACTTCCACAAGCGCCAACATTTACATTTCCAAGATTAAAGGTGTAAAGCGTTCCATTCTGATTGGCAACAGGTACAGATGCATTTACAAATATTAGAGCAGGGTCTAAATCTACCTCTACATAAGCATTTTGCGCCACGACCGTTCCATTGTTACAATAAGATACCGTATAATAACTTCCCCCTCCTGTTGTTCTCAAAAAAGGAGCAGCTATATCAACTTCTAAAATAGGGCAAAATATCAAGGGCTGTAACGTCCAATCTACCCTTTGAATCGTATAATTGGTATCTACAGTAACAGATTGACTTGTAGGACAAACCGACCAATACGTGTTGCTAGGAATTACCGTAACCGTATACGTTCCAGTATCCAAATAAGCTACATAATTGCCCAATGAATCATAAGTAACAAAATAAGCAGTGGTTGTATCTGTTGTTTTTTCAAATTTGATAAATTGCCCAGCTAAACCTACTTCTGCACTGTCTATGGTGCAATTGAGATTCTGATCAACAATTACCCGACCAGTTACCGCTTTAGAATAACAACGCTCTAAATATACCGCAGACAAATCCTTGAAATAATTGGGGTTGGTACTAACAGCCTGTACATTGGGTACACAAATTCTAAGATATGGAACATTGTTTATACAGGTGAAATAATTTAAGGCTAAATTATTCGTCAAATCTAAAGTACTTAAATTATTAAAACCACAACTTAGGTGTTCCAAAGCCGTATGATTGGTCACATCTAAGATACTTAAATTATTCCGATGACATCTTACATATTCCAAAAGCAGATTATTCACCAAATCTAAGGTACTTAAATTATTATTGCTACAATTTATATGTGTCAAAGCCGTATTATTGGACAAATCCAACTCCAACAAATCATTGTCAAGACAGTACAAATATTTCAGTATTATATTATTGCTTAAATCTAAACTATTGATAGAACTATGATAACAAATCAACGTTTCTAACGCTGTATTATGACTTAAATCCAACGTATCAAAGGTATTATTGCTACACTCCAAGCGCCTCAATAAAATATTAGTGCGTACATCTAATGTGCTTAAGCCACTATTAAAACAGGATAAAGAAGTTAAAAGGGAATCATTGGTTAAATCAACACCATTCACTAAACCATTATTGTCACAATCCACATACGCTAGAAGCGGAAGGTTGGAAACGTTTAAATGTTTCATAGAATTTTGACTACAATCCAAGTACTTTAAGGCTGTATTGTGGGTCAAATCTAGACTATCTATAGCATTCAGTTTACAATTTAATGTGTCTAGGTTTAGAAAAGCCTCAATCCCTGTTAAATCCGTAATTCCGAAACCAGCAACATACAAATTAGTCACAGTAAGCGCATCACTGTCCAATATTAATCCATTGATCAATCCATCTGAATCAATTCCCAAGTTAATCAATCGCTGCTCAAAAATAGCATCAGGAATAGCGGTCGTTTGAGCATTGGATTTTGGAATTAAATAAAAAGCACAAAGAATAAGAATAAGTATGTTTTTCATAAAAGAATTATTGTTTTCGAGAGGTTTTCATCAATACTGCAAACATAATACATCTACGAAACGCCTACAAAGACAAAAAAAACCTATTATCCATTTTTTATGTAAAAAATACTATCTTTAAACCATGTATAACAGCAAACTTATCCACATTCTAAAAGTTTTCCATTCTGAGGAAAAAGAACGACTCAAAAAATGGGTCAATTCTCCTGCTCATAACCATCGATCCGATCGAAAAAAGTTGCTCTTATACTTAATTTCCAAACGAAATCTAAGCAAAAGAACAACGGATCGATATAAGGTTTATCAACATATTTATCCAGCTCAACCTTACCAAGATGCCAAGTTAAAACGATTGATGAATTTAGCGGTTCAATTACTGGAGCAATTTATTCACTTTTCATCGCAATTAGAGGATCCTTTTTCGCAGCAAAAATCATTGATTGAGTTTTTTAGAAAGCACAATTTGGACAAATATGCCGAGCAATATATTTACAAAACAGTACAGTTACAACAACAAAACTCTATAGAGAACAGTGCTCATTTTCAGCGTCAATATCAGTTAGAAACACTCATTTTTGAGCAACAAAATGCAACCGTTAACCGTGGAAAAACCAACCTACAAGCTGTTTTTGATCAGCATTATCTCACTTTTATCTTAAATACCCTTCAATACGCTTGCGAAGCCATTACCCATCAACGCTTGTATAAGTCTACTTACTCCATTCCTTTATTAGAGCAAATTCTTGCAGATATTGAAACGGGTAACTACGATTCTGTCCCAGCCATCCAGATGTATTACCACAGCTATATGGCCTTAAAATACCCTCATAAAGAAGAGCATTTTGAACTGCTTCAAGCACTAATGATTAAGCATTATGCTATACTCCCTCCTAAGGAAATCAAAAGCATTTATCTGATTGCTATTAACTATTGTGTGCAACAACTGAACAATGGAGTCGAAAAATACGTCCGTGCTGTGTTTGAATTGTATCAATATGGCTTAAAACACACCATCTTGATTGAAAAGGGAATTCTAAGTCGGTTTACTTACAAAAATATAGTTGCTGCTGCTATTCGGCTAGAAGAATATACTTGGGTACTCCAATTTATAACCCAGTACACGACCTATCTAGAAGAGCACTACCAGAAACCCTATGCCCTATATGGCAATGCTAAGTTGCTTTTTGCTCAGGGGCAATTTGATGCTACCTTACAACTCTTAACACAGGTAGAATTTGATAATATATTTTTGAGTATGGATGCCAAAACAATGCTCTTAAAAATTTACTATGAACAAGAACATTTTGATGCATTAGATGCTTTACTAGTTAGTTTTAGGCGTTTTTTACAACGAAAATCAGTTCTGGCGTATCAAAAGAAAATCCATGAAAATATGATTAATCTAACCACCAAATTGTTAAACACTCCAACCTATAACAAAAGCAAATTACAGGCACTTCGCCAAGAAATTATGGCCACCAACCCCTTAACAGAAAAACCTTGGCTATTAGCCCAAATTGATAAATTATAAAAAAAAGCTTCCCCCTTCAGGAAAGCTCTTCTAGTATTCGATCAGATCCCAAACACCAACCATTGGGTTATGTTTTTTCTGTATTTAACAACAGTTGCTGTTTTTAAGACCCCTTAAAATCCATTAAACTTAAAAGAAACAAGTACGTTCTTTTAGTTTCTTTATCAATGCCATTTTTAATTCATTAATTTCTAGAGATGGTTCTTGACGTTCATAATAATCCATCAATAGCTTAGCATAGTTAATAAAGACATCGTTAGAAGGCATAGCACAAGGTTCAAAATCATAAATCTTATCTGCTGGCAAATTAAAGAATGCCCCACCAGTAGTGTGATTTACTCTATCAAACTCTAATTCATAATTTTTAGCATCTGCGGTAATATCGCCCTCTTTTTCATTACTTCCATAAATATGTAATGTCATATACTTGCCAGTAGAAGGATTCCCCATTTGATGAATGGTTGCATTCACAACCTTTGTAATTTCACCAGATGTCAAAATCTCTTTTTTGGCAAAGGTCAATGCGTTATCTTTATTTCGGTAAATAAAATGGTGTGCATTTCCAAAAACCTGCACTACCCCCCATTGCGTATAGCCATGGTTGTGAATAGAAGAATAATGTCCTGGATTCCAAGACATCGCCATTATTTCGAAGCTTCCCCCATCATAGACCATCTTTCGTCCATAGTTGTCTTCAACAGGGTGATCAAAATCGGCATAAGGCATTAAATCCTCTTCTGTTACTTGTGCTCGTTCCACTAATTTTTTAACTTGCTCAGCAGTGATTTTTCCGCCATCATTAATCGTGCTAATAATAAGCTTCTTGAGTCTCTCTAATGATCTCGGTATCGTTTCTACTAACATTTTTTGCTCGTTTTATAGTTAATAATTAATCTATTATATATTGCATAATAACAACATCTTGCCATCGATCATTTTTAAAGCCAATTTGCTGTTGAGTTCCAACAATCGTATAGCCCAAATTTAGGTTATAAGCAATACTGCCTTTGTTATTGGCAAAAATTTTGGCGATAAGATGTTTATAATTCAGTTTTTTACAGCTTGCAATCAGGTGTTTTTTCATCATGGTACCATATCCTTTGCCCACTTGGCTAGCAGTAATATAGACTGCTGTTTCACAGGCAAAACGGTATCCTTCTCTATCGCTATACCGTTTAATGATTCCCCAGCCAATGGTTGTATCCTCTTCTTTGAGGACGTATAATTTTTCACGATCGTGAAATTTTTGACACCATCCCGCAATATCATCAGCCGTTTTTAGCGTTTCATCCATGGTTGCAGTACCCAATGCAATGAACTCATTATAGATCATAGCAATGGCATGAAAATCCGCCGATGTTGCTTCTATTATTTCTACTTTATTTTTCATTCTAATTGTTTAAGGTTAATACTTTTCCTGGGCTACAATCTTGCATTTCTCCCTGTTGAATGATATGCCCTCCATTCACCCACAAATGTTTAACACCTGAGGAGAGTACACGAGGAGCAAGATAGGTTGCATTCGCTTTCACCTCATTAGGATCTAACAGCACCAAATCTGCGAAATAACCTTCTTCAATGAGACCTCTATCCTTTAATTGGAAAAACTCAGCAGGCAGGTAAGTAATTTTGTGAATGGCCTCTTCCCAACCCAACATTTTTTCATTAATAACATAACGCTCTAAGTATTCCGTAAATGCCCCATAAGACCTTGGATGAGGCTGCCCAATACTTTCTGGAGCATTGATTGGATAGCTCCAAGAATCAGTACAAATCATCGCCTTTGACCACATAACCGCAGCATCTATATCCGCTTGATCAATACAATGGTAAACAACCCAAGTTTCTGTACTAGCTTCTAAGACTCTAGCAATCGCTACTGCTTCTGTAATTGCATATTCTTTAGCAATTTCGGCGATGGTTTTATTGTAGTATAGTTTTAAATCATCTGAAATGATTAACATCCGAGAAAGATCATAATCTTTCTTTCTGATCCATTCTGCAATAGCTTCCACATTGGCAGGATCTTTCATTTTTTCTGCTACCGCAGGAATTCCATCTTGTAATAGTGGTTTAGGAATGAAAGCACGAAGTTTAGTGGACACAGCTGTATATGGATATACATCACAAGCTGCTTGTAATTCATTAATACTATTAAACGCCTCTATTTGTTTCAATACCTTAGTCATTTTACCCCAATTTTCTTTTTCAGCAGCTTTGACATGACTGATCAAAACACGAGCCCCTGCCTTTTTTCCAATGCTTAAGGCCTCTTCAACCGCTTCTTCAACCTTATCTCTTTCATTTCGAATATGAGAAGCGTACACTCCCCCCTTTTGAGCAACAACTTTAACCAATTCTACGATTTCATCCATTTCTGCAAAACAACCAGGTGCATAAATTAGCCCTGTTGACAGGCCCAATGCTCCTTCGTCAATGGCTTGCGCAAGTTCTGTTTTCATCTGCTCCAATTGCGTTGGCGTTAAATGGTGCCAATCTTCCATATTACCAGCCCTAAGCGTACTATGTCCTACTAAAGTCGCAATATTAAATTGTAGATTGTCCTTTATCTGATCAAAATACTCGGAAGTTGTCCTCCACTCAAATGGAAATCCGATTTCATTCGACAACCGATCCATTGTTTTGTTTAAATGCTTACCGATTGGAGCAGGTGATGTGCCACAGTTGCCAAATATTTCCGTTGTAATTCCTTGATATAATTTATGGTCGGCAGCTTTAGGAAAGAAAAAACCAAAGCCTGTAGAAGCGTGAGGGTCAATAAAACCAGGCGTTAACAACAATCCATCTGCTTCTATTATTTCGTTGGCTTCAGGAATGATAAAATCATCGTCCGTATAATGAATGCAAACAATTCTATCGTCTTTAATGCCTACATTTCCTTTTTGGGCGGTTTCTTTTCGTCCAGTGCAAATTGTCGCATTTTTTATATAAAAATCTAACATTGTTTATTCTTTTTAAATCGTCAATAGATGTTTAGCAATGGTATATTTATCGACCAAGTCCATATTAATTTCACAATCCTTTAGGCTTGCCATTACTACTTTTCCATCCTTCATTTGAACTTTAGGCTCAATAATATCTTCTAAAAAATATCGATCAGAAGGACTCAAATCGTGTGCTCTTGCCAAAGGAAGGTAAGCCGCCATCCTTAAGTTAAGTATGCGCCCTATTCCTGTTTCAAACATACCACCAATCCAACATGGGATATTGTGCGTTGCGCAATATTGGATAATCTCCAAACTATTTAAAATTCCTCCTACACGTCCTACCTTTAGGTTAACTTCATCTAATACACCCAATTGATGTAATTTAATAAGATCCCCTATTGATTTTAGTTCTTCATCAAAACACATAAATAGAGAAGGAAACTTCTCCTTGCCTTTGAGTAAAGTATCGAACTTGCTTGGAGCAAAAGGTTGCTCTATCATAGAGTCATAGGTATTCACAAAATACCCCAAGGTGTCTAAATCCTGTTCGCCAAAACTTCCATTGGCATCAAAACTAATGTAAGTATCTGCTTCAAACAATAAAGGGTTAACGGCCTCAAAAAAGTCCGTTCTTACATGGGGAGATATTTTAAATTTTAATCTTCTATAACCTGTTTCTAAGGCTCCTTTTACAGCCTCTTCCATCTGATCTAGCTCAGTATATAAACCGAGCGAAATACCAACAGGAACCTCTTTCATTGGTTCGCTCTCCATTAGGTCAAAGGGAGATATTCCTGAGTTTTTTTCAATCACTTGTAAGGCCGCAGCCTCAATCGCAGCTTTTGTAAAATTCCAGCCTCTTATCTTGTTCAGCAAGCGAAAAACCTCTTCAAATGTTTGTGTTTTTTTCAGAAATGGAATAATAAATTTCTTAACAAGACTAATTGCCCCTTCTGTAAATTCATCTGAATAATAGGGATCGGGTCTACAGGAGCACTCACCATATCCCTTAACACCATTTTGATCTTCCCAAACAACAATTAATGCCTCTCTAGATTTACGCACACCAATTCCAGATGTAAACTGTTGTTTTTGAGGCAAATCAATTTGTATTAAATGTATTGCCTTTAGCGAAATATCTTGTTTAAATAGCTCTTGTCTCAAATTCATATTTTTTTCATTACATATTATGATAGCTTACTAAGTATATAGCATACTCAGTTTTTGATCTTTACAAAAAAGTAAGTTCACCTACTAAAAAAGTTGGAGCACGGTTCTTAAACTGAAGCCCTTCAATATTTGTTATTGATGCATATTGAAGGGCAAAAATAACATTTTACAATTTAACAATTGCAAAAAAGTTAAAATACCGATAAAGTTTATTGCTGCTCTCCCTTTCTAAAAATTTATATTTTTCTTTTGACGATTCCATTCAAAAAAAAAGAGCCTTCTAAATCAATTAGAAAGCTCTCAAAAAAGTTAAGTTGGGGAGTTTGCCCATTTACTGCACAACAATTTTTCCTGTATTCAGTAGTTTCCCATCTCCTTTAAGTTGATAAAAATAAACCCCTGTTGGTAGATTTCCCTTGGATAGTTGAACTTGATTATTAAATTTTCTTTGATTTACCGTCATATTGCGCCCTGCTAGATCAAAAACTTCCAATGTTAGTTGTTGGTATTCTTTCCCTTTTACCTTTAGTGTTGTGAATTCAGAAAAAGGATTTGGAAAAACGCTGACCTCTACTTCGGCTTCATAGATATTATCGACAGAAACGACAATAGAAGTAACAAAATTTTCACCAATGGTATGGAAGGTCGTATTGGTGTATATAGGTGGATTATAATCAAAATAAATAGCCGCTTGATTTTCTATAATAGCTCCCAATGGGTTATTGTTTTTTTGCTCAATTCTATAACGGAAAAAACCGTGCGACAAGGGTTCATTGGCATTGCTATCTACCAGTAAAATATTTGGAAAGCTCACCTTCAACACATTTCCATCCTCTATTGCCCAATTGTAGGCGTGACTACTTGCTCCCATCTGCAAACTGCCAATATCTACTAAGTTAGATAAGGTATCCAATATAACAATATTAAAAGCGGTATCTGTGCCTGTATTTTGGAAACGTATTTTATAATCTATTGCTATATTTTGCTCGATATAGTGATCCGTTCCGTACCCTTCTGGTTGGGCTGCCTTGTCATTTGGGTCATAAGAGGCAATATTCTCTTGGCAATCTATCGCCTTAAAAGGCGAGCTGCTCCCATTTGAAAACTGCGTAACAAAACCTGTATTAAAACTACCATCTGCAAAGGGATTACAACCTTCTACTACCGTAGAAAAAATAGCATCTCCTAGGATCGGAGGATAGCCTGCTAATTGATTCACTTCTATTCTATAAGTACTTCCTTCTACGGCCACTTGCGAGATAATAGTTGATTGCCCTGCCCCCAACTGTACGGTACCAACCCGCATAGCAATATCATCCTGAATAATTGTATAATCCTGCGGTTGCGCCATCGCCGCTCCTTGATTGTGTATCTCAAAAAAAACGGTATCATTTTGACAACTGGATACTCCCCCCAAACGAGGGCCAGACCAAATAGGAGTGCAAACGCTATCGGGATAAATATGAACTCTAGTACAGTGGGTTTGTTCAAATTGGGCAGCAGTATCTACGACAACCTGCATGGTAAAATCTCCACATTGCCCTACTCCCACGGTTCCTAAATCGAAGGTATAGACTGTTCCTACTTGGCTAAAAATAGGAAGGCTTGTATTGGTAACATTCAAATCCGCATCAACATCTACCTCTACATAAGCATTCTGAGCATCAATAGACCCATTGTTACAATAAGAAACGGTATAAGCGCTCCCCCCTCCTGTCATTCTCAAAAAAGGGGCTGAAATATCAACTTCTAACATTGGGCAAGCGACCAGTTCTTGTAAGGTCCAATCCAATGTTTGAAGCTGGTAATTGGTATCTATGGTTACGGTTTGACTCAGCGGGCAAGCCTGCCAATAAGGACCACTAGGAATCAAGGTTACCAAATAAGTTCCAGTATCTAGATAAGCAAGGTAATTGCCTAAATTATCATAACTTAACGTATATACCTCTGTGGTATCCGATAGTCTCTCAAATTTTAAGTACTGTAAAGCCAGTCCTTGTTCTAATGAATCTGCTATACAATTGAAGTTATCATCTATTGCCACTCTCCCCTCTACTGCTAGCGGAAAACAATCTTCTGAATACCTAGCAGAAGGATCTTTCCCGCCCCAAAAGCCATTGGCAACTGCCAAATCCCAGACACAAATTCTAAGATAATGTAGGTTTCCTGTGCAATTAAAATTAAGCAAGGCGGTATTATTGCTAATATCAAGTAGTCCCAAATTATTATCGTGACAATAAAGCATTGTCAAAGCAGTATTGTTGGTCACCTCTAAAACGGCTAGGTCATTAGCACTACAATCCAATTTATCCAATAAGGTATTATTAGAAAGATCTATTGTGCTAAGGTGATTGTTTGTACAATACAAACGTTTCAAAGCGTTGTGGTTGGTCAGATCAAGCTCCCTCAAATTGTTATTATTACAATGCAAACGCTCCAAAGCGAGGTTATTGGAAATATCTATGCTATCAAAATCATTCCCTGAACAATCCAAACGAAGCAAGCCTGTATTCAGGGACAAATCCAATTCCTTTAAGTTATTATTAGCACAAAACAAATAGGCTAAGTTCAGATTACCCGAAACATCAATGCTATCCAAATCGTTATTTTGACAATACAAATCCACCAAATCTACAAAAGTACCAATCCCTGTTAGATCCGTTATTTTCGGAGTACCTGTTGTATTATTTAACTGCAAAGTTGTAATTCCTGAGGCATCGCTCTTTAGGATTTGACCATTCACCAATCCATCGGAATCAATCCCTAATTGTATGAGCCTTTGTTCAAAAACGGTATCAGGTATGGCTGCAGTTTGTGCCTTTGTATGGTTTACAAATAGTATAAGACAAGCAATAAAAAATAGTCCTGTTTTCATAAAAAGTATTGTCATTTGCAATAGAGTGTAATAATTGACACAATTATATTCTAAAATGCGATAATTTTCAACGACAAAAAATAAAGTTTATCAGAAAATTATGTATTTATACTATCTTTGTTTTATGTATAGAAGCAAATTAATAGATCTACTTCAAATCTTAGATCGGCAAGAAAAAGAGGCATTCAAAAAATGGATCAACTCTCCCATCCACAATCAGCACCAAAAAAGCAAAGAACTTTTGTTACTACTGCTTTCTAAACGTTCTTTAACTCCAAGAACAACCCATAGAAAAAAGGTATATGCACAGCTTTACCCCAATGAAATATATCAGGATGCAAAACTCAAACACATCATGAGTTACTGTGTGCAATTGTTAGAAAATTTTATCGAGTTTTTAATGCAAAAAAAATCAACTTTTTCGAACAAAAAGATGTTGATTGAATTTCTGGAAAAACGAAAATTAAACAAATATGCCAAGCAAAATATTCTAAAACTTCAACAGGCACAACAAAATCAATTGGTACAAGATAGTAACTATCACTATCATCAATTCCAATTAGAAAAGATAATTTTTGAACATCAAAATACGGCCAGCCGAACTCGAAAAACAAATCTACAACCATTATTAGATCATCATTATCTGGCTTTTGTATTAGAAACACTAAATTATGCCTGTGAAACCATTATGCACCAACGCCTATACAAATCTGTTTATGAAGTTCCTTTACTAACTGCGGTATTAGGCGAAATAGAAAGTGGGCGATTTGATACAATTCCTGCCGTACAGCTCTATTTTTATAGCTATATGTCTTTACAACACCCTAATAAAGAAAATTATTTTCAGGTACTACAACGCTTATTGATAAAACACCATGATGCCTTATCGCCAAAGGAACTCAAAAGTATTTATTTGATTGCCATTAATTATTGCGTAAGACAATTAAACAATGGTGTAGAAAAATACGTTCGCTCTGTTTTCGAACTCTATCAATACGGCTTAGAACATGCTATTTTGATAGAAAATAATCAATTGAGTCAATTTACCCATAAAAACATCATCACAGCGGCCATCCGACTCAAAGAATACGATTGGGCTCGTCAATTTATAACCGACTATACCCCTTTGTTAGAACCCACTTATCAAGAAAATTATGCCTATTATGCCAACGCAAAACTACTCTTTGCTCAACACCAATACGATGCTTGTATGCAATTGCTTGTTCAGGTAGAATTTGATGATTTATTCCTTAATATGAGTGCAAAAGTAATGTTGCTCAAGATTTATTATGAACGCCAATATATAGATGCACTCATGGCATTATTAATGAGCTTCAAACGTTTTCTGCAACGAAAATCTATTGTTGCCTATCATCGAGAGATTTACAAAAACATGATTTATCTGACCGAAAAAATGCTGGCGATTCCTCCTAATGATGCAACCAAACGAGAAGAGTTAAGGCAAGAAATAGAACAAACGAATCCGCTTACTGAAAAACCGTGGTTGTTGGCTCAATTGAAACAGTTATAACAAAGCGCTCTTTGGCAAAAAAGGCTTAGCATTACGAATGTTTTGGACATTTTTATTCATCTTGTGTCTAATAATATGCTGAAACATCCATGCTTTTATTCTTCCTAATTTTTGCTGGTGTTGGGCATAAAATTCGTCAGGGTTGTCAAATAAACCAAAATCTTGGTTGATTCCTTTCTCCTGAATATAGGTATGATTTAAATTCCAATCAATGGCTGGATTTTGAAAATTATCGGTATAAGCACCATAACCACAAAAAGTCGTTTTACAAGCACTATTCTGTGTTTGGAGGGCAGTAAGATAAGGCTTATCCAAAATGACTCCTTCCAAAAAATACCAATTCCCATCCACATAAACTTCGACCCAACTGTGAAGAATATTTTTAGGCGCCAATAGATACCATATTCCAGTAATTGCCCCTTTTTGCAAGGCCTTGTCAATCGTAAAACCATGAATTCTATTTGGAACGCCTACTGCTCTTAACAAAGCCATTAGTAAACTTGATTTAGTGTTGCATTGACCATAACCATCTGCTAAAACTTGAGTAGCTGAAATGCTATCACTACGATTGTATCCAAATAAGATTTCGTCTCGCACATAGTTATAAATTGCCTTTACTTTGGCGACAGTATCTAGTTTCCTCCAATTTTTTTGATGGATTAGGTTTTGAATAAGAGGATTTGAAAAGTTAAGAATTTGGGTTTCTGCTAGATAATTTTCGCTCTCATTTTCAGGGCGATCTGTTTTGTTTTTAGTGGCTAACATTGTTCTTTTTTTAGGTAAACAATCAATTACCTTGCAAATATCCGAAGGATTAAAAGAACAAACATGTATAAACTGGCTATTCTTATTTGAGCAACTTAGGAGGCAAACCAAAATTTTGTTTAAAGACTTTGGAATAGTGGGCACTATCTGAAAAACCGAATTGATAAGCCGTTTCGGTAATGGTATGATGTTGAAGAAAGGGAAACGAATGCTGTATTTTTATCCATAACTGCGCCCTTCTATACGTTATGCCTAATTCCTGCTTAAATAAATGCAAAAAACGACTGGGCGATAGATGGCAAACTTTGGCAATTTCAACCAAAGGAACCACACGATCCCGCTGCTCAGCCAAGTACAACAAGGCCTTTAGGATCCGTTTATCTTTAAAATGACGTTCGTCTTCGCAGGTACAACTTAGCGCCACCAATTGCGCTTCAACGTTGACTAAAAATGCTTGAAAAGTATCTTCATGCTGAGCTAAACGCTTTAAGGCTGCTTTTAGTGGTAAAACAAAATCATGTTGCACCTCTTCTATAGGATTGGTATTGAGTTGAGATAAAAAATGACCTATTGAACCAATAGGATTAAACAGCAGCAACAAATGTTTTTTCTCGCAGGCTAAACGATGTTTTACATTGCTTTTAATCAAAACCGCTTCAAATTCACGCTCTTTATCATTGCTTGTACCAACTCGAATAGGCGCATCACAAGAAATACTCAATTGAATCGCATAATGTCTATGCTCCACATTAGCCCTAAATGTTCCCCAAAACAATCCCCAATCTTGCCCTATATATAATTCATGTTGACCTACTTTTTCCATGTCAACCGCCCCTTAATCCTTCAAAAAGTTCTTGAACCAAAGCCCCGAATCTTTAATGGTACGTTTTTGCGTTTTCCAATCCACATGTACCAATCCAAATCGAGGATCAAAGCCCTCAGCCCATTCAAAATTGTCCATAATTGTCCACGCAAAATAACCACGAATATCTACCCCTTCTCGCTTTGCTTTCAACACTTGTTTCATGTAGCTTTGATAAAAATCAATGCGCCGTTGGTCATGCACCTTCCCATCTTCAAGCTTATCAGGCATAGCACAGCCATTTTCTGTAATCATGATTGGAGGCAGATTTTCATAAGCCGCATACTGTTTGATGATATTATACATTCCTTCGGGGCAAACCTCCCACCCCATTTCGGTAATCATTTCAGGGGGAATGCCTCTATTTTTAGGTTTTTGTTCAAAGGCCCAGACACAAGGCAACAAAGCATGTCTAGCAACAAATTGTGTATAATTCTGCAAGCCAACAAAATCAAAATCAAATTTTAATTTTTCAAGATCTCCAGCTTGGACATAACGATGAATTTTATCTAGAAAAGGAAAACGCTCTGTTGGATAGCCCATTCCCAAATGAGGTTCAATACAAAGACGATTTAGAATAATGTCCATTCGGTGTGCTGCTTCTAAATGTCGTTTCTTTTGGTTTTTGGGACGCACATAAGCACAAGACAACGCTGCGCCAACTTGCCCATCGGGCACATTTTCTTTCATAATTCGCCCAGCAGAAGCTTGGCACATCAAGGCATGATGTATTGCCTTTAGGAATTTTTGAGGCGCAAAATAACCAGGGGCGTGATACATTGCTAAATAGCCCCCCAAAGTAAAACCAATTGGTTCGTTTTGAGCAAACCATGTTTTTACCTTATCCCCATATTCGGTCGTAACTTTGTGTGTATATTCGTCAAACCAATTAATCATATCTCGGTTTGCCCAGCCTCCCTTATCTTCTAGTGCTTGAGGCAAGTCAAAATGATACATCAAAGCCCAAGGCTCTATCCCTAATTCTAAACAACGATCAATCACCCGATGATAAAAATCAATGCCCTTTTGATTTACTCTCCCAATTCCTTCTGGAAAAATTCTAGACCAAGAAAAAGAAAATCGAAACACCTCAAAATTGAGTTCTTTTATTAAGGCAATATCTTCTTTGTAATTGTGATAAAAATCATAGGAAACATCTGAGTTATGCCTATTTTTTATTTTATGGGGCTTATTATGCGTAAAGGTATCCCAAATAGAGGGACCTTTGCCATCTTCATTCCATGCACCTTCTATTTGATAAGCAGAAGCCGCTATTCCCCATTTAAAATCAGGTCCAAAATCTGCCTTTGTAAAATCAGGTGTATTCATAGCCAATACGTCTAAAGGATTAGCGACCAAGGCAGCACCTAAGGCGCTAGAGGATAATTTTATAAAATTTCTACGATTCATAAATATAGGATTTACTGGATGATAAACAACCCCATTGCAAAGCCAAATATCAAGCCATATCAAATTATTTTGCCAAAAACTCCTTAAACCAAAGCCCCGAATCTTTTATTGTTCTTTTTTGTGTTTGATAATCAACATGCACCAAACCAAATCGAGGGGCATAGCCCTCTGCCCACTCAAAATTATCCATAAACGTCCAAGCAAAATAACCTCTAATGTCAATACCTTCCTGTTTTGCTTTTAATACATTTTGCAGATAATTTTGATAAAATTCTACCCGTTGGACATCGTGTACTCGGTTTCCTTCTACAGTATCTTTGAATGCTGCACCGTTTTCAGTAATAATGATTGGCGGAAGTTTTTTGTATGCTGAAAACTGCTTTAGAATTTTATAAATGCCCTCAGGATACACCTCCCACCCCATTTCGGTTATTTGGTTAGCAGGCACTTTTCGCTTTTCAGCCTTTTCTTCCAACAACCAAACATAAGGCAAGATGTATTTTTTGACCACCATTTGGGTGTAATTCTGTAAACCAATAAAGTCAAAATCAAACTGTACCAAATCCATATCCCCTTCTTTGATGTACTTTTGAATGCCTTTGATAAACTGAAAGCCATCTGTTGGGTAGCCCATGCCTAACAAAGGTTCTATAAACAAACGATTGAGTAATATATTGGCTCGATGGGCTGCTTTTTCATGTGCTTTTTTATTGCCTTTGGCTCGAACAGGAGAACAAGAAAGTGTTGTACCAATATTAGCATCGGGGACATTTTTGCGAATAATTCGCCCTCCTTCTGCCTGTACAATAGTGGTGTGATGCACTGCTTTTAAAAATTTTTGAGGGGCAATGTACCCAGGAGCATGCACCCCTGCAAAGTAACCAACCGCCGTAAAAGCCATTGGCTCATTTAGTACCATCCAATTTTTGACTTTAGCACCATATTCTTTGGTTATAAAATCTGCAAATTCACTGAACCATTGGATAATCTCCCGATTTGCCCAGCCGCCCTTATCCTCCAATGCTTGGGGCAAATCCCAGTGGTAAATCGTAATCCAAGGTTCGATTCCTAATTCCAAACAACGATCAATTACTCGATGATAAAAATCAACTCCTTTTTGATTGGGCGTACCAGTCCCTTTTGGAAAAATTCGTGTCCAAGCAATAGAAAACCGAAATACGTCAAAATTCATTGTTTTGATAAGTGGAATATCCTCCTGATAACGATGATAAAAATCACAACTTACATCACCATTTTCCTTTCCTTTTATTTTGTGCGGCTTATGGTGCGTCATATGATCCCAAACAGAAGGACCTTTGCCATCTTCATCCCAGGCTCCTTCTATCTGATAAGCAGCAGTTGCTACCCCCCACTTAAAATCGGGTCCAAAATCTGCTTTGGTAAAATTAGGTTCCTTCATTCCCAATATTTCTAAAGGGTTTAAGAACAGAGAAGCTCCCAAGGTTGTTGTTGAAAACTGAATAAATTTTCTGCGATTCATTATAGTAAGTCTAAATTTTCCATAGAAGTTGTTTAAAAATGGAGTTTTGTTGATAATGAGTACTAATTTTTAGATAAACAAGGCATGAGCATAGCGAACTGCGCAGGCTTATAGCTAGAGCTATAATCGTTAAGCATATTTTCTTCATAGCAGCGCTATGGAGCAAATTTTTAACGCAGAGTAGCTAGAAATTAGCTTTCATTAGTGATTTAAGGCTATTCTTAAACAACTTCATATTATTAGTACTCCTAATAATATGGAATTAATACGGAATTGAATAATCTCTGTGGTAATAAATACCGTTTTCAAAGCTTGATTTATTGTCAATTGAAGAAGCTCCCCCTCTCGAACAAAAAAACCTTTTCTATCAAATAGATAGAAAAGGTTTTCATTTTTTCAGCAACACAAATTGCTTAAGCGGAAGTAGTAAAGATAAATTTAGAATCTCTAATTTTTTTATAAACTTCATTCACCTTGTCCAACTCTTTGACCTTATCCTTTGTAATAAATAATTTTTTGACTTGATAAGTAGATTGTATGCGGATCATATTGGGCTTCATTTGTGTAACCTTCATCTCATAAGAAGCATACTCATTGTCTATTTTTTGTGTCAATTCTTCTGCATTCTCTAAGCTGACATCTTGATCAAATACCAAGAAATATTCTTCTTTATCGGTTCCTAAATAAGGCACGTGATAATCTAAGGTTCTCTTTTCAGCATTGACCACATTGCGAATGGCATGTCCCAAAAATTCATCGGCATCGACGCTATATTTTTGTCCCTCTTGCTTGATTAAATTATCAATCGCAACATCATAACTAAACTTAAACATAAATTTAGCCAATGGAGAAGTTTCAAATTTATCTACTTTAGCATTACTTACAGTAGCTTTAATCTTGTCATAGGCACGGAAATTATAATCAAAAGATCGTTGAAGTGTTTTTTGTAAAGTATCTGCTTTATGACCATTTACGATTCCACCTCTACTGCCTCTAGCATAAAGCCCAGAGTAGGTATTGGATACTTTTTGTGTAATATTGTTCTTGCTAAGATTAACTTGAACCTGAGCACGAGTAGAACGTTTGTTGGTCTTAAGATCTGTCAAAGGAGCATCACCAAAGTTAATTTTTTGCAACTTAGCTTCTCGATCTGTTATATCTCTCATATAACAGTCTGTATTGTAATAACTCCAAGGCAACTCATTTAAACCACCCATTCCATTGATGGATAAAAAGCTATCTCCATTCTTAAAAATAAAGAAATATTCACTGATTTGAGCTCTAGAAACAAACTTTAAGTCCAAAGGACCGCTAAAGCGATTTTTTCCAATTGCTACATAATAAGGAATTTCAAAACGCTCGAAGAAATCTCGGTAAATTCTATTCAAGTTACGACGATCGGTTCTTCCATTTAACAAGAAGTATTCGATCCCCTCGCTTTTTTCAAAATCTTCTAACTCTTCATTAATTATCTTTACCTTTTTGGTAATATGTTCATTGAGTAAATATACTTTTTCGACCGCTTGTAGTTCTTCTACTTTTTTGCCAAACATCTTAGCCCCATCGGCAAACATTTGCTCATAAAAATCTTCTAATTTTTTCTTTTTTCGAACACGAACTTTTAAGAAATCCTCAGAGTATTGTAAAATTTGATCGGCATAATTTACTACTTTAAAAGACAATTGATCTTGGCGAAAAGCGTCAAAATTTAATTCATAAATAAAGCACTCCAAATCATTTTGAAAGATGGTTCCGCTCGAATTTGCTTCTGGCATAGCCTTTAGGTTCTTCATTTCCCAACTGTAAACTCGATTGGTGGATGTTGTTCGAACATTAGGGCTTGGCATTCCATTGTAAATACTCCCCTTTAGTTGTACCTTTAAAGGAACTGAAATGGTATAAGAAGCAGATAATGTTGGATATTGACCATACAAGTTGACCGTTCGTCCTCCATCTGGGTATTTGTATTCAATTACGGTTACCGTTTCTAGCTCATCTCCCACCTCTAAATCAGAGATTTCATAAATAAACAAGTCGTCTTTGCTATCATACAAATCATCTTCTTGGGTCAATTTAGCTTGCGACAAATCTCTAACATGGTAATCTTTAACTTCTCCACTGGCTTTACGAATACGCAAATCAACTGATTTGTACTGAACATAATCCGCAATAATTCCTTTAAATCGTTGAAGAATAATTCGATTATAATCCTCTAAAGCCTCCTCTTTTTGGATTTTCACATGCACTTGCGTTCTAAACGTTGTCAATTGCTCAATGTAAGGAAACGTCCCCGAAAAAGCGCCTCTACTATAGGTTTCATTACGAATGACTACAGCATCAGCATCGGCATACTCAGCAGGAATTTCTGGCGTGGGTGCCATCTCGTTTTTCCATTGATAATCACCAAAACTTTGAGCAGTTACTTGCCAATACGACACGCTCCATAACAGAGCAATTAAGAAACAATTTTTTTTCATAGTGAATTTTAATTTAAAGTCATGTTTATCATTACTCCATGAAAAAGCACGAAGTAACAGCATAGCGAATCAATCCATAGAATAGTTGTTGATCGTTCGCCTAAGATAATTCTTTCGTAGCGTAAAAATACGTTGGAGCAACGTTTATTATACCTAAATAAAGTTAATTAACGTTAAAATTGAAACGCAAACATTTTGAATAACAATAGCTTATTTAATGGCATCTTATCCCCAATTTATACCTTCAAAATAAACATTTAAAAACAAAAAAGATTCCACAAATCTAAATTAACATTAATTAATTCGACAAAAATAAATAGTTCTACGATAAAACAAAGAACCTATTTTTGGATATAATACATAAATTGTATCTTTACCCATACAAATTTTAATGGAGAAGTATCATTTTGTTGATTTTACTAAATTAGTACACATTGTGTTGTGTAGAGTTTTTTATTTTCTCTCCTCAATAACCTACTAATCAATCAATAACAATAAAATTAACAACTGGGTAGACAAATTCAAGATATAGCAATGGCAAAACGTAAAAACAAAGGATTGGGAATTAGTGCTCTATTGGGCAATATTGATGCGGATATAGAGTCATCCAAAAAGAAACAGGAAGTTGTTAACGATTTATCCAATACAGTTGCTTTTATTCCATTGACTAGTATTGAAGTAAACCCTTTTCAACCAAGGGTTGATTTTGAGCCTACGGCTCTTAAAGAATTGTCCGACTCTATTGCTGTTCATGGACTTATCCAACCCATCACAGTACGTCATCTTGGCAACGATAAATTTCAATTGATCTCAGGAGAACGTCGTTTGCGTGCTTCTAAAATGGCTCAATTGACGGAAATTCCTGCTTTTGTTAGGCTTGCGAACGATCAAGAAATGATTGAAATGGCCTTAATTGAAAATATTCAACGCCAACAACTCAATCCGATAGAAGTCGCCATCACTTATGGTCGTTTAATGAAAGAGTGTAAGTTGACGCATAAACAACTTGCTGAACGTGTTGGAAAAGGACGTACGACCGTTACTAACTTTACCCGTTTGCTCACGTTGCCTGAAACCATTCAAAAAGGGCTTAAAGAAAATCAAATTTCTATGGGTCATGCCAAAGCTTTGTTGGGAACGGATGACTACGCCTTTCAAATTGCTACTTTTAAAAGCATTATAGACAAACAGCTTTCGGTTCGTCAGACCGAAGATTTAGTCAAGCTGCATAAAAATGGTGCTACTCCTTCAAAAGCAAAAAGCAACAAATCTCTGCCTCCTGCTTATCAGAAAGTTCAATCCGATCTTGCTTCTAAATTAAGTGCCAAAGTAAATCTAAAAACGGATTCAAAAGGAAAGGGACAAATTGTTATTAATTTCTTGAATACTGAAGATCTCAATAGAATTTTGGGATTGATTGAAGATTAAGCCAGTTGCCTATTCCAAAGACTTCGCTTATTCCAATAGAGAAGAAAAAATAAATTGAAATAAAATAACGTTATAAAAGCAGTATGAATTGATCATGCTGCTTTTATTTTTTCAGTTTCTTATTGTTATGCTAAGATTATCAACAACCTTTTGTTTGTTTCACTCCGTCATTTTTTTCTTCTTTTTTAGTACCGTAAGTGCTCAAAACCAACTAAACGTACAACTCCAAAAAGGAATTACTGCTTTTAAAAAAGGGAATTTCCCTAAAGCAGAACGAATCTTTGACAAATTGATTGCCTCAGAATCCAGCTATGCTGAAGCCTATCTCTGGAAGGGCAAATGCCTACAAGAATTTGAAGAATACCAAGCCGCTTATGAGGCATTTTTCACTGCTTGCAATTTAGCGCCAGATCATGCCCCTTATTGGCTCGAATTGGGCAACTTCAAATACACCTTAGGCATTACAAGCATCCGAAAACCAGAGGCTTGTGGCGAATGCGGCAAATTTTTATTGCCAGACACAGAATCAACCTTAAATCCAACGGTCTACTACAAAAGCGCCTTAAAAGATTATCAAAAGGCACTGCAATTGGATCCTCAATATGCCGAAGCCCACTATCAACTAGGAATGGTTTACAAAGTATTGGGAGATTTGAACAATGCTTGTTTACAAGTTCAAAAGGCACAAGCATTAAAACACCCCAAAGCAAAACAATACTCTGCTGAAATTTGCCCATAATCCCCTTCCTTTTCCAAATTATTTGCCGATATTCGTAACGATTATTATAGAATAGAAAATATAATGGTTCTTTGTCTACTCGTATGACGAACGCTAACGGAGTGTACGCTTTTTACTATTCTGTTAGAAAAAGAGTGATAACAAAACACGGGGGAGCAAAGAACAAGCACAATTAAAAACACAATGGAAAAGGCACCCGTAATTATTGTTGGAGCAGGTTTAGCAGGTTCTCTAATGGCTATTTATTTAGCCAAAAAAGGTTTATTGGTAGAAATTTTTGAAAGTCGTCCAGATATGCGTGCTACAGAAATTAGTGCAGGGCGTTCTATTAATTTGGCTCTATCGGATAGAGGTATCTTAGCCTTAGAAGAAGTTGGCGTTATTGACAAAGTAATGGCAGAAGCTGTAAAAATGCCTGGACGTATGCTTCATGCTAAAGATGGAGCATTAAAATTTGCCCCTTATGGCAAGGATAGTTCACAATATATTAATTCTATTTCTAGAGGAGGTCTGAATCAGCTCTTAATGACAGAGGCAGAATCTTATCAGAATGTCTCCATCCATTTCAATCAAAAATGTGTTGATGTTAATTTTGAAACTAGCAGCATTATTGTTGAAGATTACGAAACCCAACAACAACGAACCGTACAAGGCTGCACCATCATTGGTGGAGATGGTGCCAATTCTGCTGTCCGAAATGCCATGGAAAACCAGATGGATGGCTATCAATCTAGTGTGGATTGGTTAGAACATGGCTACAAAGAGTTGTCTATTCCCCCTATGGAAAATGCAACTTTTGCCTTAGAGAAAAATGCCTTGCATATATGGCCAAGAGGCAATTATATGTTAATTGCATTGCCCAATGCAGATGGTAGCTTTACCTGTACTTTATTTTTTCCTCATACGGGACCTGTTAGTTTTGAAAGTTTGGATACCCCTCAAAAAGTCCAAGCGTTTTTTGAAGAACAATTTGGCGATGCCGTTCCTTACTTGGTCAACCTTCAAGAAGAATTTGCCAACAACCCTGTAGGAAAACTAGGTACTCTAAAATGCTATCCTTGGATTCACAGCGAAA
This sequence comes from Aureispira anguillae, assembly GCF_026000115.1. GTDB lineage: Bacteria > Bacteroidota > Bacteroidia > Chitinophagales > Saprospiraceae > Aureispira > Aureispira anguillae. The sequence goes on from NZ_AP026867.1 coordinate 5,181,878, forward strand.
AAGCAGTTCTGATTGGAGATGCAGCTCATGCAGTTGTTCCTTTTTATGGGCAGGGTATGAATGCTTCTTTTGAAGATTGTAGAATATTAAATGCCTGTATTGATGAGCATGGTGTAGGCAACTGGTCTGCGGCCTACAATGCTTACCAACAATTACGCAAAGTTAACGGGGATGCTATTGGAGATTTAGCCGTAGAAAATTTCTACGAAATGAGAGACCACGTTGCTAATCCTATTTTTAGAAAGAAACGCACCTTGGAGCATTTATTAGAGAATACTTATGAGGATTACCACTCTAAATATTCCTTGGTAACCTTCCAACCTCAAATTCCTTATTCTATAGCCAAAAACTTAGGCAATCAACAAGATGCCTTATTAATGAAACTTTGTAAGGAGGTAACACAAATAGAGGATTTAGATTTAGCAACTGTTTACGCACAGCTAAAAGCACTAAAAGATGAACTACCGCTTCAAAAAAAATTTATGAAAGCAGCCATTGATGAAGCCAAAAAAGGGCGTGATGCAGGGGGCATTCCTATTGGTTCTGTTTTAGTTAAAAATGGGGAAATCATTGGTGCTGGGCACAACCAAAGAGTACAGCAAAACGACCCGATGGCACATGCTGAAATCGATTGTCTAAAACAAGCTGGTCGGGTTGGTTCTTACCATGATATGGTCTTGTATTCTACACTAATGCCTTGTTATTTATGTGCTGGTGCGGTTGTTCAATTTGGCATCAAAAAAGTCATTGTAGGTGAAAATACAACCTTCTCTGGCGCAGAACAATTTATGAAAGAGCATGGTGTAGAAGTTATTAACCTAAACAACCAAGAATGTATTGATTTAATGACTACTTTTATTCATCAACATCCCAAGCTTTGGAATGAAGATATAGGAGAGTAATTAGCATTTAACACTGACCGTCAATAAATTATATTGCCAATATGTTTTTTTTATAAGCATATTGGCTTTCTTTTTTAAGAAAAAAATCGTACCTTAAATAAACTTAAACTTTTTAACACAAATGGTAACAAATAGCAATTTTTTATCATAAATACATATGGTAGTGTTACTTTACACATTTTAATAAAGTCCCTTTTATTGCTTTGTGTACATTACCTATAACCTTTAGTAAATCAAATAAAAACACAGCCTAAAATTTTAGGAAAAAATAGAAAAGATGAATTTTTTAAGAATGATCCCCCTAGTGTTCTTTATCTTCTTCGTTTCGAAGGCTAGTGGTCAAGCAAGCAATAAAATCCCTCAGATTTCTACTTTACCCAAGGGGATTGTAAAGGTTCGGGTGAATGCCCCTAGTAATCGAGTCCAAATCTTTAAGACTAAAGGTACACGCATTTCGATTGAAACCTCTATTCGAATTAATGCAGGTAGTCTCCCCTTGTTAGATTATCTAGCCAAAAATGGTCGTTACGAGCTAAATTCAACCGTAGACCTTCAAACCAATACCCTTACCCTCACTCCCAAAAAAAATCAAAAAACACTGTTAGTAAAAGGAGAAGAGTGTCAAGAAGTGATTACGTACAAAATCCATATTCCTGAATCGGTAAAGTTTGTAGAAACATTAAACATTGCGGAAGAAAATTTTGTAGTACATCAATAAACAATTCGTTATAATGTTTCGTTCTTTGACAACTCTTGTAGAATAGAAAATTATTTTGCCTGCTTATTACTACTTTTGTTATAAATTATAGGTCGTAAGTCGTCTGCTTAGTTCCTGTAAATACAGGACTTACGACTTACTTTACTATATATAACTTTCTTCTAAAAAAATAGTAGCAGCGAAGCTAAAATAGTTGAAAGCTTACCCTTTTTTAGCATTTACCACACGATTTACTTAGCTGTGCTGCTAGGTTAGCTTGTTATCACTCGTGAGCCAGCAAGCTGGGTTCTCCGTGGTCGTGATAGAGTTGTCAAAGAGCGTAATGTTTAATAATTTTCTAAAAAAAACAACAATAATTTGCATTTATAAAAAAAGCATCGTACATTTGTACTCACAAAACGCAGAGTGGAGCAGCGGTAGCTCGGCGGGCTCATAACCCGTAGGTCGTAGGTTCGAGTCCTACCTCTGCAACTATTAAGCTTCAAAACAGTAATTGTTTTGAAGCTTTTTTCTTTTTTTAAGAATTTTTTATTTTTTAAGTGCAATAATTTGCATTATAAAAAAAAGCATCGTACATTTGTATTCACAAAACGCAGAGTGGAGCAGCGGTAGCTCGGCGGGCTCATAACCCGTAGGTCGTAGGTTCGAGTCCTACCTCTGCAACTATTAAGCTTCAAAACAGTAATTGTTTTGAAGCTTTTTTCTTTTATAGCGATTCGTTCTAGTGAGAATCACCTCCAAAATGCTTTTCCTCTAGTATATCAGCTACTTCTGCAACCTCCCAAAGGATATATAAAAATTGCTCTTTAGAAAGATGTTCATGGACTGGACTAGCTTGAACAACAACTGTTTCACAAGGATTCCCTTCTTTGTCTTTATCCGATACAATTGTTACCGTAGTATAGATTCCATAGCCCGATTCTCGTATTAATTGGTATAAATTAACATTGGGGGTATAAGCTCCTGCCCTACTTGTAAAATAAACACAATCCTTTCCTTTTCCCCTATTAGGAGAAATCCAAATCCACACAAATTGATAGCGAAAACTGCCATCTTTTAGCTTCATGGCAATATCAATGCTAAATTTGCCGCCATCTAATTCTCTTAGTTTATAGTTCTTATGCTCTGCATATTCTGTCAATACTTCTTTTAGGTTAATCATAGAGCAATTTTTTATGGTTCTTTGACAACTCTTCTGTTGGTATAGTAGACATTCCTTCTTCGTTCCTCTTGGAAATTTACCATACTTAAGTTTAATGAAGTTCCAATTACTTTCAGTAACGTTGTGAATAGAGTTATCAAATAGCCTTTTATTAAAAAATAATGGTTCTTTGACAAATTATGTGGAGTCGTAAACACCTTGCCTGCTTATTACTACTTTTGTTATAAGTTATAGGTCGTAAGTCGTATGTCCTGTATTTACAGGAAATAAGCATACGACTTACGACCTATAACTTTCTTCTAAACCACATAAACGTAGTGCACGAGCAGTTTGGTATGGTGTAGCAACGGGGATACCTAGCAGCGAAGCTAAAAAGTAATTAAAAGCTTACCCTTTTTTAGTGTTTACCACACGATTTGTCAAAGAACCAAAAATAATTTGGTACTGTATCCAACCTAATATACAATTATTCGAATAACTGGGCAAATAAAAACTTAATCTACTCGCAAAATTTTATGCCCAATTGAACAGCTAAAACATCGCTTATGCTCACAATAATTATTTTTTAGCTGTAACAATCCCTGCGTTTCATAAGCGGATTGGGCGACAAATCCCAAACGTTCCCAGTTTGCAATAATTGAGTTTTGCTCTGGTTGGATTGCTTGCAACAATTCAAGCGCTCGTTCTTTATATTGGACGAGTCCTTTCTTTTCACCAAAAAGAAACAAAAACGGAACAACCGTATTAATGAGAATCAAATCCACTGTTTTGCTTCCTAAAGACTTCTTTCGTTTTGATGAAGATTCTCCCAACTTATAATGAGCACTCCAATACCCCTTTAATTCTATGGCAAACATTTTTCGCAGTTTTGCAACGTTAGTTTCTTCCAAAATTTTGGAAAACAAATGCCTAGATTGATGCACTAGAACGGCGAACTGTGCCAATCGGATAGTCGGAAAATTAGCAGGTCTCATACGCCCAAATTTCCAACTAGAAGCCTTTAAGGGAATTAATTGATATTTGTGTGCTAAGAATTGATATTCTTTACAAATCATTTTTAAATAAGTATCCTCTTTATCAATAGACGTTAAATCTGCTAAAAATCCAGCTTGTCCCAACAAAAGTGCTTCTAGCTGTAGTAAGTTATCTTTGTGTTTAGAAAGAATCAATAACGGCAATGACTTTGCTAATGCTTCAAAGGGGGCTATATTCTGTTTGACACCAAAACTGCTGGCTAAAAAATGATAAAAGCTCACTTCCCAATTATTCTGATTTAGTACCAAATCCTGTTCGATTTCTTTTGTTTTAAGCTCTAAACGTTCAAGCACCAAACGATTCAACCATAGCTGTTCCATTCTTTTTGAAGTACATACGATTTGCGCTTCGCAGGCAATCCAATTTTTGCTATTCAATAGCAGCCAATAACGCCGTATATATTGGGGATTAATTCTAGTTTTTAATTCTAATGTTGGAATGGCTTCACCTGAAGATCTATAAATCACTTGATCGTGTTCATAAACGACATGCAAAATAGTATTGTTATACGCTGCGTCATGCTGATGCCCATGTTTTAACCAATCGGAAGATTTTTTATGCAGTTCGACACTTCCTGCCCATAAAGTATCCTCAATACGAATACGAGCATTACTAAAATCAGGTCCTGCATGGTGATTGTGTACCCCAACATTTAGCAAACGTATTGCTTTATTATCGCTTGTTTTTAAATCCTTAAAATTAAATAATTTTAACTTCCAAATATAATGTAAAAAGGTCTCTGGGAATGAGGTGAGATTGGGCATACTAATTCGTTTTTGTGACTTTTTATGATTCGAATTAGCTCAAACGGGAAAGTGATTTAGAATGTTTCAAAAAATAAAAACAAAGCCCTATGATAAGTAAATGAGCCTTAACTATTAAGACCAAGTTAGAACCTTTTTTTGAAGGATTACTGAAATTGTTTAAGCCGCCTCCTGGATGTCCCTAATTATATGGAATAAAAGTTGAACTTTTATTCAACATTACTCCGTTAATTCAAAACACAAAACTAGAGCTTTCCAAAACGAACCTTTCTAGACGATCTCTTCAAGAACCTTCTTTTGCTAAAACTAACACTTAATTTGCTGTCTTTTTTTTCAAAATTTCTTGAAAAAGTTGGTACTCTTTTAAGGAAGAATATTCAATGAGGTATTTTTCTGCTTCTTTTCTTCCTACTCGTCCATATTCAGCAGCTTTTTTTCGATCTGAAACAAGACTAAGCATGCATTCTGCTAGTTCATCCTCTCCTTTAGAATAAATCAAGCCATTTTTATTGTGCTGAACCAATTCAGGTGTTGCTCCTCCATTAAAACCAATAACAGGATTGCCAAAAATCATCCCTTCTATGGTTACACGCCCCATTCCTTCGCTTTTAGAACACATTAAGACGCAATCTGCTTGTTCGTGATATTTGTAAGGTTCTTTGGTGTAACCTACAAAATTCGCAGCATTCTCTAGTCCATTCTTCTTGATATAATTTTTTATTTTTTTAGTATAAAGTCGTCTTCCCTTTCCTACAATTAACAATTTTGTATTAGGGTTTTTCATGTGAACCTTATGAAAAGCACGCAAAGCCACTAATTGCCTTTTTGTTGGATGAATTAGACCTATGATTAAAAAGACAAATGGATCTTTATCATGACAGCTATTAGGGCGAATGCTATCCAATTCTTTTCGGTTTATAATCCCATCGAAAATGACATATTTAGGAGCTGAAACTTCTGTTAGCGTTTCTTTTTCAATTGCTTTTGAAATGGTAGTAATTGCAGCCGATTTATTCGCCCATTTATTAAACATTTGACGACCTCCCCAAAAAGAAACACCATAATCTTTTTCCCCAAACTCTCTAATGCGCCAAATATGAGGAATCGTTAAATAATCAGCGAGTTGAGCACCAATTCCAATAATGGAAGAATTACTATAGATAAGATCAAAATTTAAATCCCTTACCTTTTCTGCGATTGCTTTTAAGTGGGTTTGATTTTGTTTCTGCCTAATATTATTCAGCCAATATCCCTTAGAGATATATTTTGTAAAAGCCCAATTGTAATAAAAAGCCTTAATATAAGGAATACCCTTTTTGGTCAAATATTCAGAAAGCTCTCCGTCCTCTGGTATCAATAGGACACTCTCCACATCATACGCTTGAAGCCCCATTATCAAATCTAGCAAGCTCTTATTGGCTCCCATCATATCTGCACCATGCGTGACATATAATACTTTCATAAATTCTATAAACTAAATTGAGTTAATTGGCATGAAAAACAGCTTCTAATTGTACCTAAAATAATGCTTTCTCACCCATTGCAATTTTTCAAAAAAACGAGTCAAGGGTAGCGCAGAACAAGCATCGTCTAAGTTGACCCCTTTAAACTTACCTTTAGATAAGCCCTCTGACTCATAATACTTGCATAAAATACCATAATACTTACGATAATAACCATAAATATAGGCTCCCTCTTTGTCCAAAGGAGGTAAGTCTTTTACTTTATTTAATAAACTGATCACTTCTTCTTGGCTCTTAGGTGCATAGGTTCCCCCTAAATCACTATACATTGCATTCCCCACTACAATAGCTATTTTTCCCCTAAAAGCAGCTTCAATTCCTACTGTAGAAATAAAAGTAATTACAGCTGTTGCCTTATCAATTAACTCATAGGTACTAGTAGGGTCTTTAGGACCAAGAATCGTCAGGTTGGGTGCTGTAATTTGATAGAGTTCTTCTAATATTTTCTTATTGGCATTGCGTAGATTGGGATGAATTCTAAGGTAAATATGATAGTCCTCATTATCTTTAAGCCCCTCCACCATTTTTTGTATTCCTACCAACTGCGAAGGATAAACCCCCATACTTCGTTTACTAGCAATTGCCGCAAATTCATCTTCAGAAGAATTAAATATAACTAGATTCGTTTTTGAAGCATCCCAGTTGCTAGGCAAAGCGTTTTTTTTCTGATCTTTGACATGATGAAAAGACTTGTCTCTAGCCCTCCCCGTTGCTTGATCTTCATAAAATGAAGCGCCCATCTTTACTCTTTCATTCTTGTCTGCACTTTCCCAAAACTCACGGATTAATTCTCTTCGTTTGGTAAAATTATGAGGCATCATATTTTTGTATATGGCATATTTGTTGCGACTCGCTCCAGCTTCATGCGTATAATAATCAATGCCTTTTTCCTCTGCCACCCTTAAAGCTGGACGTAGATGCGCTAGCCGACCATTAAAAATATGGATCGCATCAATCTTTTCATCTTCTACATATCGCTTTAAACTTAAATAAACTTTAATAGAAGATTCAATATAGTTCCTAATTAGCCTTTTGTTTCTTTTTACATCAAAATATGGATTCCGAAAATGGGTGATTAAACTAGAGGCAACCCCCATCCCCAAATCAAAGTCTCTAAATTTGATCTTTTTTAACTCTTCAACATTATTAAATACTACCTTCTGAATATATTCGTCTACGATTACTTGTTCTTCTGGGGTAATAATAATGCTATTGTTGATTTTTACTTTTTTGGAAAGTAATGAAATTCCCTTATCACAACGTTCTACACAACTTTTACAAATAGCCGAAGAATGAAATAGGTTGTTATCACAAGCAGAAAATTCTGCATTACAGCCTACAAAAAACACTTCATTCCCTTTGTCCAGATGAACCTGTATCTGTTCTAAGCAGTATTCAAAATGTGGACTATGCCTTGTGTAAGGCTCAAAAAACATTATTTTCATAAAAAAAAATTATGGTTCTTTCACAACTTCATTATGAGAACATTGTCAAAAAACGAACATTATAATAACAAGTAAAACTAAATTATACAACTGATATAGGAAAGCTCGTCCTTATATCCCCGCTCAAAAGACCACTGCCTAATGGCATAACTGGCTCTATGAGCCCTTATTCGTAAAACATTTTAAGACAGGAACAGTAGACAACTTACCTAGCTTAGATGTTCTTCTTTAGTTTTTTTGTAGGCAAAAAAAGTGGCTCCTCCAAGCAAGCCTATAATCAATATTGATACTAAGCTTCCGACGGTAGCACCTATACTAATAGAAACTGGCTCAAAAACCATCTTTATTTCATGTTTCCCAGCAGGAACTTTCAATCCACGTAAGACATAATTTACCTTAACAAAAGGATCTACTTTTTTTCCATCTATATAAACATTCCATCCTTTTGATGGCGGGTAATACATTTCTGAGAAAATGGCAAAGCGATCTTTTGAGGTTTCGGATTGGTATATCATCGTATCAGGGTGATACTTTTTCAAGAATATTTTATCACCAGCCACATAATCAGTATTCAACCCTTCTACATAAGGAGCATACTTTTCTTGTACTACAGCATTCAATACAGGGTCTAGATTATCAAGTGCGGCCAATTCTTCATCTGCATTTTTAACCACATCAATATTTTGAACAAACCAAGCATTTCCTAAAGCAGTTGGGTTATCCATAAATCGTTCTTGGCTAAGAATAATATACTTCACATTAAGCATATTCATCAAATTGCTGTGCTGCTTCAAGGCTACATTCCCATTATCTAGTTGATAATGCCCCCAAAATTCTTGATAAAGTAAAGGTTTTGCTGCAAAATAGCCCCCCATACTTTTGTGGAAATAACAAGCTTGTGCATTCTGACTAGGATAGCCTCTAGAATAATCAACCACATGATAGATTGATTGATCCTTCATAATATCTCGATCGGCTTTGGTTGGTGCTGCTTTGTCTGCTTTTTCTATATAATCTAGGTCTGTGTAGCTATCTTTATTGACATATTCATTATTAACAAGCAACAAATCGACACAAGCAACAACCGCCAACAATACAATTACAATTTCTTTTTTTAATATACTCTTGGTATACAACAAAAGTAATCCCATTGCAATTATTATAAAGATCAATGCTTTAGATATATCCGCTTTGGCAAGTGCAGCTCTATCCAATTCTAGAGCAGCAACCAAACTAGGACTGATGACAGCTAGTTCAGCATCTTTGGGAGCAGATAAAGGCGTTACAGAAAGATATAAATAAGTTAGTATGCAAATTCCTATTGCAATAGCTCCTGCCAAAACAACATAGCCCTGCTTAGAAACCGTTTGTTTTAATTTGGGTAGTAATTTTGCAGACCAAGTGTTGGTATAATCTTCTGCCTTAAAGTGAAACAAACGAACAAGACCAGCACCTATTCCTAAAATTACTAAAGGTTGAGCAACAAGCATGGTCATCTTAGTGTCTCTAAATTTGTTATACAACGGGAAATAGCTATACATTAAGTCACTAACCAAAGGAAAATGTTGCCCCCAAGCTAAAATAATAAAAAATGCTAGTGTGCTGATAATCCCCCATTTTAAAGCTCCCTGCAATAGCAATAAGGCTAAAATAAACAAAAAGCAAACAACCACACCATAATAGATAGGTCCTCCACACATCGTTTGGCTACCCCGATATTGTCGAGTATATTGCATGGCGACTTGGTTCATAAATTGGTTCACATCTTGTGCATTTGCTCGTTTGGCTGCCGCAACAATTTCTTGCTGCACTCTAGGGCTTCTAAACGCTGCCTGAGTCTCCGAACCTTCATTGCTAACAAACAATTTGCCTTGCGTTCCTCCATAAAAATTAGGAAACATTAACATGCCGATTTCAGATTTCTCTAGACTCAATCCAAAAATATAATCTTTTGCCAAACCACTTTTATGATCTACTTTTGTTAACTCTGTTGTACCACGAGTGGATTCTTGTCCATATTCATAATTGGGCCACAATGCCCCCAAATTAGATATAACGCCCAATAAAACAGCAAATACCATGGCACCTGCAAACTTATAAAAATTAGCCAACTTCTTTTCCTTGATGGCTTCATACATTAGAAATAGCCCTATAATCCCTAATGCAAAAAAGGTATAATAAGTAATCTGAACATGATTCCTAGAGAGACTATAACTGAATCCAAATGCAAAAATCATGGATCCCAATAGTGCATTTTTTTTATACGCATAAACTAATGCTCCAATCATAACAGGAGTCAGTGCCAAAACATTCATTTTTCCAGTATGCCCAGCGGCAATAAAGAGCGTATTGGATGTAAAAAAGCCCAGTATAACCGAAAGGGCTACACTCAAGACAAAACCAAGCCCCAATAAACGCAACCCTATATAACAACTAATTAGAATCATAAATAGATTCACCCATTCATTATAACCTTGAAAAAAGAGCAATGGGCGAACCACTTTACTATTAATATAGTTGGGGCTATGGCTAGCGATTATCGTTGTTGGCATTCCACCAAAAAAATTGTTGGTCCACTTAATTTGTTTTCCTGTACTCTTTTTATATTGTCTAATTTCCGTTTGCATCGCCAAAGCCTGTACATTATCGTGTTGTTGTAGCGACTTGCCATCAAATGCAACAGGCTTAAAGTACAACATAGCAACAATCAATAAAATAAGGTAGGCTCCTATATGTTTCATCCATTGCTGTAATGGCGAATCTGGACGTAGTTCTGTTTCAGCTCCTATTTTTTCTTTTTTTTCTTTACTTGCACTCATTGTTGGTCAAATGTTGTGAGAAATATCGTTTATTGTGATTCCGTTATAATCTTAATTTTTTAATGCTAATTTTACCAAACTAACCATCAAATCGTAATAGCAAAAAGCTACTTAAACTGTTGAATAAAACACTTGATTCAACACTTTATTCTCTAAACGAAAAAAAACGCTAAAGTTTTGGTATAATTACCACCCAAAATATAATTTTTTTGTGTAAACATCAAAAATCTTATTCTTTATGCAACCACATCAAATTAAATTCCCTCGTACAGCGCATTATTATACATTAGGTCACCCCTCTCCTAAGATCAAAAAATTCTTTTTAGTCTTTCATGGCTATGGGCAATTGGCCAGTCGTTTTATTCATAAGTTTGATGACTTGGGAGAAGACTGTTTGATTGTTGCGCCAGAGGGCTTTTCTCGTTTTTACTGGAATGAAGCGAAAGGAATTGTTGGGGCATCTTGGATGACCAAAGCAGATCGTTTGTCCGAAATCGAGGATTATTGTAATTATATAGAGCATCTCTATTTTCATTACAAAAACCAACTGTCTGAAGAAGTAGAAATTAATATTTTGGGGTTTTCTCAAGGAGGTGCTACTGCTCTGCGATGGATTGAGCGCAACCGTCCTCAATTTGACAACCTTATTCTATGGGGAGCAGGCTTTCCTACAGACCTAACGTATTTGCCAATGGAGAAATACTTAGCCCATAAAAAACTCTATGTTGTCTATGGGCGGCAAGATGAATACCTAAGTTCTAAACGCCTTCAAGAGCAACAAGCATTTACAAAAGCACAAAAGCTTAATTTTAAAATGATCTGGTTTGAGGGGAAACATGTAATCAATAGAACCGTTCTACAGGATCTTGTCGATCAACTTTAGCTCGTAAATTTTAATTCGTTTGATAATTTGAAGATAGGACAACAAAGCCCATCCTCAAATTATCAACGATTAAATTCAGTCTATTTAAAACTCCAGTCGTATTGATCAATCTCTAAGAGACAGGTTTTGAGCAAATCAATCCCATTCCGAATATCCGTTTTGTCTGACATTTCAATAACCTGATGTACATTTCGACAAGGAATAGAAATACAGCCTGCAATAGCACCATCTGTTCCTCTACGCTGAATACCTGCGGTATCGGTCCCACCTCCAGTCAACACCTCTGGCTGCCATTTAATGTCGTGTTTATCAGCAGTTGCTTTCATAAAGTTCACCATTCTATAATCACAAATTGTTGAACTATCCATAATTTTAATGGCACAACCTTTTCCTAAAGAAGTAATACGCTCATGGGCTTGCGAACCAGGAACATCAAAAGCAATGGTAACATCTATCCCCAAACCAAAAGCAGGATTAACCTGTTGAGCAGCAACACTAGCCCCTCTAATTCCAACTTCCTCCTGAACGGTAAAAACACCATACACATCATAAGGTACAGGTTGGTCTTTTAATTCTCTCAACGTTTCAAAAAGCATATAAACAGCCAGTCTATTGTCAAGTGATTTAGAATTAACACAGTTTCCCATCTCAATCAACTCTCGCTCTCTTGTGATAGGATCACCAACACTAATAATGCGTTCTACCTCTTCTTGAGTCATTCCTGTATCAATAAAATAATCCTTGATACCCAATGGTTTTCCTCTTTCTGCAGGAGTCAATAAATGAATAGGTTTGCAGCCCATACAACCAACAACGTCTTCTTTTCCATGTATAATTACTCGTTGAGCCGTTAAGGTCTTGGGGTCAAAACCACCTAGGGTATGGAAACGAATAAAACCGCCTTCTTCGATGTGCGTTACAATAAAGCCAATCTCATCCATGTGCGCTCCAATCATTACTTTGTTGGTATCGGCATCTTGTTGAGTTCCTTTTTTAACTGCATATACATTACCCATTGCATCGGTATAAACATCATCGACCAAAGGGGCAACCATTTCCATTATTACAGCACGCAAGCGCTGTTCAAATCCAGGAGCAGCAGGAATTCTACAAAACTTACTGAGCAAAGCAATATCAATCATTTTTTCTCTCTTTTATATCTAAAATATGCAGTAGTAGCTTTAAATTTTGGACTAAATCCCTTTTTATAAAAGTACTACTATCAAAGTATTTATAATTTGGACAAATTAACTAAAAAAAGAACGCTCCAACGAATCCTAATTCGTCTCTTTTGTTTTTATTTCGTTAAAATTAAGTTTTTAAAATCTTAAAATAGGCTTAAATATGAGTAGATTGCCTAATCTCCTGTGGCAGCCTTTACACCATCTCCTGTCGTAACGGCTCGTCTAGTTGGGTAAGCAAAGTCCATATCTATATTATCAGGATGATTAAATTCATCCAAAATTTTCTCCCAAAGAAAGCTCGTTGTATTTCTGCGTTTTTTGGGCTCACAAAGATAACGTAAGGTTAACAATACGCCACTATCTTCTACACTCGTGTAAACAATTGGAGTTACCTTATGATAATAAATAAGATATTTTCCCGAAGCAGATTGAAGTTCTTTTTTGGCATGTTCACTTACTTTGGGCGCATGTACATTCAAGGTGTTCTCCAAGACCTCCTTGCATTTTTTCCAATTGCTCTCAAAGGTCACCAGAACTTTTATTTCATTCCAAATATAATCCAAGCCTTCGTTATAATTCGCCAGTGGTGTTTTAAAAATTTTGGAATTAGGAATATGAATAATTCTCCCCGTGCTTTGTTCGTCTCCAACCCAATTTCCTACTTCTACAATAGAAAATTGAAACAGATTAATGTCTACTACATCTCCAATTTGGTTATCAACTTGAATCCGATCTCCTACCTTAAATGGTTTTTGAAGCAAAATAAAATACCAACCTGCCATATTAACAATGGGGTCTTGAAAAGCAATCGCCAGACCTGCCGATAACAAACCAAGGTAGGTTGCAAAATCGCCAAAATGATTTGCCCAAACCAAAGCTATTGCTACAATTCCAATTAAGTACACTCCATAAGTAAGGCTCTTACGCCAAGTGTACCGTATGGCTAAATCGTTCTGTAACTTCATGATAGAGCGTACCATTAGGCGTTGAAACAACCATAATAGTAACACAATTATAAAGGTAGTTAAGCCTTTGCTCTCCGTTTCTGTTAGTCCATCCGAAAATTGATGAAACCATTCTAATATTACATCCATTTTTATACTTAATCACAGGTACAATGATACTTATTGCCTAAGTCAATCACTGTAATAATAATAGGGTCATTCTCACAATCTCCCACAATTACACGCACATTTTGGTTGTCTCTAGTCATTCCTTCATAAGCAATGGTAGGACACTTGCCAGGTTTTGCAGGTCTTGTTTTTTTATAATTAATAGTATTCTTATCAATAACTTCTTGAATTTCGAAAGCGTCAATTTTTCGACAATCCATACGGCAACGAGCATGATGTGTTAAGGCAATTCGGTTGCCTTTAAATTCTAAATCTCGTTCTGTAAATTCTTTGGGAGCAACAGGCTCTGTGGGTGCATCTTGGCTAGTGGTGGTTCCCCCTGGTCTTTCCTGATTTTTAGCTCCCGAAGGCTTTTCATTTTGGGTAGTTGTTACTGAATTCCCATGCTCTGGACCATATTCACAACTATTCAACAATAACAGTACGATAATCGCAACCATTATTATTCTAAAATAAGGATGAAACAAAATACCTAACATACTTTTATTTTCCATTTGAACGCTATCTAAACAAACAATATATTTCACTAAAAATCAACATTTTAACCTAAATCCATTTTACTTAAATGAATTAATTTGTAAATTTACATTACTCCGTTAAAAAATTGTATTCAATTTAATAATCCTCCCCTAAATTCTTAAGGCATAATCATTGCTAAGCATAATTGAACGGTTAAGCTTGTTAAGTATAAACCTTAAATTTATGCTAGATTAAACAATCTATCAAAGATAATAAAATAAATGAGGTGCTTTTCTATTCCTTTGTTCCTTAATTTGTAATATCACTTGTTTTAATCCCTACAAAATTGTATACTTGTTGTTAAGTTAAAATTAAATTCTATACTCTATGTCCTTTAAACTAAAAAAGAAGATTCCAGAAATCCTTGCTATGGATTTTGAATCTTATGCCAAATTCCTCAAAAAAGAAATCCAACGTGCTGCCAAATTTGGAGAATTGGATGCTGTTATTTGTGGCAATCATTCTTTCTCTGATGGAAAAGAATCAGCGTTGATTCTAATGGGGGTCTATGTCGGAGATTTAGCCAATTTTTTCAAGCAAAATAAAGCGGAGATGCATTTTGCCAAAGGCAAATGTTTTTTTGAATCTACAGAACAAGGAATCAAAATGCATATTGCAATCAATGCTGGTAAAGGCAAACCTGACAAAATAACCAAAGCAGGTAAACGCCTGTGGTCCAAGGCTGCTATTACTCCAGAATTCCACAAAGATAAACTGCCATTTTTGGACGCCGCACTAGACCAAGTTAATGTCGGAGAAGCTGAGCTATTAAAAGTAGCCGATTCAGAAAATGATCATCAGGCTATCAAACTGGTAAAAAACAACTATCTAAAGGCAAAAAAAGCGCTACAAGATCGAGTTGTACCGCTAATTAGCAATAAAGATACACTGGATTCAGCCTATACTGTTCAACATTTTAATATTGCCAAAATTGCCTTAAAAAATGGAGCTAGCTTCTTAAATAAACTAGAAGAAGTAGACAAAAAAACAAAAGTTGCTTACCAAAAAGATGCAACTACTGCTCTGGCTGACTACCCCAAACTTAAACGTATTGCAGCCAAAATAAAACAAGCTTTAATGGCAAGCAATGCAGTAGATATTGAACTGAATAAGACAATGGATCATACTGCCCAAGAAAAGGGAATAAAAACAGCTTTAGATTTGCTTGAAAAAGAGTTTGAAACACTACGTCATCTAGAAACACAAGCTAAAGAAGCTCTAAAATATCTCGATACTTTGCTACAATAACCCTCCAATCCTATAAACATGAATAAGCAAAAAATCATAGCCATTTACCAAGAAATGCTCGCCAGCATTCATAAGATAAAAAACAGTGGTCAACCGCTAACTGAAGGGCAAAAAATTCAATTAACTCAATTAGAAACAATTGCCAACCAACTCAAAAGCAAAGCGGAAGCTGCTGGTTTTGGAGAGGAATTGGTTGCCGATCCTACGATTGCGGTTAATTCAGCCGATGATTTGTTCCAATTGATCGACACTTCTGTTTGCAGTGCTGACATTCGTCAAAAATTAGCCACAGTTGTTGGCAAAAATTATGTCGCAGATGGGTTAAGTCGAAAAAAACTTTGGGATGCCTTACAAATTTTTGATAAATACTACATCGCCAATGTAGATAAGATTTCTGCCGTTACGGTAAATAGCAGAATGAAAGGAGAATGGGAAAAAATATTTGGAACGGATAAGTACGATTTACAATTATTGGCTACTGCTTATCAGAATTCTGCAAAAGAAGCACTCCTAAAAGAAATTGACCGCCTATCTCCCAACAACTGGGTTACTAAACCTGCCAACTTGGATCAGAGTTTTAAGGCTTTTTTTAAAGGTAAAAAATCATGGCTAGATTCTGCCAATGATATTGCTTATGCCGCAACTCAATTAAAAATTGATGCCTATGAATTTCCATTAATTCCCGATCGTTTTGATACCAAATATTTTAAATTTACCAATGGAAAAACTCAAGTTAGCGGTAAGTTGGCTTTTGGTAGCCCTGTCTTAATCAACAATCAGGAAAAAGCAATCAATGGCTTTTTGGTAGATTTTGAACAGGCCTTTCGATCAACTGTTAACCTAAAAGCGTTTAAAGGTGTCATGCCATCTATAGGTGGTGTATCAGGAACTGCGTTGACCAAAGGCGCTACTCTTGACTTGGGTTATGTGACCTTTACCCTTAAAACAGATCTCGCTAAATATGGGCTGCAACCCACCAAAAAAGATGTTGATGAGCCTACTGACAACTTTTTTAGAAAAATTGCCAATCGAGGTAAATTTACAGCGGCATCTGTGCGTTTTCAAGGAACCATCAATTTAGCTAAGTTGATCAAAAAAACAGGTTTAGAACTTCCTTTAATTGATGTGCCAGTCTGCAATATCAGTGTTAGTTGTGGCTTTGATGTTTCTTTGGTTCCTATCAAGCCGAAGGTAAAAAATAATTCATCCAAGCAAAAAACTCCTGATGCAGATTTAGATCGACCTTCTATAGAGAACGATCAAAAAGCATTGAAAAAAATTCAAGCTAAAAACGATGATTTATTAAAAAGAGCTGACCAACTTTCTGATGCCATTGACAAACAGGATGTAGATGCTATGAAAAAAGCAGCTAATGAAGTCCAAGAAACGGCAAAAGATGCTTATAAGCTACTAGAAAACCACGATTGGAAAGATAAGTCACTCAAGAACAAAGCGGCTGATTTGCTAGATCAGTCTGCTAAAAAAGTTTATAAAAAAATAGCGGGTCCTGTTGCGAAAATAACCAAGGCCTTAAACTATGCTAAGCCTTTGGCTCGATTGATGCCTGCCGTCAATGCAGTATTAACAATTATCGAAGTGGGGACTTACATTTATGATTTTGCTGTCTGGTTTAATAGCATTGAGGCCAATACTTGGGAGGATTATTTTATTGCTTGGGGCAAAGACATGAGTCAGGGTACTTTTGGGCAATGGTTCCGAAAAGTTGATACTTATTTAAAACAATAGTGGGACTATTATCAGGTGTTTTTGGATAAAAAATAGAAAATAGACTAGGATTGGAACTTAGCGCTTTGCAAAAGAGTTAAGAACATTGTCTAAAGACTAGATCAAAACTAAAACATCATGAAAAAAGAAAAGCTCAGAGGAAAAGATTTGGCGGCAATTGGGTATACAGAGACTGAAATTCGAAGTTTAGCGATGTTATTGGTAGGCAAAGGTTATAAATACACCTCTAAAGCCGAAAAAATAGCCATCCTTAAAGCGGTCATAAAAACACCCCATAATTATATTCAAGATAAAATTATGGGACCTGTTGCTATTAAATTAATTGACCAACAAGCCAAAGTAGCAACCTATACTTTTACAGACAAAACATTCCAGATTTATGGAGCAGATGGAATTGCCGAAAATGCAAAATCACAAATGCAACAGGCAATGCGTCTTCCCGTTTCGGTTAATGGAGCATTGATGCCTGATGCCCATCATGGTTATGGGTTGCCAATTGGAGGTGTTTTAGCCACTGAAAATGCCATTATTCCTTATGGTGTTGGCGTGGATATTGGCTGTAGAATGTGTTTGAGTATCTTTGATGCCAAAGAGAGTTATTTGGAGCAGAACAAATCTCAACTAAAAAAAATTATTCAAAATAATTCTCGCTTTGGTCGGTCTACCTTTGAGGATAATAAAAGAGAGGATGCCATTTTTGATCGTCCTGAGTTTAGAGAGATTGGCTTAATTCGTTCTCTACTGGACAAAGCTTATTCCCAAATCGGGTCTTCGGGAGGAGGCAATCATTTTGTAGAATTCGGTTTAGTAAAGATCAATGATATTAACAATGATTTAAATCTACCTGTTGGTACTTACCTTGCTTTATTAACCCATTCTGGTTCTAGAGGTTTTGGCGCTAAAATAGCCAATACTTACACCAATATTGCTATAAAAAAACGAAATCTTCCAAAAGCTGTGGCTCACTTATCTTGGCTTTATATGAATGAGCAAGAAGGACAAGAATATTGGTTGGCAATGAATTTGGCAGGAGATTATGCTTCGGCTTGCCATCATCACATCCACCGAAGAGTCCAAAAAGCACTAGGGATAAAAGAACTGCGCAGAATAGAAAATCATCATAACTTTGCATGGAAAGAGCAGTTAAAAGATGGTCGTTCTGTTTATGTCCATCGCAAGGGAGCTACTCCTGCTCATCAAGGGCAATGGGGTATTATCCCAGGGTCTATGACTGCCCCTGCTTTTATTGTTAGAGGCTTGGGCAATAGTGCTTCTATTAATTCCGCAGCACATGGAGCAGGACGAGCATTTTCTAGACGAAAAGCAAAAGAATCTTTCACTAAAAAAATGCTTCGCAACGAATTAAAAAATAAACAGGTAGAACTAATTGGTGCAGGCTTAGACGAAGCTCCCTTTGCTTATAAGGATATTCATACGGTTATGCAAGCACAACAAGATTTAGTTCAAGTTGTTGCGCCATTTTATCCTAAAATTGTACGAATGGACAGTGCAAAATCTTAATGTAAAAGAGACAGTCCCCACTACTTAATTATTCATCCATAAACAAATCTGAAATAATAGCATCTGAAACAATCTTGCCTTTTGCCGTCAGTATATAAGCTTGTTTTGTTTTTTCCATCAACCCCTCTTGGATATAGGTTAGTGCTTTTTTTTCAAACCACATTTTAGTTGTACTCCCCCACTCTATTAACTGATCAATGCGAACTCCCCACTTGGTTCTCAAAGAGGTCATGATATATTCATTAAATTGATTTTGGATCGTCAACAGCTCTCTTTCCCAATAACTCTCTTGTTGCGCTAAGGCTTTTATATATTTAGGGTTATGCGCTATATTCCATTGCCTAGATTCTCCATCAAAAGAATGGGCTGCGGGACCTACCCCTAGATAATGTTTTCCTGTCCAATAATTTGAATTGTGTTTTGCATAATTTCCTGGCAAACAAAAATTAGAAATTTCATATTGCTCATAGCCATTCGTTTCCATTTCATCCAACAAAATTTCAAACTGCTCTGCAATGTGGTTGTCGTCTGTATTAGCCGTTTTTCCTTTTTCGATAAAATGTGCCAAAGCTGTTCTAGGTTCTACCGTTAACGCATAGCAAGAAATATGTGGTATATTTAATTCAAACGCTGTCCTTAAGTTTTCTCGCCATTGCTGATGACTCGTTGTTGGTGTGCCATAAATCAAGTCGATTGTCAAATTATCAAAACCTGCCGCTTGTGCTGCTTGAATACATTCTTTGGCATGCGCTGCATTATGCGCCCGATTCATATAAACAAGATCGTTATCAAAAAAAGATTGAATCCCTATGCTAAAACGATTGATTGGAGTTTCTTTTAATGCCTCTAAATAATCCAACGTCAAATCATCTGGATTAGCTTCTAGTGTTACCTCTAGGTTTGTTTTTAATTGATAATGCTCCTCAATAACTGCCCATAATTGAAGGATTTCTTTAGCAGATAATAACGAAGGAGTCCCTCCTCCAAAATAAACCGTTTCAATGACTTGCCCCTTTAAATAAGTCTTACGTTCTACAAGTTCTTTATGAATTGCGAGCAATAATTCATCTTTCTGGCGCAAAGAAGTCGAAAAATGGAAATTACAATAATAACATGCCTGTTTACAGAATGGAATATGGATGTAAATACCTGCCAAGATAGTTCTTATTAATTGTTCTTTTTGGATAAAAATATCCTTACAAAGGTAACTTTTTTTAAAAAAACAGCTTTTCGGGAACAATTTTATTAAAAATTTTATTTTAAAAACTGTAACCTTTTTAAAATTTTTACATTAATAATAACATTAACAACAAGTTAAAAAACCACAAACACTAAATATAACAAAATATTACACTTAAATTAATAGAATTAAATAAGCATTCCACTTTAGATACACCAAAAACAAATTAGGTTGCATCTAGACCTTATATAAGACCTAAACCTTATCATCTAGTGTAACAACTAAACCAGCCTTTTTTTCTAAAATGGATTGACAGCATCATATTAACCCACTCATTAGCTACAACGTATAAAACTCACCTGAGCAGTAAGTAGCTATTTTGATTCATCTAAACCAACTTCATTATGAAAAAGCATTTACTTTTTGCCCTTAGCAGTTTTATTTTTATACTCTTAGCGGTCAATACACAGGCACAAACATCAGCTAATCTTGAAGCAGCTAGAACAGACGCTAATCCTGTTTATGAACAATTTAATAGTCAATGTATTCTAGACAAGGTAGAATACCAAAAAGACCGTACCATTTTTCATTTTCGTTACAGAGCAAGTAGTTATACTTCTATTTGGCTCTATTCTCCTGAAGGAGAACATCCTTGGTTTTTAAAAGATGAAATCAATGACAAAAAATACAATTTAATTGGGGTTTATAACGTTCGTAGAAACAACCGATTAACCCACAAAGAAGTCACAGGTGGCTACGTTTATTTAAATGCTGATTCTAAAAAAGAAAAAACATATTTTGAATGTGAGGTACACTTTGAACGTCTTCCTCAAAATGTTTCGGAAGTAGATTTAATAGAAGGCGAAGGGATGGAAGAAGCATGGAACCACTTCCATTGTTTTAACATTCAGGTAGCTCCGCTTAAAGAAAAAGCCGTACCCGTTGTTGCACCAATCCAACCAGAAGATATTGTTCTTGCTCCTGCTATTGATTTGTTGGAGGAAGCAATTGCTCCTATTGAGCTGGTTGCCGCTGCACCAACCACAAATGAAAAACCCAATCACAAAACAATAAAACCATCTAAAGAGAATTCCACTACTTTATCAGATGTTGCTACACTTAGTAATTGGAGCGTTTTCCCGACTCCTGCTACCAATGTACTTAATGTGAAACAAACCAATCCACAAGAAGCTGATTTGGCATTAATCAATGTTTATGGTCAAGTTATTTGGACGGGTAAAACAAAGAGTACTAGCACTACTATTGATGTTAGCAAATTTTCTACTGGTGCTTATTTTTTGCAGCACACAGTAGCGGGTAACACTACATCTCAAAAAGTATTGATCCAGTAATAGTTAATTGAACTATTACTAGCCACACCTCCCCATAATAAACGCCAGCTCTACTCCATGACAAGCCTATTTAGCAATGCTAAGTAGGCTTTTGTATAGTTATCCTACGCTCTATTTGAATTTCTTAATTTGTAGCGTTTTAGTAAGTTCTACTTTTTTTTTTAAGCTATAAAAAAGTGCCTATATTACGAACAAGTTTTAAAAACAAAATCTTTAAAACTACTTTATTGAGTAAAACGAATAATTACTATATGAAACATTTATTGATTATCCTAATGGCTGCTTTTTTTACATCTGCTACCCCTGTTCCCAAACCAGGTCCTCCACCAGAAGGTTTTGTAACAGTAGACGGAACCCAATTTAAAATAGGAGGAAAACCCTATCGTTTTATAGGCACTAATTTTTGGTATGGTATGCACTTAGGGGTGCCAGCCAAAAGAGATCGTCTAATCAAAGAACTAGACAAATTGCAAGCAATAGGCTGCAATAATTTGCGCATCATGGTTGGCTCTGAAGGACCTGAAGGAGAAAAATATCGAGTGCAACCTCCTTTAATGATTAAGCCATTTCAATACAATGAAGATATTTTGGAAGGCTTAGATTTTCTTTTAGCAGAAATGGCAAAGCGCAATATTTATGGTGTTTTGGTTTTGGGGAATTTTTGGCATTGGTCTGGTGGCTTTGCCCAATATTTATCTTGGCTAGACAATAAACCCATTCCCTACCCCTCGCTAGACGGTGGTGTTTCATGGGGAATTTACATGGACTATACCTTCCGTTTTTACAAAAATACTCGTGCTAAGAATTGGTTCAAAGCGCATGTCAAAAAAGTAGTAGAGCGCACAAATAGTATTACAGGCAAAGCTTATAAAGATGATCCAACCATTATGTCTTGGCAATTGGCTAACGAGCCCAAATGTGGTGTTCGAGTAGGTCCTTACCGCAAGTGGATTCGTCAAACGGCAAAATTCATCCGCAAAATGGATCCTCATCATTTAATTTCTACAGGAAGTGAGGGAATTATGTCTGAATCCCTGTTTGGCAATCGTCGAAAGAATTTCATTAAGAATCATTCTGTTGAAATTGATTATTTGACGGCGCATATTTGGATTCAAAATTGGGGTTGGTATGATCCACATAAAGTCAAAACCTTAGAATCTGCTCAAAAAAAGGCAATTGCTTATTTAGACAAGCATATTGAAATTGCCAAAGAGATGAACAAGCCGTTAGTTTTGGAAGAATTTGGTATCGCTAGAGATGCAGAGAGCTACGATGCTAGTTCTACTGTCCATCAACGAGATTCTTACTTCAAATTTATGTTTGAGCATCTAGAAAAAAACATCAATGAAGGAGGACCTTACCAAGGAATCAACTTTTGGGCATGGGGAGGAGAAGGACGCCCACGTGTACCAAGATCTGTTTATGAAGCAGGCGATGATTTAATAGGAGACCCACCTCACGAATACCAAGGATGGTATTCTGTTTATAACACAGATTCTACCACACATGAGCTCATCAAATCATTTAATGATAAGTTTCAAAAATAAGGTCAAGACGCTGCTCTCATTTAGGGCAGCGTTTTTTTTGTCTCTCCACTAGGGTTTCTACTTGTTGGATAATATCTTACATTTTTAGTATATTGTGCGATAACACATCCATCATTACTCCGTAAAAAAATCGTATTCAACTGATTATCAAGACTATACAATTTTACCGTTCAAAATGACAGTTGTTTGATAATCAATCGAATACAAGATGTTTTTTTGCCTTTTTTTGAAAAAAAACAAAAAATCTACGGAGTATTAATCCATAATACTAATTTAATCTTCCTAAAATAATAGACATCTTACCAATGAAACCAAGAATTCAGACCATTCAACAACGATTGTTTTTTTTGCTTTTTGCCCTATTATCTCCCATCTTAGCTTTTTGTCAAGATCCTGCTGCCAAAGGAATCGATCAAAAAATTGATGAAGCATTCAAGCCCATCGCCGATGCTATCTTTAATTTTGTTCTTTATTCTATTCCACTAGGTGGAGGTTTATCGGCTCCCATTGTATTAATTGTACTAATTTCAGGAGCTTTGTATTTTACCTTTTACTTTGCCTTTCCCAACATTCGTTACCTAGGATTGGCCATCAAAACTGTAAAAGGTGACTTTTATGAGCCTACATCAACCAGCAACATTACCCCATCAGATCATCAACGAGCAACGGTCTTAGACGATATGCCCGATACGATTCGTGACGAAAGCGCCCAAGGTGAAGTTACTCCCTTTCAGGCATTAACAGCCGCACTTTCAGCTACAGTTGGTCTAGGAAACATTGCAGGGGTTGCCGTAGCCTTGTCGGTTGGTGGTCCTGGAGCTACCTTTTGGATGATTTTGGCAGGTATTTTAGGAATGGCTACTAAATTTACAGAATGTACCTTGGGGGTAAAATACCGTGAAATTGATGCCGATGGCACTGTTCATGGTGGTCCCATGTATTATTTGAGCAAAGGACTTGACAGCAAAGGGCTAGGAGGCTTAGGTAAAGTATTTGCTGTTTTCTTTGCTATTATGTGTGTTGGAGGATCGTTTGGTGGAGGAAATATGTTCCAAGCCAATCAAGCGGCTGCTCAATTCTTAAGCATGGTTTATGGCAATGATATTCCTCTTGCTGCAAAAACTATTTTTGGTGTTATTATCGCCATTTTAGTAGCTGTTGTGATTATTGGAGGTATCAAACGAATTGGTCAAGTAACTGAAAAAATAGTTCCTTTTATGGCCGTACTTTACGTTGGTGCAGCTATTGTTATTATAATTATGAATATAGCTGCCATACCTGCTGCTGTGGGGCTTATTTTTTCTGGTGCATTTACACCAACCGCTGCTGTAGGTGGTTTTATTGGGGTTTTGATTCAAGGTTTTCAACGTGCTGCCTTCTCTAATGAAGCTGGTGTAGGTTCTGCTGCTATTGCCCACTCTGCGGTACGTACAGCACATCCTGCTAGTGAAGGAATGGTTGCTTTATTAGAGCCTTTTATTGATACCGTTGTCATTTGTACCATGACGGCTTTGGTTTTGATTGTTACCAATATTGATGGTGGTTTTATGACCTACGGTTCTCAGGTTCCTGATGGTGTTGTAGTAACTTCTACTGCATTTGAATCTACCATACCAGGTGCGTCTTATATTTTAACCATTGCGGTGGTTTTATTCGCTTTTTCTACCATGTTATCATGGTCTTATTATGGTCTACAAGCTTGGAAATACCTATTTGGAAAAGGAAAAACAACAGATTTAGTTTATAAAGTCTTGTTCTGTGTTTTTGTAGTGATTGGTTCTGCTGCTGGCTTAGGCTCTGTGGTTCACTTTTCAGATGCCATGATTTTTGCAATGGTATTCCCCAACATCATTGGTTTATTAATCTTAGCCCCTGTGGTCAAAGAAGAAGTTGCTAAATATGTTGCGTTTACCAAAAACTATAAAAAATAAGTTTTAACTCAAGCCTTATTGGTTACAATGCGCCTAAACTCAAAAGGAGTTTAGGCGCATTGCTTTAAATTGAAAAAGAGGCTATCGAAAAATCAATAGCCTCCCATTCTTTTGCAGCAATAATAGAATTCTGAATGGATTTATAAAAGCAAGCAACTTTCAACCTAATGCTTTAACTATCCAATGAATCAAAGAAAGGTTTAGGAACAACTTAGTAAGCAAGTCCAACATAAATAACAAACGTTCCTGCTCGATTCTTTTCTTCAGAAATAATAACACGTTAGCCTTTTTTATTCTTCTTAAACCATTGCCATGCAGAATCAATATCTCAAACAATGGTATTCATCAAAAAAAAACATTCACTTAAATTCCAAACTAGCTTTGCCTTTAACATTCGTACGCTATGTTAACTAGCTAAGAAATTAACTGTCTGCCTTCCCTCCTTTGTCTACCATCAGTTGCTATAACGGATCTGATTTCAATAATTTATTATTTGTGTTAACATTAATTTCAAGGCTCACTTCATTGCATTTCCATTTCAAAAGTCTTCTAAACTGCATACGACCAAAGATCCCTTGTTTCCTAACAATTGACTATAGTTCAATTGGATCGCAAACAAGCTCTCCAGTTACTAGAAGCAAAACAGCAGTTCAATACATGATTTATCCACTGCTGGTTCTTATACTATATACCCAAAAACTTCAAAGGTTATCAAATCCATTATTTTTTATTGTGGTTTTAGAATTGAGACAAGAATCGCCAAAGATAAATGAGGTAGATTTAAAATAATTTGCTTATCATTGACAGACAAACCCATAGTTCTTTTTGTATTTTGATCAAAACACAAAAAATACGATTGTATCTAGTAAAAATAATGGGGTAATTAATTTGTAATTTGATATTTGGCACCCTTATAGCTCTAGTAGTTATACATCAAACAATAAATTAATATAATTCTTCACATTATTTCTGTATACTTATAGTCTATAACTTGTGGGTTTTGGATTTCTATAGAATATTGTGTGTATAAAAAGGGATTAAAATAACATGAGAGTATCAACAATTGTAGGGATGGGCAATCATAATGAAATAGGCAAGGGAAATGATATTCCTTGGTACTTGCCTGCCGACCTCAAATATTTTAAAAAAATCACATCTGGACACCCCATTATCATGGGGCGAAAGTGTTTTGAATCTATTGGAAAACCACTCCCCAACCGAACCAATATCATTGTTAGCCGAAATCCTGAATTTCATATCGATGGCTGTATTTTAGTCCATTCTATTGGCGCAGCATTGGCAGTAGCACAAGACAAAGGAGCAGAGGAAGCATTTATTATTGGAGGAGGAGAAATTTATAAAAAAGGGCTACCGCTTTCTACTCGGCTATATTTAACGACCATTGATATAACGGTTAAGGATGCTGATGTGTTCTTTCCTAAAATCAATATGGATCATTGGAATGTAATTAGCCAAGAGGCACATCAAAAAGATGCCAAGAATCCTTACGATTATACCTTCAAAGTCTTAGAACGCAAAGAATAAAAATGGTTTTGCGTTTTCAAAATATCAAAGGACCTCTACAGTGGCTAAGTGTACTTACCGACTTAGCCATGCTAGGTTTAACGATTTTTGATTTACTTTGGCTAATGTTTGACGCATTGTATACCATGCATACAGTTCAAGCATTCGTTGATCCTATCTTGCCTTTTTATCGATCGATTCATCAAGATTTTTATGTTTATGATGGGATTATTGTCTCTATTTTTATAACGGAATTCATTGGGCGTTGGCTGATCGCTATCTATCAAAAGACATATGACAAATGGTTCTTCTACCCTTTTATCCACTGGTATGATGTCTTAGGCTGCTTCCCCACAGGATCTTTTCGTATTTTGCGCTTATTCCGAATTATAGGGCTTACCTATCGCCTACACAAATGGCAAGTCATTGATCTCCATAACTATGCATTAATTAATATTTTAAGGCACTACTATAACATTGCTATTGAAGAAATTTCAGATCGAGTTGTTATCAAGGTTTTAGAAGAAACCAAAAATGAAATCAACCGAGGACAACCAATCAATGATGCTATTGTACAGGAAGTTATTCGACCTCGCCAGTCCGAAATCACAACAATTCTTAGTCAGGTCATCCAAGATGGCGTTCGAGAAAAGTACCCTCAATACCGAAAATTATTAGCCAAACACATCTCGAAAACAGTACAAGATACGGTTTCTAAAAATCCTGAGGTGCAGCAAATTGAACGCATTCCTGTTGTTGGTGCGCCAATCCAACAAAGCCTAAATTCAGCAACCAGCCAAATTGTTTTTGGTGTCATTGATCGACTTATTTTAGATATAAGTGCTGCCAAAAATCAAAAGACAATTAGTCTAGTATTAGATAGTGTATTGGAAGTTTTTTTGCAGCATCCCTCTTTACAAAATTCAGACTTGAGCAACGCCTTGATTATTGACTCGATCGACCTTATTGTCAAACGAGTGCAAGTAAAACAATGGAAAAATGCTGCTTTATAAAAGCGATCCTTTCTATAACTTTCTATAATAGGGGTATCCAATACGAGCTAAAAGCCGTTCATTAAGTTTAGAAAAGCAAGTTCAGTCCCCATTCAAAATTTAGATTATGAATACAACAGCGATAAGAGCACTTTGTATCAATGGAACACAAGCTTATTATGATTATTTGGATAAGAATGATCGTGGTTTGCAACGCATCGGAATTGCTGCTATACTTGCTTTGCCTAAGGGGTTATTTCAAGTCAAAATAAATGGAAATCTATTTGATACTGAAGCGATCTTTTTTTTGTTGAAAACCAATCATAAAAAATTGAACAGCTCCCAAATTCAGGTTGTTTCTTATGATAAAAATAGCAAGACTTTGATTTTGCGACCAGAAGAGCAATATCATGCTTTGTTCACCCAATTAACGCCCACCGATTTAGAGATTATTTCAGATCTCAAGTTTTTGGTAGAACGGGTAAAACTTTGGTATGAAAAAAATGGTGGTGCCTTGCAGTTACCGACTCAATGTTCTCCTCTTAAAAACAAACTTAAATCAATTGATTTTTTCAACAATATATTACCCTCTAATAATCAAAAGGAAGCAATTTTTACTATTTTTAATCATCCACTCAGTTATATCTGGGGGGCACCTGGAACGGGCAAAACGCAGGCAGTTTTATCTTATGCTTTATTGCATTATTTAAAAAATGGCTACAAAGTGGCGATTTTGGCTCCTACTAATAATGCCATTGAGCAAGTATTGAGAGGAGTAATTGCCATGACGGACAAAGCCAAGATCCAACGAGAGCAGATTATTCGCTTAGGCACACCATCCAAGGCATTTGCAGATGAGTTCCCAGAAGTTTGTGAAGCAAGAGGCATTATAAAGCAATTGGAAGAATTAAAAAATCAAGCAAAAATAATAGAGAAAGTATTGCTCTACAAAAGCTATGAATTGTTGCTAAATATACTTCAAGAGGGAGAAGGGATTTTTGTAGAATTACAAACGCTCAAAAATAAACTGGATAATTTGGTCATTGAGGAACGTAAGTTATTAGTACAAATCAATGCCACTAAAAAGAAGATAGAGCGCCGCCAAAAACAAATCCAAACCATAAAATCAACGATTCGTATTCTTGATCGAAAAATTCAACAACTCGATTCAACCATGGCTCGTGGAAGTCTTCATAACTTAGCTCAACTAAAAAAAGACAAAGCCCAATTACAGCAAGAATACCGTGCTATTGAAGATGAAATAGATGACTTTTTAGCTCATAGTGAACTTTTAGAGGAGGATAGAAAGACCGCCTTGATTGTCGTCAACCAACAAAAGACAAAACTCCACACTAAAATAGAATTTATAGAAACAGAGTTCAAAAAAAATAATGCAACTGCCCTAGTTCAAGATTTATTGTCTGATCGTTCTGAGTTAGTAGAAGCTGCAATTCAAAAAATAAAAACGGCTTACCAAAACAATCAAGTCGAATTGGGGGCATTAGCAGACTCCTATGCTGCAATCTCTATTGATCAACTCAAACACGAACAGGCTGCCATCAAACAGCAACAGACCTTATTAAGTGGCTATTCCACAGAAGAACGACTAAAAAATGTTCGTATTATTGCTGCTACGCTAGATGGTTATATTGGTCGCTTTATGGAAGAAAAACTACCTGTTCACCATATCTTTATAGATGAGGCAGGCTATGCTAATATAGCAAAAGTACTTCCGCTCTTTAATCATCGTGTTCCAATTACGCTACTTGGCGATCATAAACAACTGCCTCCAGTTTGTGAAATTAGCGACCAAACCATTGCTAGAGATCCTAGTTATCACGATGCATTTATTTGGGGGCAATCTGCTATCTACGCAACAGGGCTTTTTTTCAAAGAAAAAGAAGAAGCCTTAAAAGAATACATTCGCAATAGCCCTCTAAGACTCAAGGCCATGCAAAAAGCAGACCTTAACCAAACCTATCGTTTTGGGAGTAACCTCGCTCAAGTCCTCAATCAATATGTTTATCAAAATGGATTTGAATCAGCTGTTACCAAAGAAAAAACAACAATTTATTATGTGGATGCTCCTAAACCTTCTAGTTCGAAAAAAAAGCGAGAAAATAATACAGAAGCATTGCTGATCCAGGCACTCGTTTCCCAAATAGAAGATGATTTTGTTATTTTAACCCCTTATAGAAATCAACTCAAACTCCTAGGCGATTTGCTCCCTCAAGCTCGAAAAAATCAGCAAATTATTACCGTTCATGGTTCACAAGGTAGAGAGTGGTCTACGGTAATTCTGTCTTTAGTAGACACCTATGATAAATGGTTTACGGATAGTCAAAATAATTTATCCAAGGGGCTAAACTTAATCAATACTGCGGTAAGTCGAGCCAAAAAACAATTGATTATTGTAGGAGATGTCCGCTTTTGGAAACGTCAAGAAGGGCAATTAATCAAGGGGCTTTTAGATATAGGAATTCCTCTTGTTGAAAAAAAATGATTTTTTTTTTCAGTTCTTTAAACCTTTTCAAAAATAGCCTGTTTAGCTTATTGTATTTAACTTTAAACAAACTGGTCTAATTTATAAAATGGGTTACAAACACAAAAAAGAAGACATTATTGCCATTGGATCTGAACTGATTCGAAAAAAAGGATACCACAATGTTGGTATTAATGAAATCTTAAAAGCTTGTGCCATTCCCAAAGGGTCATTTTATAATTTTTTTGACAGTAAAGAAGATTTTATAGAACAAAGTCTGCAAGAATATGGCAAAAATAGTCTCTCTTTAATTCAATCTTTTTTGAAAGACAATACCATATCCCCTCTTCAACGGCTAAAAAATCTTTATACTCATCTAATCAATCAAAATCACAAAGATGGTTGCGATGCAGGTTGTCTAATTAATAATTTGTCGGTAGAATTAGGCGGAACTCATCGAGAACTCGCTCAAATTATTGATTCACAGGTTCAAGGTAATGTCATTGAAATTGCAGCTTGTATAAAAGAAGGGCAAAACATGGGTGAAATTACCAATGCATTTTCAGCTATTTATATCGCTGAATATATACAGGCAGGTATTTATGGTGCTTTTTCTAGAATGAAAGCTCAAAAAGACCGAACCTACTTGGACAAGTGGTTTGCAATGACTTTTCAGTTTATTAGCGGTTAAGCCGCTTGCTTAAGGATATTAAAATTTAAATAATAATTTTACACATTAAAAATAAACAGACTGGTCTAATTTATACCAGTATTACTTAATTAAAACACCACAAAATAATTACAACAATGAAAAAATTAGCAAACAAAGTAGCAGTCATTACAGGTGCAACAAGTGGAATGGGATTAGACACTGCAAAACTATTTTTAGCAGAAGGGGCAAAAGTAGTTTTAACGGGTCGTTCTCAAGCCAAACTAGACGCTTTGGAGGGTCAACTCGAAGGCGATTATTTATTGGTAAAAGCAGATGCAGCCAATACTTCTGATTCTCATAAATTGGTTCAAACTGTGGTAGAAAAATACGGCAAAATTGATGTATTGTTTCTAAATGCGGGTGTCTTTCAAGCACATCCAGTAGGGCAGCTTTCAGAAGCGATATTTGATGACATATATGCCATCAATGTAAAGGGGCCTTTGTTTTTGGTCAATGCAGCAGTAGCTCATTTAAACCAAGGAGCATCTATTATTTTTAATACCTCTGCGTCTGGTAGTAAAGGAATGCCTGGGGTTTCTATCTATGGTTCAAGTAAAGCAGCCTTGCGTTCGATTGTACGTACCTTAGCCGCAGAACTAGCTCCTAATGGAATTCGAGTAAACGCAATTAGTCCTGGTCCTATAGAAACTGAAATCTGGGGTAAAACGAATCTATCCGAAGAAGATATCGCAGGTTTTGCAAGTGGTGTCAGTACACAAATTCCCTTAGGTAGATTTGGGAAAGGTCCTGAAGTTGCTCAAACCGCTCTATTCTTAGCCTCTACAGATGCCTCTTATATCACAGGAAGTGAAATACCTGTAGATGGAGGATTGACACAGGTATAACTAAGAAGTTTTCACCATAAATTTCAAAATTCATACAATCAAATTTTTCTTTTCCACTGGTAACCATCCAGTAAGACAACATGCTCTCTTTCTAAGGAGAGCATGTTTCATTTTTAGCTTTTTTGTTTTTTTTTTGGTATTTGGTAGAATAATATAGAAATTAGAGTCTGGTTTTCAAAGAAGTCTAAAAATAAGCATTCAAAGAAATTGGCTTAATTTTAGTTTAAACCAAGTTGTAATCAATAGCCTTTTGGTACGTCCCTTATTACCAAAAGCTTATTCCCTAGATTAAAAACTAAAATAAGAATGAAGCATGTTTTACTAGTCCTGATACCTTTTTTTGTATTTAGTATAACTAACTTTTCACAAGCTCAACGGGATCCTTTTGCTGTTGTTCCTTCTCAAAGAGATGCAGCCGCACTCTCACCAAGTGAACTTCCAAAATTTGAAGAATACTGCGCAAATCCTGAAAACATAAACGTTACTCCTGTTCCTCCCAAAGAGTTAAATTATATCATAGAGGATAGCCGAGAGAAATTTTTCATCTTAGATGCCCGTTCGAAAGAAGAATACAATATCAGCCATATTGAAAATGCAAAAAGAACAGGCTATAAAGATTTCTCTGTAGAACGGGTCTGGATGGTTGATCGACAAGCTAGGGTTATTGTTTATTCTTCAAATCAAAAACGAGGCTATCTTGTCGCTCAATATCTAAAATTAATGGGCTTTATAGATGTTCAAATCTTAGAAAATGGACTAATCGGATGGAAAAATACGGGTCATGAAGTATTTGACAAAGATGGAAAAACAGACAAGGTCCACGTTGGAAGTAGAAGCAACCTCAAACTATTAAAAAGCGGATTGGGAATCTACTAGCATTACTCTGTTAAAAACCTGAAGGCTCACGCAGTAGCAACGCAGTTAATCAACGGAGTATTATACTAGTCCACAAACTATTAACCACTTATTTATACTGTTTGAGTCTCAAACTATTCATTACTACAAAAACAGAACTTAGTGCCATTGCGCCTCCTGCTACCATGGGGTTGAGCAAAATGCCCCAAGGATAAAGGATTCCCGCTGCTACAGGAATCAATATTATATTATAAATAAAAGCCCAAAAGAGATTTTGGCGAATGATACGCAACATATCCGAAGCAATGTTTGCCAAGGTTCCCAATTGTTCCAAATCGTTATTTCTCAAAACAACATCTGCACTTTCGATAGCAACAGAGGTTCCATTATTCATCGCAATGCCAACATCTGCCTGTGCCAATGCAGGAGCATCATTAACCCCATCTCCTACCATCATTACCTTTTCTTTTCTTTGTTGTAATTCTTGTACAAAGGCAATCTTGTCTTGTGGCATCACATTAGCTTGATAATTTTGTATGCCAACCTTCTTAGCAACTCTCCTTGCAGTACCCTCATTATCCCCTGTTAACATATAAATCTTTTTCCCTTCTTTCTTCAACAAGAAAATAGCCTCTGCCGATCGTTCCTTGATCACATCGTTCAAGCCCAACACGGCCAATACAGCATTCTTTGTCGCAAAAAAGACCAACGTACAGCCCTCTTGCTCATATTTTTGAGCATTTTTTTGGAGGCTTGGAGCGATTGATATTTGCTCTTGCTCCATCAATTGTTTGTTCCCTAACCAATAGTCTACCCCTTTAACGGTTCCTTTTAACCCTAGTCCTGTATAATTGGCAAAATTATGCACTGGTTCTTTAGCAGTAATCCCTTTCTTTTCATAATAATGAACAATAGCCTGTGCAATAGGATGTTCTGATTCATTTTCTAACGCCAGTAAAGTTTCCTCCAAATCTCTAGTACTTCCTGCCTTCCAATCCATTTGAGTAATTTCAGGTTTTCCTTCGGTAATGGTTCCCGTTTTATCCAAAACAATGGCATCTATCTTAGAAATTCGCTCCAACGATTCAATATTTCGAATCAAAATCCCCCGTTTAGCAGCCTCGCCAATTCCTATTGTAATAGCCGTAGGCGTTGCTAGTCCCAAGGCACAAGGACAAGCTACAACCAACACAGCAACAGCATTTACCAGCCCTTCGACCCATAGACCATTGGTCAACCAAAAGACAAAAGTCATTAAGGCGATTAGAATAACAACAGGAACAAATACAGCCGCAATTTTATCTACTAACTTCTGGATCGGAACTTGAGTACTTTGAGCTTGTTCTACTAAAGTTATAATCTGCGCCAACACGGTATCTTCTCCTCCCCTTGTCACTTCCAATAAAAAGCTCCCCTGTTGAAGAATGGTGCCCGCTAGTACTTCATCCCCCATCCTTTTAGAAATCCACTTTGATTCTCCCGTTAACATGCTTTCATCAAGGTGAGCTGTTCCTTCTATAATTTTACCATCCAACGGGATGACATCCCCTGGTCTAATTTTCAGAACATCTCCAAGTTGAATCACTTCTATTGGCATTTTCTTTTCTACTCCTTCTTCTAACAATTGAACCGTTGGTACTTGCATAGCCAACAGAGCTTCGATTGCCGAAGAAGTTTGCCGACTGGCTTTTGCTTCTAAGTATTTTCCCAATAAGACAAAAACAAGCAAAACACCTACTGCCTCAAAATAAACATGTGGGATAATCCCATAGGACTCCAAAACAAAAGGAAAAAAAGTATTAAAAGTGCTAAATAAAAAAGCCGTGCCTGTCCCCAATGCAACCAAAGTATCCATATTCGCTTTTAGCACCGTTGCTTGCTTAAAAGCACTGCTAAAAAAATGCCTTCCTGACCACCATAAGATGGGCAATGTTAAGCCAAACATAATAAAGTTGGCATTCGGGATTTCAGGCATAAACATAGCGATCACAAACAAAGGCAGTACAAAAATACTCCCTCTTATCAATTGCATTTTTAAGGTATGAAGTGCTTTTTGTTCTCTTTCTTGACGTTCTTTGTGCGCTGTTCTACTCTTAGGGTATAACTTAAAACCCAATTTGCTTAATCGATCATTGAGCCCGTCCAGACCAATTGTTTCTTGTTCTACCGCTATTGCTGCCGTTTTTGTTGCATAATTTACTCGAACATTCCCCACTCCTTTCGTTCTCCCTAATATTTTCTGAGCACTTGCAGCACAAGAGGCACAGGATAGCCCCTCGATATTATATATTTCCATTCCAATTCATTGTTCAATTATTTAATACTTGGTACAAAAGTACTCCCTAAATGACGGAAAGCTGTTATACAATTTTCAAAATGATTTACAACATTTACAACTCTTCAATTTGCTTTCGCTTCTTATCTTTTAATTGTTTAAAATAAGTTGGTGTAAAACCAGTTACTTTTTTAAATTGGCTGCTCAAATGACCAGTGCTGCTGTAATTTAAATCCAAAGCAATTTGGCTTAACGTCAATTCACCATAGACCAACAATTCTTTTACTCGTTCTATTTTCTGAGCAATGTAAAATTGTTCAATCGTCTGCTGTTCTACTTCCGAAAATAGGCTGCTCAAAGCTGCATAACTTTGTAAAAGGTCTTTGGATAGATATTCGGATAAGGGGTAAGTTAATTGATTATTTTGGTGGTGTACCAAATCAATAATCAGGGTTTTAATGCGCTCTATTGTTTTGCTTTTTTCGTCATTAATTAATTCAAAGCCGACCAACTTAAACTCATCCACTAGTAACTTTCGTTCTCCTTTTGTCAAATCGCCTGCCAATTCTATTTCGCCTAAATTAATGGCAACATAGTTAATTTTTAATTGATCCAATACTGCTTTTACTACTATTTTGCAGCGGCGACAAACCATATTTTTAACGTATATTTTCATGTTGTAACATCATTTTAATTCTATCGGTACAAACCATTATCACAAAACTTCAGAAGTTTTTGGGTGCCCAACGAGCGATCTAATAGATCTCCTGTTAAAGTATTATCTTATATAACATAAAAAAGTTAAAAGAAGTTATCTTTATGAGTTGATTAGCGTATAATGCTAACATTATCACCATCCAATTGATTATTCCATGAAATACACGTTCTATCTACTGTTACTTTTTTTTAGTTGTACCGCTTGTCATTACCAACTTAATTTAACCCATCGCCAAGATCCCAATAAAACTCAAAAACAATTTCGAAAGGCAAAACGATCAACTAGCTTATCTTACAAAGCCAACAGCGATTCTTTAGCGAACAGTATCTTACCCAAAATAACACGCAAGAAGTACAAAGATATATTTTTCAACATACGAGATAGCGCTTATAGTGATGTTGTACTTCAACAACTCTCCAAGCTTCGTAAAGTGAATCAACTAAAAATAGTCGTTAACAACAAACAATACTATGATTTTAGTCCTATTCTATCTATCCCCACCATAAAATCATTGATTCTATATAACTTAAACACCGTAGAACGTTATAAAATTAGGCACTCCTCCAAAACGTCTATCCAAGAAACGCATCAGGCGATTACTGAATACTGTTCCCAAAAGCAACGTCTACAGCTTATCGATCGTTTTCACGCAGCAGCCTTTGCCCCCTCGATCCAAAAAATTGATTATTCTAATAACTATTTAATCGCTATTCCTCCTAGTTTAGGAAAACTTCCAAAACTCAAAGAATTGCACCTTACGTACAATTTTATTCACCGCCTTCCTACCAATCTAAATGATTTTAAAAAATTGGAAGAATTGAATCTGTATCACAATTATTTAGATAGTCTTTCAACGGCGCTGCTTTCGCTCCAAAAATTAAAACGACTCAACCTCAATTCTAATGGCATCAATGAGTTTTCTATTGTTTTGACCCAACTTTCTACATTAGAAAAGCTTAATATAGGCTCTAATAACATCAAAGCAATCCCTAAAGAAATTGCCAAGATGGAGGCGCTAAAAGAATTAGATTTAAGCGTCAATCCCTTGTATAGAATTCCCGAAGAGATCATCACGATCCCCAACCTAGAATATTTAGATGTTAGCTCTACCAAACTCCTGCATATTCCTCCCTACATCAAAGATATGCCTAAGCTCAAAAAGCTTGATTTGATGGACAATGAGTTAACCGTGCTTCCTCCTGAGTTGTTTCAAATAGCCTCTTTAGAAGATTTGGACTTAATGGATAACTTTATTAGCAAAATACCTGAAAATATAGGCGATCTAAAACAGCTAAAACTATTGGATTTAAGTTTTAATAAGATCACAAAACTCCCAAAGTCTATTGGTGCCTTACCCCAACTAAGAATGCTAGATTTACGAGGCACCCCACTAACTGCTTTGCCTGAAGAATTGGGCAATTTAAAGCAACTTAAAATCTTACATTTTTATGATAATAAGATTAAGCAATTTCCCAAATCGCTACAAAATTTAAACCAATTAAAATTGGTCACTTTATCCAATAGTCAGTTGGCAGAACTCCCTGCCATTGTCCCTTATTGGTCTAATTTAGTGTCCTTAGATTTATCTTATAATAGCCTATCTGGGCTACCGTTAGAATTTAGTAATCTAAAACAGCTCCGTGGGCTAAAACTACAAGAAAACCAATTGAAGGAATTTCCATTGGTACTCACTGAATGCAAATCATTGGTCGCCTTAAACCTTGGCAGCAATAAAATCAAAACAATTCCCAAAGAAATTAATCAACTTAAAAAATTGCGTACCCTTGATTTAAGTTTTAATCAATTAACAAGCCTCCCCAAAGAACTACGTCAGCTAAAAAAACTACGTCATTTAATTCTTAATTATAATGCGATTCCTAAAGCAGAGATAGAACAATTACAAAAAGAAATGCCTTATACTAAAATTGTTTTTTAATGGATTAGGCAGCTTATTATTGAGCATCTTGAAGAGGCAAAATCCAGTCTTTTTGCCAAAGGCTACGTTTTTCGGCGGCTAAGTTAACAGTGGGATCTATCAACTGTTGGCTTACTCGCCCATTCATTGCTACAAATACTTCTGCTCGAACAATTGGATCTTTTATTTCATAGCGTCTGGCATAAACAGCAGCCAAATGATGCGCATATTGTAGAATATGATCAGGACGTATTGCCATTCTTTTTTCTTGAAAAGGAGTTAAAAACTCTAAATTAGAAACCACCCAATGCCGTTCAGAATTTGGATCTTCTACATAAAAGGTTGCCATCCCTTCCTTTTCTAATAACATGACCCACCATGAAAAACGGTAGCCCTCCTCTGACCATAGTGGATTGCTGTTGTACAACAGATGATGTCGAAAAGGTAGAATTACTTGTACAAAAAAATGAAGGCTAAAAAAACAAATTAACAGTTTGTGATCCGCTTGGGGGCTTTTTTGAGTACTTAGTTTTACCCCTAATCGTTGTAAAACAGAAAGCTGGCTGTTAGGGCTAAAAAATACAATTGTACTAAAAATCATTAGAATAGGAAATAAGCCGATATTAAACAATAAACCTGTCATGGTATGAAAAATAACCACTACGATATAAGCCCATTTTCTTGTTTTGGAATTCCACAACCACCAAGCAATTGTCAAGTCAAATAAAAAGCCAATCCAACTCATTCCCAAATGAACGGCATGGTATTTAAACAAGCTTCCTATCAGGGGAAAATCTTGGCTTTGCAACAACCAAATTTTTAAAGGCATGGCAGCCAATAACCAATCTGAATTCATTTTTGCAATGGCTGCAAATGTATAAATCAAGGCAACTTGTACTTGAAAAACACCTATGTACCAATAAGGAATTTCATGCTGCTTAATTTGGGGCTTTCTCCAAGCATCGATAGACAAAGCAGCATTGGCAGGCAATAAAGTTAAAAATAATGCTAAAATAGAAATGGCATAATAATGATTGATATAGTTGGTTGCATCTAAGGCCTGCAAATAGGTGAACACCAAAAAAAAGCTACCGATTGATAATCGATAAAAAGCACCCAAAATAATTCCTAGGGCGCTCAATATCCATACTGCATACAGAAAATAAATTCCTGTATCGCCTACAAATTCTAACCATTCCATCCCATAGTACTTAAAAAAAAAGGTAGGCTTCAAATAGCGCATTTGAATATCTCCTTTGCCAATTGACCAAAGTGCGCCATAAGCAACCATTAGTCCAAATAGTATTCGGAAAACAAGCAGGGGGGCAATTGATATTTTCTTAGAAAGTAGGTTGATTATTGTATTCAATGATTCTCCTTTTAAGCTTGGTTTAATAATCGTGTAAATTTCTATTTTTTTTGGTAATTTTATAGTGAAGGTACTGTTATATCAACTTAACAACAAAAACTATGGATTTATCAAATCGCCCCTCTGACAAACAAGTAAAACAAATGTTTAATTTATTTAAGCCTTTGTTTTGGCTCAATGATCCTGTTTTTTACGATGCCCACCTTATTCCAGAAAAAGGGCCTGTTTTATTTGTTGGAAATCACACCTTATTAGGACTCTGGGATGCCAGCATCATGTGGTTCAAGTTATACAATGACAAAAATATATTTACCTACTCTTTAGGCGATCGAGCACATTTTCAAATTCCCTTTTGGAGAGATTTGGCGAGTCAGTTTGGTATGGTAGAAGCCAGCCGTAAGAACTGTACAGAGTTAATGCAAAATCAGCAATATACCTTGGTTTTTCCAGGAGGCGCAAGAGAAGCTTTTAAAAATAAAGGAGAAGCCTATAAACTAAAATGGAACAATCGAACAGGGTTTGTAAAAATGGCCATCGAACATCAATGTACAATTGTGCCCTTTTCGGCTGTTGGAGCTGAAGAGTGTTATGAATTGGTTTGGGATAGCAAAGAGATTTTATCTTCTCCTTTAGGGCTGCTGCTCAAACAATTTGGGGCTCGCAAAGATATGATTATACCTATTGTCAAAGGAGTTGGTCTAACTCCCTTACCCAAACCTCAACGATTTTATTATAAATTCAGTAAACCAATCGCTACCACCAAATACAAAGGTATGGCTCAAGATGAAGAGACCATACAGGGCTTAAAAGCTATTGTGCGCCAAAATATAGAAGAAGGCATCGATGATTTGCTAGAAATTCGTGACAAAGATCCCAATAAAACCCTTTTTAAAAGGATTTTATCCCAGATGTTGCACAAATAAAAGTAATCTAGAGTACTTTTTTTTAAGTTTTTGTGAAGTTTTTTTTTTAGATGCACAAAAAAAATACCACCTAAATCACTATGAATCAAAAAACTAAAAAACAACTATTTTTCAAAATAAAAAACTTAATTCTCCTAAAAACGCCTTATAAAAACTAAGTTTTTGTATTTTTTGTGTTTTTTTCATTCCTTTTATATCCTTATATTAGTAATAGATAGTTGAATTAGTATTTCTTCATTTAAGTGATCCCTTACTTATTGAGGATTTAATGAAATTAGTTATTTTAATATCCCTATGCCCTTTGGAGTGATTGACCAGAGGGCCTTTTTTTATGTGTTTTGCCAAGCAAATTTTATATTTGCAATATGCCTATCTTACTAAAATATCAACAGTCCAATTTTGAGCTACTCATTTGGCAAATCATAGAATCATCTTCTTCTCTAGAGCAACAACTACAGTTACCTAAGAACCAATCGCTTTTGCTTCAGAAAAAGTACAGCCATTCAGAAGCTTGGCAGCAGTGGTTGGCAAGCCGATGTGGGCTA
The DNA here is from genome assembly GCF_026000115.1 of Aureispira anguillae. Classification (GTDB taxonomy): domain Bacteria; phylum Bacteroidota; class Bacteroidia; order Chitinophagales; family Saprospiraceae; genus Aureispira; species Aureispira anguillae. The sequence goes on from NZ_AP026867.1 coordinate 5,221,645, forward strand.
CAAGAACTCTTTAATACTTCCTATTTAAATTTTCAGAAAAATAAACTTGGTAAGTTAGAATTAATCGATCAATCCTTCCAACTCTCCATTAGTCATAGTGGAAACTATATTTCGGTTGCTAAATCCAAACAACCCATTGGTATTGATTTGCAAGTTCCTAGCCCTAAGTTAGAGCGAATTGCCGCTAAATATATTGCTCCTAAGGTATTGTCTACGCTAAAAAACAGCCCTTATTATATCGATTATCTACATCTCTATTGGGGCATCAAAGAAGCCCTGTTTAAAGCTTATGGACAGGGGCAGGTCAATTTTATCCAACATCTACACATTAGCCCCTTTGCAATTTCTAGGCAAGGCACTACTACCGCAAAAATTATTAAACCCGCATTTGAAGCAACCTATAAAGTTTTTTATGAAAAGACTTCAAATTATTACCTTTGTGTTGTAACTAAAGTTTAATTAAGAATTAAGAGTTTGTTCCGTACATGCACTTAACTTAAGTCGAAAAATAAATACTTACTTAACTGCGCTGTTACAATATTAGGGCTTTCCTAACGAATGAAAAACACCATCAATATGAAAATACAAGCAATTGCTTTTTTTATTACCTGTCTCTTTTTTTATGCCTGCACTAACAATCCTTCTATCCCCTTAGATGAGGCAGGAAGAGAAGATTTCCAAGTCTTTCGTGCTCGATTTTACGAAGATAGCTTGTTTCAAATCCAGCGCATTGAATTTCCTTTATTGGGTAAAAATCCTGACGGAAGTAAGGAGCCCTTTTATTGGGAGGTAGAGAATTGGAGGTTTAAAAAAGCAGTGAATTTAGAAAGTGAAGAAATTACAATGGTGCCACTTTTTGACATGGGAGATGTCATGCGAGAACGGATTATAGTACAAAATCGCTTTATGATTGAAAATTTATTTTCTCTAATCAATAACAAATGGTATCTAACTCAATATTCGGGCATCAAAGACATTGGTTCTTTTTCGGCTAAGAAAGAAGCGCAAACAGAAAATGCCACTGAACCAACAATTGACTCTATACAATAAAAAAAGGGCTGCTCTCTAAAAAAAGAACAGCCTCTTTATTATTTTTTCTTTTTTAAGTAATCAATAAATAAGGCGAATTTTTCCTATAGATTATTTTGAACGATTACTTAATTCTTCTAGAATACAACTTTTGCAAAACTCATACTTTCCTGTTATGGAGTTTTTTTCCTGTAATATTTCATATTGCTTAATCGCAATATCTTGTTCTTGCAAAACGGGCAGTGCCACAATGCTGGTACTCCAAAACACGCCCCCTACCAATATCAATGTTAACAACCAATTTGGTTTATAGTGTGTATTGGGAGTGCTTACCAATCGGACAATACGCTGTTTGAATAATCCTTGTGCAAAACAAACCACTAAACTTAATTGCTCTTGCTGCCCTTGTTTCTCTTTGGCTTTCAACAAGGTTTTGGCATAGAATTTTGCATTGCCAATATATTCGGCCGCAAAATCATCCGCCACATATTCATTGAGATGTTCTAATTCTCGTTTGAAGAAATAATACATCGGTTGCATCCACCAAACACACTTCAATAAATGCAACAACATTTGTTGCCACGTATCCCGTTGGCGTAGATGTGCCACTTCGTGCAATAAAATAGCCTCCATTTCTCGTTCAGAAAAATTAGCTTCTAAATTGGGATGAGCAATCACATAATGTTTCCATAAACTAAAAGAGCTAATGGCTAAAGGCATTTTTTGCTCTGGTCGAAGTATATAAAAAGTAGTTCCTGCCAATACTCTTTTTTCACTTGGGCTCTTGACCACTAAATAAACCAAACAAGCCATTTTTACAGCCAAATCCATTAGAAAAATCAAAAACATCATTACAAAAAACCAAAAACAAGGGCTTTTACAGGTAATAATAAAATTGTAGTATGGATTGGATTGGTAATACAAGACATTGGATTGCTGTTTTACCTCACAGTGACAGAGTTCTTTACTATTTTCAGCCGTTTCATAGCAAGCTACTAAATTTTGATCCTCAATATCTACAACATTCCAATCGTCGTAATTATGATAATCCAATAAATATTCTTTCTCTAAGGCAACTGTATAATTGGGCAAATTAGGAACCATAGCTGGTACCGTCCAACTCAAAGCCATTATTCCCAAAAGAACATACTTTGCTTGTAGTACTTGCAGCCGCCCTTTTAAGAATCCAAAATAGAACAGCCCTCCTATTATAGATAACAAAGAAGAGAGTAGTATATAATTTATCATATGCTTAAAATTAAGATGGAAAAACAAAAGCTGTACTGTTAGAACGTAGCTTTTGGGAGATTTGTGTTTGCACAAAACTCCGAATCCACCATAAGCTCGTTATTATTCCTCCAATAATTTTTTTAATTCATCCATTTCATCTTGGTTAACCTTTTCGTCATCAACCAAAGCAGAAACTAAACTGGTCACCGAACCTGCAAAGACCTTATCAATTGCATTTTTTAGAAACGTTTTTTGATAATCACTTTTGCTAATTAAGGGGAAATACTCATGGGTTCGCCCATAGGCCTTGTACCCAATAAATCCTTTGTCTTTTTCCAAAATTCTTACAATGGTAGAAACAGTATTATAAGCAGGTTTTTTACCATCCTTATCTACGGGCCAAGCCTCTAAGAGATCCTTAATAAAAACCTTCTCTTTTTTCCAAAGCAAGTTCATCACTTGCAACTCTAAAGGTGTTAGTATCCTTGTCATATTATAATGTATTTTCTATATCCTGTTTTATTACGCAATAACTAAAGACTAAGTTAAAAAACTAATCTTTAAGTTCCTAATATTTTAACGCTATTATTATTATCCTAACATTTACATTATCAGCAACAAATTGTGTTTAAACATTCATTGTTTGTCCACCTGTATCCAGATGTTTTTTTAGCATTTCCCATTGTTTTTGGGTTAGATCTAAATAATAAAAACTGATAATGCCCATCATCAATATCACCCCTCCAATGATTATTTCGCCGACCTCTAGTACCACTATTTCTTTAATTCCATCTAGGACAAGAATCCCTCCGAAAAGACATAGTAGCAAAGCATTTAGAACAAAAAAAAATTTTAAACCCGTCATCTTCATATTTTCAAGGTCATTTTTTTTAATTTCTTGATCTACTTTAAATGATATAGCTCGCCAGCGCAACACATAAATAAAGGGAACCATCACCGTAAAGGACATGCTTTCCAAACAATCCACTAAGAGCTGCAACCAGCTCAAATATGGAGCCTCCCAATTAATCCAAACAATGCAAAGAGCAATGAAAAAGAGATTACCAAGCATCAATCGTTCTATTTTTTCTACTTTTGAAGATCTAAGCCTAGGCAAATCTATATATTGTATTGCATTGATTGTATCATCATCCAATAGTTCTTCGCTCATATTCTAAGGATTAATAAGGGGGAATGTTAAGCATAAATTTTAAGGGGCTAAAAGTACTGCGCTAGCGTTATTGTATGGAGCTTCAAAAATCATTCTAATTTTGGTTTATCGGAATACTATTCTTACGTAACTAAAAAAAGCACCAAACCTTGAAAGATTTGATGCCCATTTTTTATTTTTTATGCAAAATCGTTGTTAATCGTCTAAAGAAGCTCTTCAATAAATGAATTCATGGAATCTTTTGTAGTTGTTTCAGAAGCCCACTTTTCAATTAATGTTAGGGCTAATTCTCTTGTTTTTTTTGTTAATTCTAAAGAAATGACTAGCTCAACAAGTTTACCCTGTTCTCCATCTTCGGCTTCATCTATCCAAGCCATTATTTGGATAACGTCACTTTCTGGCTCTTCTTGAATAATTCGTATCGCCTTTTTATCAACAATTTTGGCACTATAAATTGGATTTCCATCATAAACCTTATTACCATTGGCAAATTCATTGACCAACCAAGATTCAGGTTCAATTTCCATTGTTTTTAATACATTTTTGACATAGCGCTTCCAATAAGACTCATTTTGGTTATAAATTGTCTTTTTTGTTAAAAAGTTTTTATACAGGAAATCTTTATCTCGAACTACAGAAATCATAAATTTATTTTTTTACCTAGTACAAGGTAAACACCAAAAACCATAAAACCAACATTATCAACACAAAATACATTTTTATTTTTCCTCACCAGCAATAATCACAAATTCTCGACGAATGGACTCCCCATCTTCATCTACAATTGTAATGGTATGTTTTCCAGGGGTTGGATTAAGCTCCATATAATGCAACTCTTGGGTTTGCCCAATATAACTATTATCCAAGTGCCAAAAAAGCTGTGCATGAACATCACTATGCTTGGCTTCAAAAACCGTCCTACTCTTGGTTTCGTCCAAATTGGTCGGTACATAAATCTTCATATTTGCCTCAGGGTAAATCAAAGCCATCCTCTTTTTTTGCCTATTTTCTAGGCTCGTTTTGCAATCGCTTCTATAAGAAGGTACGATTTTATAGCTAGGATGTTTCTTTTGGTAATACCAACTTTGGGCAGGTGGCAACACAAAGTAATTAGCCGATACCATATTCATGGGCCATTCACAATCACTATGTACTTGATGAAACTGATCTTTTGATAGATGGATGCGTTTGTGATAAGGGCAAACTTTTGATTTGGAGCTACTCTTAGGCTCATAACGTTTTACAACATCTGTACAATATTCAGAAGCAATATGCCCACTCTGCTTACAAATAGACAATTCCAACAGTTCATCATAAGGTTGTTCAAACCAAGTTTTATCTGTATTTAAAATACGAAAAGCATCGAATAAAATCGGTGCTGCGGCATGTACTCCAACCAAACCAGGACGCCCTTCCCCGTCTGCGTTGCCCACCCAAATCGCAACCACATATTCTGGGGTGCACCCCACTGCCCAGGCATCTCTAAAACCAAAACTAGTTCCTGTTTTCCATGCTACCCTATCCGCAGAAGGAAAGCTTTTCCAAAACACATCCTCATTGGGGCGTACCACTTCCTGCATTGCTTCAAAAGTATGCCAAATCGCAGCAGCAGACAGAGGAGTACTTTTTTGCAATACGTTTTGTTCTTCCATCGTCAACCTTCCTTTAGAATTAGCATTTAAATAATTAAGCTTTCTAAAATTATTGGGATCATACCAGCCATTATAAGCATAGACATTGTTCAGGTTGCGAGCCATTCCTGAATACATAGCCCCCAAGTCCCATAGACTCGCTTCGGCTCCTCCCAAAATTAGTGTCAAACCATAATGCTTAGCAGAATATTTTAGGGTTGTCATCCCCAATCGTCTCAATTTATCCGCAAAACGCATCATTCCATATCTTTTTAGCATGTAAACAGAAGGAATATTGAGCGACTTTGTAATGACTCGATTGGCTTTAACAGCCCCCGAATAGCTCTCATCGTAATTCATAGGAGTATAACCTCCAAAATGAGATGGAATATCAGGAAATAAGGTACTAGAGGTCATTTCTCCATCGTGGAGCATAGCAGCATACAAAAAGGGCTTAAGAATAGAGCCGCTACTTCTGGGTGCTGTGATAATATCTACCGCAGGGCTATGCTCTACAGAAGCCTGAGGCACATTACCAGTATAAGCGACAACATCGCCTGTTTCAACTTCGATGACTAGCGCTGCGGCATTGTATATTTCGTTTGATTTTAGTACCTGATAATGTCGATTCAAAATGGCATTAATTTGTGTTTGTACACTAAGATCTATGGTAGAATGAATAATGCCATTGCTGTTGCCACTTAACACTAATTCTTTGTGCACCCGTTCTAGTAAATGAGGACTTAAACGAGGAAGTGGCTTAGGCTTTTGCGGCAAGTTTTCAAGCTTTGCTAAAGAACAAGTAAGGCTATCCATTTCGCCATTATTATATAATTTGTCCAATAACCAATCTCGCTTTTTTTTGAGTTTTTTTCGATTTCGTCCCAAGTGAATCAAACTAGGACTATTGGGCAATACAGCCAGCATACAAGATTCTGCCCATGACAACTGTTGAGCACTTCGTCCAAAATATTTCCATGCTGCGGCATCCAGCCCCACTACGTTCCCTCCAAAAGGCGCATTGGAGGCATAAAGCCCCAAAATATCAGACTTGGAATACGACCATTCTAAACGAGTAGCCAATAATGCCTCTTTAATTTTTTCAACAACTGTCCTATCGGGATTGTTTCTTGCCATTCTCAAGGTCTGCATCGTAAGTGTGCTGCCACCACTTACTCGGCGTCCTTGCTGCGTATTGAGTCGAATGGCTCTAAGAATTGCCCATATATCAATGCCCCAATGTTGTTCAAATCGCTTGTCCTCAAAGGCTATTATTGCTTTTTTAAATTTGTAAGGAACCGAATCGTTGTGTGGAAATCGCCACTGTCCATCTCTAGCAATTTTAGCTCCTAACAAAGCGCCGTTTTTGTCAAATAAAACGGTAGAAGTCGGATTTAAAAAGAGTGTAGCAGGTAGACAAAAATAATAGCCTATTAACAATATAATCCCTCCTCCTAATAATTTCCGTTTGTGTTGTTTAATTCCTTTCATGGTAGCGATATTAATAATCCCCAATCGTATTTCTGTCTCTTTTCATTAAAATACTTTACGATGGTTCAAACACCAAGCCCTAAACAAACAAAACAATTACACTTTATTATTTGGCAGCCAATAACAAGTATTTGGTAAGATAAGTACAGGTTTAAAATTTTATATTCAAGTTACGCATACTTGTTTTTTCTTGAACAGGCTAAAATTTAAACCTACTGTAATAGAGAAAGGCTATTTTTTGCCCACAACAATCGTAGATAATCCAGCACGACGAAAAACTAGCTTGTCTATCCATCTAAACAGAGGAACAAACATATTGTACAAACGCATTTGTTTGCCTGGAATGGTATTGTTTTTTTGCAGTTTTCCTGAAATAAACCAAGCAAAAATACCCATAAAATTAAAATATTGCTTGCGGATAATGGTCAGTTCATTTTGATCAAACAAAGCCGCCAATGATTTTTTGTTATAACGGCGATAATGATCCAAATCCTTATCCAAACCATTGTATAACCATTGAAACGAAGGAACTAAAATAATAAGATGTCCTCCCTTTTTAAGCAGTTTTTTGCAATTTTTGATGGCCAGTGTATCATCGTAAATGTGTTCTACTACATTCAAAGAAAAAACAGTATCAAATGTTCCCAATAAATGCGCAAACCGTTGGTCAAAATCAGGAACCACCAAATCCAATAATTCAATCCCTGCTAAACTAGGGGCATCTCCAAACTTCTTTTGTAATTCATCACAATATACTTGGCGAATGTCAGAGAGTAAAATAGAAGCTTCTGCTTGTAAGAAAAATTGAGATATATTACCCACACCGCTCCCTATCTCTAATATTTTACCTTTACAATAGGGTTCAATTGTATCATAGGTCCATTGATTAAACTTATCAGCATCGCTAATAACATCTAAGGTTTCCCCCCCAATGTGGTCAATTTCTTTAAACTCAAGTTCTTTCATAATGCAAATATAGAAAACAGTTAGAAGTAATTAAAAATAATGGTTGCTCAACTGGTCTTATTCTCCTTACAAAAAAACGCTTCTGAAAATATTTTCAGAAGCGTTTTCCTTTGCAAAACAGTTCGTTTTACTTTTTATTTTTCTTGATACTATCTTGAGCAGTACCAAACACTCTATCCCAAAAAACATTACTTAATCCAAATCCTTTGTCATGATCTACATAATGATGATCCAAATGATTTTTTTGAATATCTCTAAACCATTTGCTTTTCCATTTGGCATAATGCGAAGCATAATGCATCATGTCGTAGATAATATAACCTGTAACAAAGGATGCAAAAAAGGCGTGTAAGGTTCCTATTGTTCCTCCTAATAAATAAACAATAAAGAAATAGAAAAACCAGTACATGAGTACAGCCAATGCCAAACTAGCTCCAGTAGGAATAACCAAACGCATAGAATCATTGGGATAATCGTGATGACAACCATGAATCATAAAATGCATTCTTCTTCCCCAATCCGTATCGATCTGCAAGTGGAATAAATAGCGATGTAAAAAATACTCAAACAAAGTCCAAATAATAATTCCCGATACAAAAAGCCCTATAAAGGTCAATACGGTAACATCATGAACCATAAAACTGGAATAAAGAAAATAAAGTACGATAGGTACAAACACAATGGGCACCATGATTGGGTGCGCTCTTGAAAAATAATCTAAAATATCATTTTCAAACATTCTTGGAGATTCATCCTTTGCTGATACAAATTGATCGTTTCCTTTCATGTTTTTTATCTTTTAATGAAGCAATTAAGTTGCTTCTTATGAAGAAAAAAGAAGATTTTTAAAGCAATCAATAAATTTGTTTTTGGGTCATTCTATTTATTGATGCGCTACATTCTCTTCTTATGTTTTTTAGTATATAGTGCTTTCTCCCGCCAAAAAACCATCCTACTGTATATAACAGATAAAATAGCGTTTTGGGTGGGGCAAAGATAGGCATTTTTAATCATTTTTTTAATCTTGTTTCGCCTAGCCTAGAATAAATATTGAATCTTTACTCGTTTATGCAAGTAGATTTTGACAAGGTTGCCGTGCAAAAAGTTGACAAAAAATAAAAAAATACCGTTTAAATACCTCCTATTTCATATTACTTCGCAAGGGTAGCTGCTCCATATTTTTTTTTTTTTATTTTTGATTTATACAAATAAAAGTAATTTTCGGTTTGTAAAAAACATCGATATGATATAAAAAAAACGTCGTGAGTTTCGTCTAAGTGGACTTCTTTGGCCGCAACTATAAAAAATCACAAAAAGCTTAACCAAATCTCAAAGTGAGGGCAAGGCCTTCATCTTCCACAGCACCAAACTTAGGGCAATTTCTTGCCCCAACTGGTTACCTTTTTAACCCAAGCTCATATTCAAACTATAAACAAACCGATCATTTCTAGTACAAAATTGTTTCTAACTAAGAAAAACTCCTATGTCTAAAAACGCTACTTCTACCCAATATTTACTGATTAGCTTTCTATTTTTTATTTCGGGCTTTTCAGGCTTAATCTATCAAGTTCTATGGACAAGACAATTTAAATTGTTACTAGGTAGTAGTATTCTATCCATCAGTATTATTGTTGCTACTTTTATGGCGGGTTTATTAATTGGTGCTTGGTGGATTGGCAAGCGATTAGCTAAGAAAAAAATCAAAAACGAACTACAATACTATGGATATTTAGAAATATCAATTGGTTTGTATGGTATACTATTGCTACTTTTATTGCCTTACAGTAAAGTTTTGTTTTCTTTAGTTGGAGCACCTTCTGTTGAATTCAATTATATAAAACTAATTATCAATACGCTCCTTACCTTCCTAATTCTAGCGGTACCAACAACAGCAATGGGGGCAACACTTCCCCTTTTAATCAATTACTTCTCTAAAGGCAATCATACCTTTAGAAAAACAATTGGTCATTTTTATGGCATCAATGCACTTGGAGCGGCGATTGCTTCATTTGTTGCTGGCTTTTTTTTTATTAAGAATTTTGGGGTTAATGGTTCTGTATTTATTGCAATAATTCTCAACTTAATTATTGGAATTTTTGCCATTTATATTGCAGCTAAAAACAATTCCACACATCATTCTATTCCTGAAGCTCAACCTGCTACTTCGGATCACACTCCCTCAGCTGACAACAATCGTCTATCTCAGATCATTCTAGCTACCTCCTTTCTAACGGGTTTTATTGCTATTTCTTACGAAGTATTATGGATTCGTTGTCTGAATTACATTTCGAATAATAGTACGTATACCTTTTCTATTATTTTGTTTATTTTTCTCCTAGGAATTGCACTGGGAAGCTTTTCATTATCCTATATCAAACAGCTAAAAAACAAGCTCTTAACAGTTGCTATTTTTCAATACTTTTTGGCCATCGCAAGTTTGTTAATTATTTATCTATTTTATGCTTTTGCATATACAGACACGTTTTCAAATTGGTTTATGCAAACTAATAATTCAGATACTCCCATTTGGTATCATAATATAGGGCTTAATTTAACCCTATCAATTCTCGTTTTTTTGATTCCATCTATACTCATGGGCATGACTTTCCCGCTCTTATCGGAGTTATACTATGACAACAAGCAGGTAAAATCGGGCGAGGCGATTAGCCAAATCTATGTGGTCAACACTTTTGGGAATATATTGGGTGCTTTAATTCCTATTTTTGTGCTTATCCCCTTATTAGGCAGTATTAAGTGGACCTTATATCTCTTAGCAGGCGTAAATTTATTGATTGCACTTTACTATATCTTGCTGTCGAATACCCCTAAGAAAAATGCACTGCTGTTAATGTCTACTTCTATTTTTGTAGCTGTACTAATGCTTACTCAATCTAATAATGTCCTAGCTTCTTTAGAAAATGTTAATGAAGACGCTTATTCTGATAAACCTATTTTTTATAAAGAAGGAGTAATGGCTACAGTAAAGGTTTACAATCAGCACAATACCTACCAATCACTTAGCATCGATGGCGTTACCATTGCCTCTGAGGCGTTTAAAGCGAAAGAAAGCACAATTGCCCACTTGCCTTTTTTTACGGATAAACCCATTAAAAATGTACTAGCGGTAGGTTTAGCAAGTGGATCTACTGTTGGATCTATTCTCAAACATCCTGAAGTAGAACAACTGGATGTAGTCGAAATTGTTCCAAGTGTCATGGATGCCCTAGACTATTTTAAAACCTCTAATGGTGGTCTGCAAGACAATCCTAAAGTTAGCATCTATATTGATGATATATTCTCGCACCTTAATTATTCAGACAAAAAATACGACGTAATCTCTTCTGATGGCAAATTTGGCATATTAAATAGATCTAATACAACTATGTTATCCAAAGATTACTATCAAGTATGCAAAGAACATCTAAACCCCAAAGGTATTTTTATACAATGGATCACTACCGAAATACCCAATAAACATTTTAAAACGATACTTAAAACAACCCAAGCTGTATTTCCTCATTCTGAATTGTTCCTCATTCGTAAGAACCTGTACATCATGTCTTCCTTAGAGCCTACAGCCCTAAAACATGATCGTATTGTCGCCAACTTCAACGATCCCAATATTAGCCAAGATTTATACGATAGTCACATTTTTACCCCTCAAGAGGTAATGGCTTATTATATTGGTCCTAATTTAGATTCTTCGGACAATACTCCTCTTTATAATACCTTGAATACGCCAGTTATAGAATATGATTATAACTTAGAACGCAATAAAGATATTATTAAAGGTCGAACTAGCTTTTTTGTCAATCTACTTCATCTATATCAAAATTATAATAAAAACAAGGCAGAAATAATAGGTTCAAAAAATACCATTACTGTTAATAAGGATTATATCAACTATGAATCCAACCAACGCTACCTTAGCTCTAGAATAGCTTATCTGCAAGCACATTTTGCAATGCAAGAGCAACAAATTGATAAGATGTTAACCTTTTTCCAAAAGGTAGTTGATGAGAATCATCCTGAAAACAATAATAATATTGCTGTCGCTGCTAAGAGTATTGGAGAGTATCATTTTCAACAGAAGAAGTATAGAAAAGCATTGGACTACTTTAACCTTGCAATAAAAAAGATGGATGGCTATTCTGATGCTTTTACAATGCGAGGATTATGCTATTACTATTTAGGGGATATGACCGCTTCTAGAACCAATTTAGAAAAAGCATTGTCTCTCAACCCCCAAGATCAAACCGCAATTAGTTTCTTGAATGCCATCCAATAACGATAACTATTAAATAAAAAAGGTAAGTCTGAAAAGACTTACCTTTTTTTAGCTTTTTCAAGCTTATTTAGTTAATTACTAAATCTATATTTTATTAAGCTTCTGGAGCATCTTCTTCTGCAACCACTTCCTCTACAACTGGTGCATCAAAAATATTGCTATTTCCTGTTGTATCTACCACAACTGGTGTCGCAATAAAAATAGAAGAATAAGTACCCACTAAGATACCAATCAACAATGCAAAAGCAAAGCCACTAATACCAGAACCTCCAAACAAGAACAAGATCAAAACTACCAACAATGTAGTTAAAGAGGTAATACAAGTACGGCTGATGGTATTGTTAACAGCAATGTTTACAATTTCTTCAAAGCTAGCTTTATCTTGCATATCTCTACCTACCTCACGAATACGGTCAAATACAACCACTGTATCGTTAATAGAATAACCAATTACGGTCAAAATAGCCGCAATAAATGCTTGATCAATTTCTAAAGAGAACGGTAGAATTCCTTTGAAAATAGAGAAAATAGACAAGACAAATAAAACATCATGTACCAATGCTGCTAAAGCACCTGCACTGTATTGCCATCTATTAAATCGCAAGAAAATATACAAGAAAATAAAGATTAATGACAAACCTGCTGCCCAACCTGCTGAATTGCGAATATCATCCGCAATAGTAGGACCTACTTTAGAAGAAGCACTTAGGTAGAATGCACCAGCTGCACCACCTTCTACGGGTTCTCCAGCGGCAAAATTAGCATAGCTAATGTCATTGCTAGAATATGCTTTTGCTGCTTCGTATACCTTGAATAGAATAATAGAGTCTGCATTGATCTCTGTATTCTTTTGAAGGAAAGAAGTTGTAATTTTAGCTTGAGTAGACTTACTAAATTCTCGAACAACGGTTTTGTTTACATTCTCTTCATCCAATCCTACTGTAGCAAAAGAAGTTTCAATTTCTTTTTTAAATGCAGTAACATCTACATCACCAGCAAACTGAACCGTATAAGAACGTCCCCCTTGTAAATCAACCCCTAGCTCAAAACCTGTACTAACAATTGAAATAATACCTAGGGTCAACACTACACCAGAAATAGCATAAGCCATTTTACGTTTAGATACGAAGTTAATACCAGGATTTGCTAAAACATTTTTAGACCAATTTGCCCATACAGTAACCTCTTTGTTTTTCTCCATATAAGAGTCAAAAAGCATACGCCCAATAAGTACCGCAGAGAATACAGAACAAACAACCCCTATAATCAATACTGTTGCAAAACCTTTGATTGGTCCAAGCCCAAAGTTGTACAAAATACCTGCTACGATCAAGGTTGTAATGTTGGCATCCAAAATAGCAGAGTAAGAATGGCTAAAACCTTTGGTTATTGCCTCTTTCCAACCTTCTCCTCCTCTCAATTCTTCACGAATACGCTCAAAGATAATTACGTTGGCATCTACTGCCATACCAATGGTCAAAACGATACCCGCAATACCAGGTAACGTTAATACAGTACCAAAAGAAGCCAAAGAACCAAAGATAAAGAATACGTTTAAGAACAAAGCAATTACAGCGATTACACCCGCCATTGCATAATAACCCAACATGTATAACAATACCAAAACAAAACCGCCAACTAATGACCAAATACCAGCAGAAACAGTAGCCGCTCCCAAAGAAGGACCAACAACAGCTTCCTCAATAATTTCAGGTTTTGCAGGCAATTTACCAATACTCAAAATATTAGCAAGGTCTTTTGCCTCTGTAACGTTATCAAAACCACCAGAAATAGAAGTATTTCCATTTGGAATCGGCTCATTTACATTGGGTGCAGAGTAAACTTTGTTATCCAAAACAACCGCTACTTGACGACCAACGTTATCTGTTGTCATTTTTTTCCAAACTCTTGCTCCCTCTTGATCCATACTCAATGAAACCGCAAAACCTCTACCCGTTGGATTAGGAGTTGGGTACGATTGAATCACACGCTCTCCACTCAATTTAGAGTTCTTTCTTCCTTTTGTATTTAAAGCATATAAAGCAATATAATTTTTGCCGTCTGTTCCTTCAAAAGATTTGGCATCCCATACAAAACGTACTGATCTAGCCTTTCCTCCCAATGCCTTTTTAGCATCTTCACTCTTTAGAATAGCCTCTACTCCAGGAACGTTTGCCAACTCAGCATAACCAATTACACCTGAACGATCTGCATTGCTACGAGCAATAACAGGTTGCAATAATGTAAATAAAGGACCCATATCAACAGAATCCGCTGCTAAATCACCATTGTCTAAGTCTCCTAGATCACTCAAGGTAGAATCTCCAGCCAAATCGCTAGAATCTGATGTAGTCTCAGGCGTTTCTTCAACAGGAGCAGAAGTAGTATCATTTAATGTTTCTGCTAACTTCTTTTGCTCTTTTAAAGTTTCATTTAATGCAATCAACTCATTTTGGATGTCTACATTTTGGTGCAATTCCCAGAACTCTAAGTTTGCTGTTGCTTGCAAATATTTTCTAGCACGCTTAGGGTTACGAACACCTGGCAACTCAACTGTAATTCTATCGGTACTTTTATCCAATGATACGATTGGTTGAGCCACACCAAAGCGGTCAATACGTTGCTTCAATAGATTGTAAGTACTTTCTACTGTTTCTCCAGCAATCTTGCGAATAGCAGCCAATACTTGTGCATCTGTTGATTCAATTGTTACCTCATCTTTTAGACGCTCACTTACTGAAAACAAACGAGCCAATGGGCGGTCAGAATTAGCAGCATAACGCTCTCCAAACAAAGTCACATAATCAGTTTGAGCTGACTGTTGTGCTGTTTTTGCTTCATCCAAAGATTTCAAAAACTCTGGATTGCGGCTATCACCAGACAAGGCAATAATTAGCTCTTTCAAATCTACCTGCATAACAACACTCATACCTCCTTGAAGGTCCAATCCCCAAGCGATTTGTTGTTGTTTTAATTCTTGGTAGTTATATTCTTTAACAAATGGTATACTAAATACTGTCTTATTAGAAACCGAATCTAGATAAGCATTACGAAAAGAATCTCTGCGTTCTTCTTTTATATTTGAATCAGCTTCTTGTGCTACTGCTGCTGCTGCATACTGGCTAGCGTTAGATTCTACGCTATTTGTTGGAAACCAGAGCAAAAATTGATAGGCAACTACCAATAGTGCTACACCTGTAAAAAATTTAATCAGTGCTTTTCCTTGCATCACTTTTTATAATTTGTCTTAAAAATTGGTTCTATACAGTAGATAAAATTGTCTCTTTTTTACAACTAAACTACTGCGCTATTGCTTCCATTTGTTTAGTGCTAACTACTTAGCGCTAGACAAATTGACTGCAAATATAGATTTTTTTAAGTATGATTTAACAATTCGCTCATGAAATACTTGGTTTAACCAATAAACACAATGCACAGCTCCAACAATCTATTTTCTCATCCTAGCATTAAAAACAACTTCAATACTAAAAATCAAACTATTAGAGCTGTCTCTTTTGTTCTAATTAAAACAAAAACAAACGCATTTATTCATGAACAGGTTTATAATGAATGCGATTTAGCAATCGCTGGCGTATAAAAGTTAGCAATGAGGAGGTCCCCGACTAGGTGTGCTGAGGGCATAACATTGTGTGTATGCCTTGTTTTCTTTAAACGAATATGGGCTAACATTTTGAGTAAAGTTGAGTGTTTCAAAAGTTGCCTCTGTTCTATGTTGAGATAACGCAATCCAAGGTAAGTTCTTGTCGCTATCTTTAGCATCAGTAGGATTGTTTTTGGTAATCTGTTGCCCATCGTCAGGCATCATAGGAGTCAACAGCTTAAACAACAACACTGTCTCTCCACTAGGAGCAGCATCACTTTGTATCTGGGGGCTAACAAAAGTAATACTCTGAGCCGTAGAACAAGACCAAAACTGCGACGTGACCAAGCCTGCTATGGCAATAATCGCTACAAAGAGTCGTGCAAACGTCTTGTTCATGGTGAATAAATATTTTTTAATTTTAGAAAAACCTAAGGCTCTAACCTAAAGCAATTGGGCAAAGTTAATAAAAATAACTATTCATAGCCTTCTTAAAGCCCTAAAGTTGTTGATTTACTACAAGATATTTACTTCTGCTTCTAATTTTACCCCAAAATTTGCCCAAACAGAAGCTTGAATTTTTTGTGCTAAATTCCAAATTTCTTGTCCTGTAGCTTTTCCATAATTAACCAGTACCAATGCTTGTTGAGTATGTACGCCTGCATCTCCTTCTCGATAGCCTTTCCAGCCTAGTTGGTCAATCAACCAGCCCGCAGCCAATTTCTTAGCTTCCTTTCCCATTGGATAAACGGGCATTTTAGGGTATTTTTTTTGTAATTTTTCGCAAAGTGCCTTGTCGATGATTGGGTTCTTAAAAAAGGAGCCAGAATTGCCAATTTTTTTTGGATCGGGTAATTTCTGGGTTCGAATTTGGATAATGGCATCACTAATTGCTCGAATAGAGACAGGAGCATTGGTGGCGGCTAAGATTTGCTGAATGGCTCCATAAGAAGTGTTAAAAACAGGTTCTTTAGACAAACGTAAAATAACTCTTGTAATCAAACATTTGCCTTTCATCGCTCGTTTAAAAATGCTATCTCGATAACCAAACTCACAGTCTTCCAAACTAAAAAATTGCGTTTGACCTGTTGCCAAATCAATGGCTTCTAAATGATGAAAGACATCTTTTAACTCTACTCCATACGCTCCAATATTCTGAATAGGAGCAGCCCCCACAGACCCAGGAATCAAGGATAGATTCTCAAGCCCAGCATATCCTTGTTCAATAGACCACAAAACCAACTCATGCCAAACCTCTCCCCCTCCGACACGAATCCAAACATTGGTTGCATTCTCTTCTACCAATTCAATGCCTTTGATTTGATTGTGTACCACTAGACCTTCAAAGCTTTTGGTAAATAGGATATTGCTTCCTCCTCCCAAAATAAAAAAGGGGCTTGTAAGTGGCAATGCTTCCCTTAATTGTTTTTCAGAATGAATGGCACAATAGTCCGTTGCACAGACCTCCAAACCAAAGGTATGCAGTTCTTTCAAAGAAATCTTTCTTTTCATAATTTAGCGATAATACATTAAGACTCCTCCACAAATAGTCAACACAAGCATACAAAGCATTGAGATACGCATGGACAATTTCATACTGCCTACATGTGACAATATCAAATCTTTGTGTTGAGGGTACTTTAGTAACACTTCTTTTTCTAAACGTTCTTTATTCAAAACATGCTCTTTACTAAAAGCAACGCCTTGTTCTGCTAGTTTTTTAAATGTTCTAAACGTCTTTACTCGAAAAAACACATTGGCTAATAATAAAAAACCAAAGGTTACGATTGTTATTGTGATTAATGTATCTTGCATAGCAGGTTATGATTCAATAAATATAGTCTTTTATAGAAATGCAAAAGTACAACAATGTATGTAATCTGTCCTAATAATCTATTGTTAAATTGCGTACCAAGTAGGTCCATAGATTTTCTTAATAAGATATTGATGTTGTTTAATTTTTTCCATCATTCACAATCCATCCAAATACAATGAGAATTAGTGCTGCCCAAATACAATCCATCAAAGGAGATATAGCCGCTAATATTAACCATCACATCAGGTGGGTTCGGCTTGCCATAAAAAATCAGGTAGATGCTATTTTTTTTCCAGAACTTTCTATTACTAATTATGAACCTACATTGGCAAAAAAATTAGCAACAACAGCTAACGATCCCCGCTTTGATGTCTTCCAAGAATTGAGCAATCAATATAAAATTACGATAGGGATTGGTGTTCCCATTCAATC
Organism: Aureispira anguillae; assembly: GCF_026000115.1. Classification (GTDB taxonomy): domain Bacteria; phylum Bacteroidota; class Bacteroidia; order Chitinophagales; family Saprospiraceae; genus Aureispira; species Aureispira anguillae. Next base: position 5,239,300 of record NZ_AP026867.1, read on the forward strand.
TGAACGAGGAATTTTAATTAGCCTTCTTATTTTTCAAGCCAATCGAGCTAGACAGTGTTATTCCAAACAACAATTACATCCCGATGAGTTTCCTTATTTTGTTGCTGGCAAAAAGCAATTGGTATTGAATATCGACGATTTTAAAATTGCTCCTGCTATTTGTTATGAGTCGCTACAAATAGAACATGCGACGCATGCCAGCAGTTTAGGAGCCCAATGTTACCTTGCCAGTGTAGCTAAATCTCAACAAGGTATTAACAAAGCGATTTTGCACTATCCCAAGCTTGCAAAACAACAGGCTATGCTTGTTCTTTTGGCTAATGCCATTGGAAAATCGGATACCTTTGACAGCAGGGGCTGTTCTGCTATTTGGGAAACCGATGGAACCTTAATGGGGCAACTGGATGCACAATCAGAAGGCTTGTTAATTTATGACACCATTAGCAAAAAAGGAATTGCAGTAACGTTATAAACGATGAAGGTTCTTTGACAACCCGTAGGCTCACGCAGTAACCACGCAGTAGCAGCGAAGCTAATTTTGTGAAATAGAAAACTATTTTGCCTGCTTATTACTACTTTTGTTATAAGTTATAGATAGTAAGTCGCTTGCTTAGTTCCTGTAAATACAGGACATACGACTTACTATCTATAATTTTCTTCTAAAAAAACAGTAGCAACGAAGCTAAAATAGTTGAAGGCTTACCCTTTTTTAGCATTTACCACACGATTGAGTTCTCAAAGAGCGACTATGAATACGACAAAATACATCACTAAAATGTTTGGGCTTATTTTTCTGATTGGAGGAAAAAGGCTCTTGGGTATAAAAAAACGAGCAGATTGGCCCCTAAAGACTGAACTATTATGGGCAACAACTAGATTGACGCTGTTATCCTCCAATAAATATGGGCTTGCTTGGTTAAAAAATTTATCTAAGAGCTATAGCCCTAAACCTATTTTTGCCGAAAAAGTATCTATTGATGCGGTAGATAGTAAGGTTGGTTCTTATCTAAAAATTGCTCCTATTGCTAATGCACCACAAAAACTAATCATTTACTTTCATGGAGGAGGATATGTCACAGGGTCTCCAAAGGCAATCGTTGAATTTAGTAGTCGATTGGCTTTAAAAACAGCCGCTTTAGTATTAACCCCTTTTTACCCAACTGCTCCCGAAAAGACCTACCCTGCTGCCCATCAATTTGCCAGTGCTTTTGTTCAGTATGTTTTAACCAAGTATCCCAATAGCACCCCATTTATCGCTGGTGATTCTGCTGGTGCAGCATTAGCACTTTCTGCCATCAAAAATCTTAATTGTAGCCTTTCAAAAAGGCTTAAAGGCTGTATTTTAATTTCTCCTTGGGTTGATCCTCTCGCTCAAAAAGGTTCCATTCAATTCAATTCAAAAAATGATGTTGGCAACCGAGAATTTGTTGTTGCCTGTTACCATACTTATCTAAATGGTGCCATCCCTTTAGAAAAATATCCATTACGTTTTGATGCGCAAAATATTCCTTCTTTACCGCCTACCTTTATCAGTATAGGAGATACCGAAATTTTGCTGGATCAAACCAAAAAATTATCCGAAGACATCCAAACTCAGGGCACTCAAACAACCACAATGGTTTACCAAGGAATGTTTCATACTTTTTGGAACATGGCTCCTAGATTAAAAGAAGCAGATCGCTTAATAGAAGATCTAGCGAACTGGATGCATAAGAAAAACTAATTAAGTCCCTGCTAAATCTCTTTCTAATTATGAATATTCCAATTTTAGTTTCGGTCGCCAATGTTACCCCAGAAGTTCTCCAACGCCTAGAACAGCAGGGAGTAGGCATTGAATTGTCTTATTTTTCCTATCCTTCCAGTTTAGAAAACGACAACTTGCAAGCGCAAATTCAGGCTTATAAAACAATGTTGAAGGATTTTTCGCAACCTGTAACCATGCACGGGGCTTTTTACGATTTGTCCATGACTGCCAGAGAGCCCAAAATTGTAGCAGTAACTCGTTTTAGAATCAATCAATCCTTAGACATTGCCATCGAACTAGGGATAAAAAAATTAGTTTTTCACACCAATTACTTACATTCTCAACGTCCTGGGTACAAGGAAATTTGGGTAAAAAAACAGGTTGACTTTTGGCGATCGTTTATTCCTAAAATAGAACAACATCAACTCGTTTTGCATCTAGAAAATACAAGAGAAGAAGATTATACCTATATAGGCAGCATTCTAGATCAGCTCAGCCACCCTAATTTTAAAACCTGTTATGACACAGGACATAGCCATTGTTTTACACAGGCACAAAACAAGCCAATTAGCTGGGTAAAAGGCTATCAAAGCCACTTGTCCTATATTCATTTGCACAGCAACAATGGGCGAATAGATCAACACATTGCATTCACCAAAGGAAACGTTGATTTTAGTCATTTTTTTGAAGCGATACGGCAGCTTCCTGCCCCTCCCTACTTAGTGATAGAAGTAGCCCAACGGGAGGATTACCTTGCCTCATTAGTGGCTTTGCGTCAACTTGGTTTTTGAAATTTAAATAAATAATGCAATAGAACTAATGGTTCTTTTTTTTGCTGCAATTATCCCACTTTTTCCTCAATTTGCGCTAATAATAAAGGCAGCATTGCTTCGATCTCTTTGTACAAGTTTTTAATGTCCATTAGTGGAGCATTTTCCATTGCCAATTCGCTCATTTGTTCCCCTAGTTGATACCAATCTATTAATTGCAAGAGTTCAAAATTGGGTTTCATTTTATGAATGTGCTTAGGAATTACTTCCGTATTGTTGTTTTGAAAAGCCAATTGCATATTATTGGCAAATTTCAACAATTCTTCTCTAAAAATAAGTAATAACTCCTTGGCTAATTCTTGATCTCCATCGGTTACCTCCAACAAGTTGCCAAGCATTAAATTAGATGTCTTAGTAATTGTTGGAGTTGCTGTTGAGGGTTCTTCTGCTTTTTCTATTTTTTTAATTTCACGTTGGGTATATTTGATAATCATAGTTTGTAGTTCCTCAATTTTGAACGGCTTGGCAATATAATCGTTCATGCCAATAGCGAGGCATTTTTCTTTTTCTTTGCTCAAGGCATGCGCCGACATTGCTATAATAGGCGTTACCGTATTTGTTTTTCTAATCTCTAAGGTGGCAGCAATACCATCCATTTTGGGCATTTGAATATCCATTAAAATTAGATCATAATTTTGATGCATTAATTTTTGGATGGCTTCCTCCCCATTACTAACTACATCACAATCACAATTCAACATATTGAGGTAAATCAACGCCAACTCCTGATTCACTAAATTATCCTCAACAATCAATATTTTAAGGGCAGTAGTTGAAGTAGATTGAAGCTCAAACTTGTGTTTTTCTTCATCCTCTTTGATTTTATCCAATGCACGGTTCTGTTTTAGAGGCAATGTGAAATAGAAAGTAGAGCCTTTACCCAACTCACTTTCTACCCCAATACGTCCTCCCATCAACTCAACCAATTTTTTGCAAATACTCAGCCCCAAGCCTGTTCCGCCATATTCTCGTGTCGTATAACTCTCTGCTTGGGTAAAGCTTTCAAAAATAGCATCCAATTTATTCTGAGGAATTCCAATCCCAGTATCTTTTACTTCAAACAACAAATAAGATCCCCTTTTGAATATGTTAAGATGGATAAAGCCTTTTTTAGTAAACTTAACCGCATTACCAATCAGATTAATTAAAATTTGTGCCAAACGATCGGGCGCTCCTATAATTTCGGTAGGAACTCGCTCATCTATATCAATAATTAATTCTAGTTTTTTATTCTGAATAGTAACTTTTAGGATGTTCAAACTATCTTCGATTCGCTTCTTTAAATCAAACTTAATTTCATCCAGTTCAAATTTCCCCGATTCAATTTTAGACACATCTAAAATATCATTAACAACCACTAACAAATTCTCTGCAGAACTATAAATAGACTGTGCGTAATTTCGTTGGGTAGGATTCATTGTCGTTTGCAGCAACAACCTAGAAAAGCCCAAAACTCCACTCATAGGAGTTCGAATTTCATGGCTCATATTGGCTAAGAAATCCTCCTTTATTTTAGAAGTTTTAACGGCTTCTTCCTTGGCTTCTCTCAACTCCTCTTCTAATTTTTTTCGATCTGTTATATCTGCCTGAATGACAATATACTGAAACGGTTCATCATCTTGGTCCAAAAAGGGAACGCTAGAAGTATAGGTCCAATAATAAGAGCCATCCTTGGCTCGCTCTTTAATTTCTCCCTGCCAAATTTTCCCTGATTGTATGGTTTCTCTCAGATCAATCCAAAACGACTCAGAATGATGAAAAGAGTCTAATATTTCATGATGTTGCCCTATTACTTCCTCTCTGTGATAACCTGATATTTCACAAAACTTATCGTTAACAGAAAGAATTTTTTCATCCCTACTAACAATCATAACAATAGCTGTTTGATTGAGCGTATAAGTCAAATCCTCAATTCTTTTTGTTGCTATTTTTTCTTCGGTTATATCTCTAGCAATCGAATAGATCAATTGCCGCTCTTTATCCAACACAATTCTCCAAGACATCCAACGATATTCATTGTTCTTGGTACGACACCTATTTTCAATGTTCATAATATCGTCCCCCTCCATCAATCGAGTAAACTGATTTCTGGTACCTTTCAAATCTTCAGGGTGGATTAGATCCAATAAGGGCTTAGAAAAAAGCTCTTCTTCTGTATAGCCTAAAGCTTTTGAGAAAGCAGGGTTAATACGTTTGATATAACCATCGGGGGTAACAACCGAAATCATATCCATTGACAAATTAAAAAAGCGATCTAATTCTGCCCCTCTTTCTTCTATCTCTGCAATATGTATTTTTTGTTGTTGGTACAGTTTTGCAAATTCAGCTTCGTTATTCCGTTCTAATTCTTCCTCCAAATATTTTTTTTCTGTAATATTCCTTTGAATTACAACAAACTGAGCAGGTTCTCCCTGTTCATCCATAAAAGGAATAATCGCAGCATCTACCCAATAATAAGTATTATCCTTTGCCTTGTTTTTTAACTCTCCCTTCCAAACTTCTCCTCGCTCCAAGGTAGCCCATATTTTTTTTAGAAACCACTTAGAATGATAGTTAGAGTCCGTCATACGAAAGTAGTTTCCCACCAATTCTGCCTCTTTATATTGTGATACCTTACAAAAATTAACATTAGCAGTAATAATCTGGGCATCCTTATTAATGGTCAGCACCATAGCAGAGTGATCTAGCGCATATTTTAGATCCTGAATCTCTTTAATTGATTTTTTAAGGTTTTCCTCTCCCTTTTTTTGTTCTGTAATATCCTGAATGGTACCAATCGAACGCCAAGGGTCTCCATATTCGTCAAACTCTGCATAACAGCGTTCACTAACATATTTTATTTTACCATTGCGCAATAGAAGACGATAAGTAATGTGATAAGGTTTTTGAGTACGCACCAATTGCAAATAAGACTGATGCGCCCTTTCTCGGTCTTCAGGGTGCAAATTATCCAAAAAGCTTTTTTCACTAGGGCGTACATCATCGGGAGACAGCTCAAAAATATCATACAGTTGTTCAGACCAGACCTCCTCCCCTGTCAACAAGTTCAGCTCCCAATAACCAACATTAGCAATTCGTTGCGCTTCATTCAAACGCTTCTCACTCAGTTCTATCAATTCTTTGGCTTTGGCAAGTTCTTCCCGTTCTTCTAATACATTCGCAATTCTTTTTTGTTCTGTTATATCACTCTCTATAACAATGTATTTCAGCAAACCATCACTATCCACAAAAGGAGTGATAGAGGTCGAACGCCAATAGAGTTGTTTATTTTTTTTGTAGCCTGGTATTTCGTACAGAGAAGATTTGTTCTGATGGGCATTAATTTTTAGTTTTTCCTCAAAAGCTGCATCAACGCCTGTTGCCTTCAGCAATGTACTCAACTGACAACCAATAGATTCTTCAAAACTATATCCTGTCATTTTTTCAAATCCTTCATTTACCCACTCTATTGCGGTATTTTCATCCAAGATAATGACTGCATTATCCGTTTTTTGAGCTACTAACGATAATTTTTTGAGTTCGGCATCTCTTTTCTTTCGTTCTGTAATATCTGTGATTACAGTCAATTCATGTTGATTGTCCAATTTGCAAATACGCATAAAGACAGGAAAAGTAGTTCCATCCTTTTTGCGATGCATCCCTTCTATTTCCAAAACTTCCCCTATAGGCAATTGATCGTAACTAATTCCATTAAACAAATCCTCAATAGGTGTCATTTCAACATCTAGTAAATTCAGCTCCAAAAACTCTGTTTTTGTATAGCCATAAAACTCACAAGCTCGCTGATTCACATCCACCAATTTTAAGTCGCTAATTCTACTTTTTAGCATAAAATCAGGTGACAACTCAAAAAGTGTTTCTAGTTGATCCTTGGAAGTTTGCAAGGCCTTTTCGGCTTCTTTTTCTTCTGTTATATCCCTTACTACTGCCTGAACGACCCGTTCGTTGCCATAAAAAATAGCAGAAAGAGAAACTTCAGCATGAAACAACCGCCCTGTACATCGCTTGTGCAGCCAATAAAAACGACAAGAACCATGTTTGAGCGCATATTCTATTCGCTCATTGGCCGCCTCAAAAGAAGAAGTTCCATCAGGCTGAAACTCTGGAGACAAAGCAGAAACATGCATGGTTTTAAAAATAGCTTTGTCCTCTATTTCGAACATCTCTAAGGTCTTGGGATTGCAATCAAAAAAAGCCCCTTCAGTATACAACAATACCGCATCATTAGAGCCATTAAATATAGCTTGGAATTTTTTATTGGTTTCTCTTAATAATCGTTCAGATTCCTTCTTTTTGGTAACATCTTCTGCCACCCCAACTAAAAAACAAGGTTCACCAGCCGCATTTCGAACAACAGCTTTTTGAGTATGTAAGGTTCTTTTTTTATCTCCATATTGGAGCATTTCTTCAGGAATCGTGACGACTCCATCCTGTTGACTCACTTTAAGATCTGTTTTTCGAAATCGATCTGCCTCTTCTCTGGAAAAAATATCGTAATCCGTTTTTCCAATACAATCACTAGCAGGAATTCCTAAGGTTTCTTCTGCTTGTTTGTTGCAAAGCAAAAATTTATAGTCTTCCTTTATATTTTTTACAAAAACAGCAATGGGTAAGGTATCTAAGATCGAAGACAAAATGCCTTCCTGATTGGCCAATTGTTCTGCAACGACCTTGCGTTCGGTTATATTTTGAAATATCCCTAATAAACGCCGACACTCCTTCCCCTGCATTTCGCTTTTACAAATTACCCTTCCCCAAATTTCTTTTCCTTCTTGGCTTATAAATGGCATCTCTAACTCATATCCTTCTCCCGTTTCTATAGCCCTATTAACAAAACCAATGATTTTTTCTCGGCTCTCTCCTGTTTTATAAAAATCTAGGGCTTCTTCAATACTTAGTATAAAACTTTGTTGATTGTTCTCTATAATGGGATTCCAATTTATTTTTTTGGTGCTGACATCTAGTTCCCAAATACCAATTTGAGCAATTTCAACCGCCTCTTTAAGCAGTTCTTTTTTTTGAGCCAACGCCTCATTTTTTAACTGGAGCTCTATTAGTTGAATTTGGGCTTCTTTCAGTAAGTGTTGTAAAATAGCAGGATCGTTGGGCATTTCTTCCAATTCAGACTTCAATTTCCATTGTTGTTCTGCTGCTTGTCTAAAATTATTGGTATTTATATTTGAGGTATGCTCATCCATTGCTCTATGCTAATTATAATTCTTCATTCTTTAATTGCCACCCAATAGCAGCCTAGCTAACCCCCTGATAAAACGATGTTCTTTAGAACCGATACGATTAGCAAAAAAACTTACTTAAGTCCCATTAAGTTTGGAGACAACTTAGTACACTAAAATTAACGCTTTTTCTGCTATAATTTATAATCTTTAGTTTTAACCAAATGATGTTTTTTATATTTTTTTGTCAAAAAGCGGTATATTGGATATTATTTTAACAGCAGTTTTTATAACAATTGGTCTAGATAGTTAATCTTCTGTATTATCAAAATAACGCTTTAATGGAATATAGTCGTAGCCTTCGAATTTTTGTAGTTGAGGATGATCCCATGCAACAACGTATTATTAAGTATGTTATGGAATCTAATCCCGAGCATGAAGTTCATACTTTTGCAACAGGTCAGGAGTGTCTAGACCACCTCTATTTACAGCCTCAATTAATCTCTTTAGATTATAACCTACCTGATCTAGGTGGAGCTGAAGTCCTTGAGAAAATAAAACAATTTAATCCCGAAATTAGAGTAATCGTTCTTTCTGGGCAAAAAAATATTAGCACAGCAATCGACCTACTCAAACAGGGCGCTAATGATTATATAACCAAAGACACAGGCATGAAGGAGCGTTTGAGAAGCTCCGTCGAATTACTAAAACAAAATATCCAACTAAAAAAGGAAGTTGGGGTCTTACGAGAACAACTTGCTAAACAATTTAACTCTAGTGATATAATAGGGCAAAGCCCCTCTATGAAAGCAGTATGCAAACTGACAGAAAAAGCTGCAAAGAGTAATATCATTGTTTCTATTACAGGCGAAACTGGCACGGGTAAAGAGGTCATTGCCAAAAGTATTCATTATAATTCATCCCGAAGAAAAAAACGCTTTGTTGCGGTCAACATGGCTGCCATTCCTAAGGAATTAATTGAAAGTGAACTATTCGGACACGAAAAAGGTGCTTTTACTGGCGCTATAACAACTAAAGCTGGTAAATTTGAATTAGCCAATGGAGGAACATTGTTTTTAGACGAAATTGGAGATCTAGACCTTCCCTTGCAAGCAAAATTACTGCGTGCCTTACAAGAACAAGAAATTACTCGCATTGGTGGAAATGAAACCATAAAATTTGATGCTAGAATAATTACCGCAACCCATAAGAACTTATTTGATGAAGTGCATAATGGCAAGTTTAGAGAAGATTTATACTACCGTTTATTGGGCCTCTCTATAGAATTGCCTCCTTTAAGAAAAAGAGGAAATGATGTGCTTGTGCTCGCAAAACATTTTCTACGCAGTTATGCCAAATCTAATAATGTCGCCACTAAAACGTTATCTCAAGAAGCCAAAGACTTGTTGCTTAATCACCAATTCCCTGGGAATGTTAGAGAACTAAAGTCAATCATAGAACTCGCTATGGTCTTATCTGATGAGAAACAAATAAAAAAAGAACATTTGCAACTTCGCAATAGAGCCAAAAATTTTAGCTTGTTAGATGGAGAAATGACAATAAGGGATTATACCAAAAAAATAATTCATTATTACCTCGAAAAATATAATAATGACGTTACGCTCATTTCAAAAAAATTAGAAATTGGTCGCTCTACTATTTATAAGCTATTAAAAGAAGATTCTACAATTGGTTAGCCTTTCATAACTAAACAAAACAAATCCAAATAAAGGGACAATCCGTTTTATTTTTGGATCGATAAGAAACTCGCTCTCATCGCTAATACAACGCTTTGTCTCTCCGTTTAATACAGCCTATTCCAGCAACCAAAGTTCCATCATAAAAAACTAAAAAATAAATTTAGCAGTTTGGAGATAAAACGAGATAGATTCTTTACAAAGAAAAAAAATTTAAGGTGCGGTATTGTCTTTTAAGTAAAAAAATGCCTTTTAAGTGCCGAATCGCTAAATTCACTTGACTTTTTAGGATAAAATCCTCCATTCTATAATTTCTATCGTTCATTTTCCTTCTATTGTCTATGAAATAAACACCACTGTCTACCTCATAGATCAAATTCACCTACCCAATATACATAAAACACTAACAATCAATAAAATAAAGTTTGGCTCAGTTTTGTATATGCATAAGACAACTATTAATCTTCAAATAGAGTTTTAATAGTTAGTTTAATGGAACTTTTAGACTAAGTGCAACTGGTAGATTGACGTTTTACCAAATAGAATGGGGATTCTTTTTGAGGTGCTAAATCGTAGGACAGTTTAGTATTATGGTAAAATAATTCATATATCAGTTGCATTATTCTATAAAATTAGTTGCATAATATCGCCCCTCTCTAAATATAAAAAACAAAGTATATAACTATTTTTTTTTCTTTTTTTTAAGGTAATCCTACCTCCCTAAAAGTAATATTTTGTTAACTTTGAGTCGTTAATTCCTTAACACTAAAAACTTTATCACTGACCCAATTTTCAATGATAATAATAGCATTATAGCTAATCGATAATAATATCCTTATTTTAATGGGCGATGGTTTCCCCCGAATCATTTGCCCTTTTTGTAAACAATGAGTCTTCATTTATTAACTTTTTTTTCTATTTCCTATAATTGGGCTATGAATTATAAGTAATATGCAAGAAATTACCTCTCAAAAAATTATCATTAATAACTCCACTGCGGATATTCAATCTGCAATTTTGTCGCTTGAAAACTTTGCTCATGTTCATGGAATTCCTATCACAACGATAGATCGTGTTAATGCCGCAATTAGCGAATTATTAGCCAACATAGTTCAACACAGCTTTCCAAAAAACAAACAAGGAGAAATTGGTATTACACTACAACTATTTGACACAGGGAAACTTGCTATCAAACTAATTAACAAGGGGATCCCCTTCAATCCATTTTATACCTCTCCCCCTAAGTACAACAATGCTTCTAAATATAAAAATATGGATAGCTTAGGATTGCATTTAGTACGTAAATGCATGGATGAGTACAATTATAAAAGAATTGTAGATTATAATATCACTTGGATGAGCAAAGAGCAAATCTAATCCGCTCAAAGTTTAACAGTATATGGTGTAATATATCCCTTTAATTTAGTGGTTCAGCAGGATGTACTAAAAGGGAGCATAGTTACTCAATAACTACTTCCTTTTTCCATACTTCTACTCTCAAATCATCAATATAAATAGGAAAAGGCTGTTTGTTCCAAGGGTAAATTTTTAAACGATCAGTAGGTTTTGCATTTTCGGGAATAGCTTGCCACATTTCTAAATTGATCCATTTTCCATAAGTTTGTTTCCCATCTTTGTACAATCTAGCATCAATTGGTAAGCCTCTCCAAAATCGTTGTTCATTTCCATGCCCTAGCGATACAACCATGCTAGCAGAACCAGCATATTTTCTTACTTTATGTTTCTTTAGTGCATAAAAAGAGACCTTGATATAGTCTCCAGCCTGCGCCCCTACTTCAGCAAGTGTTCCATCATAACCCCTTCCGTATTGGTGTTTTCCTGCTTGGCTAGAAAGCACACAGGAAAAAAGACCACGAGCAGCCGTTTCTTTGGTTGTTTGAGGAGCTAAATCACTAGTTTCATAATTTTGTTCGAGTACACGATGACTCAAAATTAGCCCCTCCTCAGGAGCTAAAGGCTCTGTGGTCCATGTTTCTACTATAAAATCATCCAGATAAAGATCTCCCCCCATAGGGTTCCAATGATAAATTTTTAGGCGGTCTCCTTTTTCAATATTGTCTGGTGCCTCATACCACAAGGATAGATTTTCCCATTTGTCCACCAATTGTTTATTTTGCGACTCTAATAAATCATTAATAGAGAAAGTAGTATAGTGCAATGTTGAATCACCTCTATGAAAACTAACAACCACAAATCCCTTTATATTCGCAGGTTTTCTTATCGCTTTAGCAGGTTTGAAACAATCAAAAGAAATATGATACCATTCTCCCTTTCTAACCTTATTCACAAAAGCATTAACACCAGGTCCGAAAGCTTTTTGATTCGTAAGTCTAAAATGCATCCCAGAAGTGCCTTTTGTTTGGTACTCCTTACTATAATTTGCGGCATTAGCATTCCTAGGAACAGCATTATAATCATTTTCATACATCAAATAATCAAAACGCACACCTTCAGGAGCAACAACTTCTTTCGGAAAAGTTACATTTTTATCTATTGCAGAATAATCAGAGCCACAGCTTTGAACAATAAGTAATGCAGCAACTATAAAAAAATATAAGCTTATCTGTTTCATTTTCATTCCATTAATTATTCCCATCAACTTGATAAAATTGATAAAGGTTAGGTAGGTATTTAGTGTACTAATTTTGGTTCTTTGACAAATTGTGTGAAATCGTAAACTACCTTGCCTGCTTATTACTACTTTTGTTATAAGTCCTAAGTCGTATGTCCTGTATTTACAGGAACTAAGCATACGACTTAGGACTTATAACTTTCTACTAAACCACATAAACGTAGTGCACGAGCAGTTTGATATGGTGTACCAACAGGGATGCCTAGCAGCGAAGCTAAAAAGTAGTTAAAAGCTTACCTTTTTTAGTGTTTACCTCACGATTTGTCAAAGAACCCTAATTTTTAAACATTTCATCCTCTACAAAGGTAATTATTATATTTAAATAGTGCCTAGTTCCCTCCTATCTAAATTAGCCTCTTATTATAAGAGTGCCCCTTTAATCTTTTATGGTACAAGTTGGCATCTATTTTGAACAATCCCTAACAGACAATTTGTCCCCTTCTCCTTGCCCAATGCCTATATTTAGATCGCCTAATCCTTCTAATTATGCTACATAAGATTTTAAATAGAATTTCATTTGGTCCAACCCCAGCAAGCCTTGCCAAACTAAATGCAATAGGACTAGAAGCCTATCTAGAAGAACAACTAGCTCCTAGCGAAGAAGAAGCACCAATATTGATCAAAAAAAAGGCTGCTTTCCGATTCAACAACAAAGATATTGGAGCCAAAGATCAAGGGTTTAACTACATCCATGCTTCTATTGAACAACTCTGGGAAATCGCCAAGGATGAAAAAACCTTAGCAAAAAAGGGACGCATCCCTGCTGCCGAAGTATTGATCGACACCTGTTTTAATGCCATTTATAGCCAATGGCAACTTCGAGAAATTTTAGTTCACTTTTGGCACAATCACTTTAATGTTAGTATTAACGCAGATGAGCGTATTGCAGTTACGCTCCCGCTCTATGACCGTGATGTCATTCGAAAAAACTGCTTAGGCAACTTTCGTGACTTTCTAGAAGCGGTTGCCAAAAGCCAAGCCATGCTATTTTATCTAAATAATGCTTCTAGCCGAGCCAGTCCTGCCAATGAAAATTTTGCCAGAGAATTATTTGAATTGCATACGCTTGGCGAGGAGAACTATTGGAATCATTTGTACAACAAATGGCGAGAAGTACCTGGTGCAACAGCAGGAAAGGCAGAAGGGTATATTGATGAAGATATTTATGAAGCGGCACGGGCTTTCACGGGGTGGACTGTTGCCGATGGAGCCTGGACAGAAGGAGGAGAAAAGCCCAATACAGGGGCATTTTTGTACCTTGAAGCTTGGCATGACAATTATCAAAAAAGAATTTTAGGGGTTGAATTCCAATCCAATCAAGCCCCTTTAGCCGATGGACAAAAGGTGTTGGATTTGTTAGCGTATCACAGGGGAACAGCTCAGTTCATCTGTACCAAACTATGTATCAAATTCATAGCTGACCATCCTCCCCAATCTATTGTTGACAAAGCCGTAAAAACATGGATGCAGCATCAACAATCGCCAGAACAAATCAAACAAGTGGTTCGAACCATCTTGCTCTCCGAAGAATTTAAGAATTCTTTGGGCTCAAAAGTTAAAAATCCTTTTGAGCTACTGATTTCAATGATTAGAGCCTTAGAATTAGATTTTTCTCCCAACCTTAATCTACAGTGGATGCTTCAACAAATGGGCTATCATTTATTTACTTGGTCAACGCCTACTGGGCATCCCGACAAGGCTACTTATTGGCTCAATAGTAGTATGCTGCTCAAACGCTGGAACCTTATGCCCACTATTTTGTTTGACGATTGGCATAAAATGGTTCGGTTTGATGCTGATGCCCTCCCCCCTTCAACAGTCAAAAGCAGTAAAGAAATCGTACAGTTTTGGCTACAAAAAATATTAGGCACTCAACACGGGTTTTCTCCTGCTCATCAACAAAAACTCATTGATATTTTATTGGTTGAGAACAAAACAGAGGACGATCCTCCACTCACCTATGGCAAAGAAGATCGAGCTTATCGTTTTGCGCATGTTATTTCACTCATTCTTATGGCTCCTCAATTTCAATATCGATAAATTATGCATTTAAATAGAAGAAACTTTCTAAAGGGCTTGGGAAGTACAATAGCCTTGTCTGCCCTCCCCAATATTCAAAATTTTGCCTACCAACCACTTCTTTCCAATAATCCCAATGAAGAGATTCTTGTCTTTGTTTTTCTGAGAGGCGGCTGCGATGCCCTCAATTTTATTGCTCCAATGGGCAATCGCCATTATGCAGATGCAAGAATTAAAGAACTCAGGGTTCCAGAAAATGCTAATTTTACGCTCAAAAATGGATTGGATGGTCTAGACTTCAACATTCACCCTAAAGCCGCTGCTCTAAAAGAACTTTATGATAGCCAAGATTTGGCGGTTGTTCATGCAACAGGGCTGACCAATGGTACACGCAGCCATTTTGAAGCCATGAATCTAATAGAGCAAGGATTAACGAAGAACCAAGGCAATGCCGTAGGCTGGATGACGCGTTATTTTGAAACCATATCTCATAAAGGAGAACTACCTGCTGTGGCAATTGGTGGCAATGGCTTACCAACTTCCTTTTTGGGTTGTCAACAGGCTGCCTCGATTGATGATCTTGCCGATTTTAACGTTATTGGAGAGCCTATTATGCAAGAAGTTTTGAGGGAATTTTACAATGGAAATACGTTCTTAGACCAAACAGGACAACAAACATTGGCTACCCTACAACACATTCAGAAAAAACTCAAAAAAAATAGCAAGGGCGAAGCGTTGGATTATCATCCAGCACATGACGTGGATTATCCCACAGAATGGTACATCAAGAGTTTTAGCCAGTCGCTTAAAAATTTAGCTCGATTAATAAAAATGGATGTGGGTACTCATCTAGCCATGGTAGAATATGATGGTTGGGACCATCACGAAAATCAAGCGTTTCGATTTCCTCAACACCTAGCAGGTTTTTCCAATGCTTTGGCTGCTTTTTATAACGATTTGAGCAACTATCATCAGCGCATGACCATTGTAGTTATGAGTGAATTTGGTAGACGCCTAAAGTCCAACCGTAGTGGTGGCACAGATCATGGACATGGTGGATTGGCGCTTGTTTTGGGTGGAAATGTCAAAGGAGGAAAGATGTATGGTCAATGGCCAGGCTTGGCAACCCATGAATTAGATAAGAATGTAGATCTAGCAGTAAGCACTGATTATAGAACAATTTTAGGTGAAGTATTAAGCAAACGCCTGCAATCTAAAAAATTAGATTTCATCTTTCCTAATTTTGACCATCATCAAGCACTTGGTTTTTTATAAATTATTTTGGAGCCCGTTTATTTCTAAATTTATACAATGCTTTCCAAAAATAAATATTAGCCTTGACCAATACATAAAAACCAAAAGCAAAAGGGCGCAATAGGTTAAAAAAAATGCTCTTTCTTAAAGAAATTTCAGGAACAGAATAATTAAATAAACCATAATATAAATGCGTCTGGTATTCTAAGGTAACTTGATCGTCTTGTTCAAATTTTTCAAAAAGTTGTTGCAACTCAACTAATGTATTTGCTTTGGGAACTTGGTTGTTTTTTTCTAAACTTGTCAGATAATATTGTTCTAACATTGTCCAATTTAAACGCTGTTGGTTTCCAAAAATTTTTAAGGCAAATCCATGCTTATAAAAAGCATTCAATGCTTCTTCCTTAGGAATTTTTGAAATTCCCCCCTCATTGGTGTAATGCATTTTTAGAAATTGGAGGTAAGCTTCTGTAAAAGATCCTTCTTTTTCATACAATTGATTTTGCAAAATCAAAACATAACTATTCAGCCTTAGAATTCGTTCAAATTCTACCCCCATACGAAGGCTGTCAAAACGACTAAAGGTTTCATCGATACACAAACAATCAATAGAGTCTTCCTCTATGTTCGTTAATTCAGGAATTGCATTAAGACTTAAAAAATTAGATACATTTTTCAGTTTATGATTCAAATAGTTATGGTATTCTGGATCTGAAGAGAGCGAACAAACTAAATGCACATGCTTTTGAAGTAATTTACTCAACTGTCCATTATGCGTATGAACATCCATAACAACATACTTCTTGCCCAATTGTAATTCTGCCTTTAAAAACTCCAAGACAGCAAGCGGGTACTGTGGTGATAGTTCAAAAACGTTATCATAATAAATTTCAGCATTCATAAAATGTTTCCTTAATCATTAGTATTTGGGATATAAATTGGCAGCTTTTGACGACCTAACTTACGCCAAGCTTTACTTATTATGCTTAAATCCATATTACTTGAGTAATCCTTGGCATAAAACAAATTAACTCGATGCAGTGTTTGTGGCTCTGTTGGCATTACCTCTAAGGTATCTAGAGGGGTCAAAACTGCTGTCAATAAGCTTGGCAAATTTTTGTTCTGAGGACTGGGAGAATAACCTACCCAAGTTTTTCTGCGAAACAGAACAGCAACTATATTTTTTAAAAAACCAATTTTTCCTTGGACAAATACAAGTAGAATTGGCGAAAGCAGCAAGAAAATCAAGCTATAGACAATATCCAATACTTGCTTATTTCGTTGCTGAATAGAGTTCGCTATATTAAAACTAATATCAACAGCATATAAATCGCCTGCGCTATTTTTGGAATTAGAACCAATAATATAAACACTATCTTCAGGAACAATTTTATAGGTCATTCCCGTTCCTAATTTGGTCATCCAATAAATAATTTGTTCAAAACTAATGTCCTTACCACAAAAGATAAGTTCATTTACCTTATAAACGTGTACAAGTTCTTCAAGGTTTTGAACTTGCCCCAATAATTCATCTAGATTAACTTCTTCATAAGGAGTAACCGTTCCAATAAAATTAATATTTACATGCGCTTGATACAACAAATTTAGTACACGTTGGCTCTCTTCGGGCTCTCCTACAATAATAACATTTCGTTGAATGGATTCGCTCCAGAACAGGGTATTATTTTGAAGTAAAGAAACAATACTTCGATTAAAATAGGCAGCTATTATGGTCCACAATGCCCCTAATAAAATCAACATTCTAGAAGAACGTAACTCCTGTGGAAAAAAGGCATAAATAGAAGTAATGCACACCGTTCCGAGCAATACCCCTGTCAAAACATGCCCCACTCTTGCATGCTTGTCATAGCCCCCTCTTAGATATACAGCAAAAAGCCACATAATAACATAAAAAGGGAAATTAAAATAAATTAGCGTTGGATTGCTATCGTAATAATGGGCATCTTGAAAACGAATTTGTGCCCAAATATTCTTAATCGCCAACATCCCCCCATATACCACCAAAGTATCCAAAACAAATAAAAAACCCTTTTTGGTAAAATTAGAAAGTAGGGTTAGAAAAGCTCTAAAATAGATGGCAAACTGAAGCATGATAACAAATAAGCCTGCCTTAGATCCTTGAAAATGCTTTTGGGTAAAAATAATCATGGCCTCATAAAAGGCCTTCACATAGTTTAGGCTTCCTTTTTTTGTGCTTTCTCCCTTATAATGGATGATGGTTGTATCAGCATAATAGTAGTTTTTATAGCCTGCTTTTATCACTCTGTAAGACAAATCAATGTCTTCTCCATACATAAAAAAAGCTTCGTCCCAATAGCCAATCTGATCCAGTATAGCTCTTGGCATTAGCATAAAAGCCCCTGACAAAACATCAACTTCATGCGTCTGCTCTTTGTCTAAATAGCCTAAATGATAATGATTAAAACGTTTAGACTTGGGGAATAACTTGGACAAGCCAAAAATTTTGTAGAAAGCAACAGCAGGGGAAGGAAACCCCCGTTTAGATTCAGGCAGAAAAACACCTGTTCCATCAATCATCTTAACCCCTAAACCACCTGCTTGGGGCTGCCTTTCCATAAAATCAATTGTTTTCTCGAAGGTATCTTCTCGAACAACAGTATCTGGATTTAGGAACAGGATATATTTTCCTTTTGCAATAGCAATTCCCTGATTATTAGCCGTTGCAAAGCCTGTATTTTGGGTATTGGCAATCAATTTAACCTCTGGAAACTTTGCCCTTACCAAATCCACAGAGTTATCTTTCGAATTATTGTCAACAACAATAACCTCTGTGCTTACCCGTTCAGCTGCTTTTCGGACAGACAATAGTGTTTGTTCCAAAAAATAAGGTACTTTATAGCTTACTATAATAACAGATAGCTTCATGCCAAATTGAGTCGTCGATAATTATTTGTGGAGCGCTTTGAGATTGTTTCTATGAAGCTCCAAAGATACCAAAGAAATTGAGGATTATTGCATTTGTCCTACAAATTTGCGGAATAGATAGATCGCTCTCATTCGTCTCTTTCTACTACATTTAATTTAATTAGTCGTTGAATATTTTTCTAGCACCTGTAAATATTGGTTTTCTTTGGCGGTCATAAGCGTTTTATCTGCTGGAGATTTGTCTTTGTACCCCATTAGATGCAATAAGCCATGCACCATAACACGATACAACTCATGAGCAGCACTCACTCCAAAAGTCGTTGCATTCTCGTTGGTTCGCTCTACACTAATAAAAACATCCCCCTCAACAACTTCCTCGCTGTATTGAAAGGTAATAACATCCGTATAAGTATCATGATCAAGATGCTCCACATTCATCTTATGCAAATAAGCATCACTGCAAAAAATATAGGTCAGCCCTCCCAAGGTCCAATTTTCATTTTTGATCACCCCTTTCAACCAGTTTTTGATTTTTTCTACTTCTGCCAATTCAAAATCAATATCTTCCGAATAAAATGTTAATTGCATTTTTACTATTTCACGTTGATTAATTCAAAAACAATCCCGACTCAGTCCTATGCTCAGTCGGGATCAAAATACATTTATATAAGGTGTAAATATACACTTTCTATTTTATTGCAAAGAAAATTCTAGTGTGACTAAACGCCCATCGTCACCAAAGGTAACAGCGTCAGAAAGCTGTCTCATCAAGAAAACACCTCTACCACCAGGAGTTAGGATGTTTTCTGGAGCCGTAGGATCAGGTAAACCATCGGGATCAAAGCCAGATCCTTCATCTTGGACGGTAAAGCAAATTTTTTGTTGCGAACAGTTGGTAGAAACAAATACTTTCTTTGCCGCTTTGGCACTATTCCCATGTATGATAGCATTACTTACTGCTTCTGTTAGCGTAATTAACATATTACCATATAACTCTTGATTGATCTCATATTTTTTAACCACCTGAGTAACATAAGGTTCTACCTCTGCTATGTTTTTAGGATGAGATTCAAGTGTTAAGTTAAGTGCAAGTTCTGTCATTAGAAAATGTTGGTTTTTAGTTTTTTAATAATTAATGCTTCTTAGAATTTGTCTATAAACACACCAGCACAAAAATAGGGGAACTATTTAAAACTGGGGTAAATAAGATGCTTTTAAAGCTCCCTAATTCTTTAAAAGCAACTTTCTAATAAGCATTTAATTTAATGCTCTAAAATACCTTTCTACGAGATTTTTGTAATAAGGTTTCAATGAAGGCGAAACAGTTTTGAACATTTCCACTTGACCCTGACGTTTTTTGAGATATTCTTCCAATGCAGGAGGCATTTTAGGAACATATTCATCTGGGCGTTCTGCCTTTCGTTTTTCATCCAATTCACGTTCACGTTCTGCATTTTCAGCCTGCAACAAACGAGTCAAAATATCCTTTTGGCGTTTTTGCATATCATTGGGCAAACGCTTATTGACCAAATCCGTTTCTACTTTGTCCATTGCATCAATCATATCTTGCAATTCTTTTCCACCACCTTTTCCTTTCTTTTGTCCTTTCTTTTTGGCATCCTGCAATGCTTTTCGAATAGCGGCTTGTTTAGCGGCCATTTGAGCAAACTGTTTTCCACCAGGCATTTTACCTTGTTTCATTTGTTCCTTCATTTGCTGCATTTGCTTATTCAATTGCTCTTGCAACTGACGCAAGCCCCCCATACCAGGTTTTTTGCCCCCTTTGCCCATTCCATTCCCCTGCCCTCCAGGTTTTCCGTTACCAGGCTTTTCACACATTTGATCTCCAGGCATTTGCTGTGCCATTTGCTGCTGCATTTGATCCATTGCTTCATTGAGCATTAAAGCCAAATCATTAACACCAGTCATCGTATATTGTTGTTGTACAACAGCAGTACGTTTTTGGCGTTCTTCTAAGGTTTTCACACTCTTCTTAAGCGTTTTTTTCACTTCTGTAACTTTTTCTGTAACAAAAGCCTCTATTTGGTAAACTCGTTTACTCAACGCTTGTAAGCTATCTTCAATATGACGGAAATCATCTTTGATTTTATCTTGTTGTTGCACCAATTTGACATAAGTAGGTGTATTGGTAACGGTTATATTAACTTCATCAATCAGATCCTCTTGGTCAAAAGACATATCTACCAAATTTTCTAGCAATTGACGCATACTCTTAATGTCTTCCTTCATTTGCTCCATTTGGTTCATCTGCATCATTTCTTTCATTTCTTTCGACATTTCCTTCATCTTCTGTGCAGCATTCTTTTGAGACTTAGAAGCCTTTTTATTGTTTTTTTTCTGCAACTGTTGGCTACTATTTTGAAGATTTTCTTTGGTATCTTTTTCTTGTTGATCCATTTCCTCATTCTCCATATCCATCGGACTCTCTAGTTCTTCGTTTTTCTCTTTGGCCTCCTTTACCTTCTCCATGACCTCGTCAAACTTCTTATTAATTTCCTCTTGCTTTTTTTCGATCTCCTCTTGTGTCATTTTCTTTTCCTCTTGCTTTCCATCTTTATTTTTATCGCCCTTCTCTTTATTTCCATCTTTATTTTCCTTGTCTCCTTTTTTATCTTCTTTATTGGCATTTTCCTCTGTTTGTTTACTCAATTCCTCCTGTTCTTTTGCCAAAGAATCCAATTCATTCACTGCATCTTCCATCGCTTTTTCTACTTCCATTTTCTTAAAGAGCTCCAGCATTCGATCCAGTTCTTTCTCCATTTCTTCCTCGCTCATTTTGATTTCATCCAACTGTTCCTTTAGCTTTTCTTGATCCATCTCATTGAGCATTTCCTCCATCTCATTAAACAAATCCTTCATTTCGTCATTCATGACCTCATCAAAAAGCTTTTGAAGCATTTCTTGTTTTTCAGCAATCTCTTTGCTTACCTCTTGATATTCCTCTTGTTTTTGGACATTTTCATCAAAGTTCTCTTTAGCATCTTGAATTTCTTCTTCGATGGCCTCTCTTTCTTTGATCAACTTCTCTAATTCCCGTCTATCCTGCCAATTCATATCCTTTTTTTGCAAGATTCTATTTTGGACCCGTTTTACATCATCGCCCAATTTTTTCATTTTCTTAATAGCATCCTCCAGCTCATTCTTAATCTCTGCATTATTGGTTGTTTCCTGCTCTTTTAATTCCTCAATAGAAGGCATTTCATAATACATGACGGCTGTTTTAACCGACTTACTTCCATTAACAGCATCATTATCAAAAGCTTCAAAATAATAACTAAGTTTGTCCCCTGGTTTTAAATCAAGCTCCTTAACATTAAGAATATAATCATAAGTGGTTTGCTTTCCTTTGGTAATTGACATTGCCAGCTGATCTTCCTTAATTGCTTGCTCAGCTCGTTCTATTTTGTAATTAAAATTCAACGCTTTTAAGCCATAATCATCTGATGCCTCACCAACAAAATACACCACCTTATCATTTAGACTGTCTCTATTGGATTTGACATCAATAGAAGGGTACATATCAGGAATAAGTGTCAAAGAATACGAAATAGAATCGCCTTTAGGCAATTCTTTATTGGCAATAAAAATTTTGTATTCGCCTTCTTTTAAAATGCGCTTCTTAACGGTAAAAGCAGATTCTCCAACTTGAGTAGTAGCGATGCGGTTTTTCTCACCAGGAAATTGAACATTTAAACTATTGGTATTAATAGATTTAAATAGCCACTCAATATTGGTTCCTACTGGAACAATCAAGTCTCCAATCCCTGTAATTGATTCGTTAGACCTTCCAGTATAAGAAGGATATTTTAGATCGATGTCAAAATCTGCAATTTGAGGTTTCTCCAAGACATCAATTCCATATTTTTTGGAAACAACACCATGGGCAGTAAGGTTGAACTCTGTATCCTTACGCAATTCAACAAAAGTATATCTAAAAGTATTAGGATCTACTTTTTCTAATTTGTATTTATAGTTATCAACCTCTATAAAAACCTCATTAAGCGAATACTCTCCTTCTATTTTTACTTCTAGATTATAATTCTCATACTGAACAACTTTGCGCTCCACATCTTCCACAATAAATCTAAACGCTGCTGCTTTCTCAAATTCTTTATTATTGTTGATAATACGGCTGGTGCTCTCTTCCAAAATATTAGACGTAAGCAACAACAATAGTAAGAGTAACAATGGAGGGATTGCATAACGGAGATAACGCTTATTTTCTTTTAGATCAATAGCCGCAGCAAAAGGAACAGGTTTGAGTGTTTTTATTTTTTGATTGATACTAGCTTCCACCAACACAGAATCCGTATAGCCCATTTGTTCCTTTAATTGCAAAACATTGAGCAATTTATCTTTTACTGCACCAAAATGTTGTCCTATGATTTTAGCAGCTTGCTCGTGCGAAATAACATCTCCTAACTTAAAATATTGCAACAATGGTCGAAAAACAAACCAGCCTAAAGTCAAAGCGCTAATTCCCAAAAAGGAATAAAAAAGCCCTTTTCGGAGTTCCATAGAAGATACCGTTGCATTAAAGTAATAATACTCTAAGAGCGCAAAACTAATAAAGGCAGCCAACAGCCCTCCTATACTATACAAGCTTCCACGAATAAGATTATTCATGTAGTATTTTCGGGTAAATTGGTCTATTTTCTCAATTAAGGATTGGTAATTATTATTTTGCATATTTTGTCCTCCTACTTTATATTTTAGGGATTATAACAAACCATTGGTCTAGGAAGTTGAGGCCTAGAACATTAAGATACTTGTTTTCGTACGAAATAGATGATCCATTTAGAAAACTTTAACGTTTTTAACAGGATATTTCAACTCTTTCCCAAACTAAAAACAGCCATCTAATCCAAATAGATGGCTGTATTGACAAGTTAAACAGGTCAGTATCTTAAAAGTACTACTCTTTGGTTGCAGTAGTTTCTTTCTCTATAAAATTCTTAATAGCAAGTGATGTCAAAGATTTAGGACGCTCCAAAGGCATTCCCAATGCTCTAGACCATACTCCCGATGCCAATACTCCCATTGCACGAGAAACACCAAATAATACGGTATAGAAACTAAAGTCTTTTAGACCATAATGCATCAACAAAGCACCAGAATGAGCATCTACATTCGGCCAAGGGTTTTTAACCTTACCCAAATCTTGCAATAGAGGAGGAACAATATCAAACAATTTCCATACAATTTTAACAATTGGATCATCACTGATATAATCCTCTGCAAAAACACGTTGAGCCATATAACGAGGATCTGGTTGACGCAATACAGCGTGACCATAACCAGGAATTACTTTTCCTTCGGCCAATGTTTTGTTGATATAATCTGTGATTTGATCTGAAGTTGGCGTATCTGTCCCCAAATCTTCTACCATGTTCAAAATCCATTTGATTACCTCTTGATTTGCCAAACCATGCAATGGTCCAGCCAAGGCGTTCATACCTCCCGATAACGAATAATAAGGATCACTCAAGGTAGAACCAACAAGATGAGTAGTGTGAGCAGAAGCATTCCCCCCTTCATGATCGGCATGAATGGTCAAATACAAGCGCATCAAACTCATAAAGTCAGGATTATCACTAACTCCTAACATATGCGCAAAGTTAGCTCCCCAGTCCAAATCAGGATTAGGCGCAATATGCTCATTGTTAAAATACGTACGACGGTAAATATAAGCCGCTACTCGTGGCAAACAAGCTACCAAATTCATGGTATCTTCATAATAAGCATCCCAATAATCTTGCTTGCTGATTCCTTCTGCATAACGCTTAGCAAAAACGCTTTCTGTTTGCATAGACAAAATCGCTGCACTAAATTGTGTCATCGGATGCGTTGTTGCTGGCAAAGAGTCCAACATTTTGAACGTATGATCTGGAACAGAGCTTCGTTTTTTCCATTCTTCTGACAACCATTTAACTTCTCTATCTGTCGGAATATCCCCCACTAACATCAACCAAAATAACCCTTCTGGTAGTGGTTCTTTGCAACCCTCAGCTTTGGGCAATGCTTTGCGTAGTTGGCGAATAGAATAACCTCTAAAGCGAATGCCCTCATAAGCATCCAATTCTGAAGTTTCCCATACCATACTCTTCATACCACGCATTCCACCAAACATTTGGCGGATAGAAACTTTATCGATTGCTAAATCGCCATGTTCTTTAAGCATATCTTTATTTGCCTTGAATAGAGCAAATGCCTTCGCTTGAAATTTTTGTTTTAAAATATCCATTTAATCTTTTTTTGTTGCATATAAATCGACTCTCCACAGAGAGAAATACTGTCATGTCGTAAATTTAACAAATTTTGTTAGAATTCCATCTAAGAAAGATAGACAAATTGTGTTGGCTTTTTTTTCGAAAAAAAAACCGATTAATCCCAACCCAATTATCAAAATTTATTTGCCCAATAAATAGGGTTTATTTTTTCTATTAGATTCAACAATTATTTGTTAAATATGGTTCTCCATAATTTGCCTTAAGTTCCAAGTTTTGTACTTTTTTATCCTCCAAAGGTCACCTTACCTCCCCCATTCCAACACTTTGTACAAATATTGCCCATAGCCACTTTTTTTGTATTTATCCGCAGCTTGTTCTAGTTTTTCGTCATTGATAAAACCTTGTCGATAAGCAACCTCCTCAATACATCCAATTTTCAAGCCTTGGCGCTCTTCAATTACTTCTATAAATTGACCTGCTTGCATCAAAGATTTGTGCGTTCCTGTATCTAACCAAGCAACCCCACGTCCCAAAGGCATTACTTTGAGTTTTCCTTCATTGAGGTAATGCTTGTTTACATCGGTAATTTCATATTCTCCTCTTGCGCTTGGTTTGAGATTTTTAGCGATTTCAATAACCGAATTGTCATAAAAATAAAGCCCAGGTATAGCGTAATTAGACTTAGGATTGCTGGGCTTTTCTTCGATAGAATAAGCCATGTTATTTTCATCAAAAGCCACTACCCCATAACGTTCAGGATCAGCAACTTGATAAGCAAACACAATTCCACCATCAGGATTATTGCTTTGTTCTAACAATTGATTTAAATTGCTTCCATAAAAAATGTTGTCCCCCAAAATCAAAGAAACACTATCGTTACCAATAAATTCTTCTCCCAATACAAATGCCTGAGCTAATCCATTTGGAATAATTTGTTCTTGATAGCTTATACGACACCCAATCTGCGACCCATCTCCTAATAGTTTTTGGAAATTAGGTAAATCATATTGAGTAGAGATAATCAAAATTTCTCTAATTCCTGCTGACATTAAAGTGGATAGAGGGTAATAAATCATTGGCTTGTCATAAACAGGCATTAGTTGTTTACTTACTGCTAATGTAAGAGGATACAAGCGTGTTCCTAATCCCCCTGCTAAAATAATTCCTTTCATAAACTTAGCTTAGTATATGTTTTCGTAATTCCTAAAAATTAGGGTAATTGTTTTTGGCACAAACTGTGCGTTAGATTATCAAAACAAGTGGTTTACTTTTATTATCAATACAGCCCTAAAGAGCTTTAACCTAACACACAAACTTAAAAAAATTTTAAACTACTTAACCAAAGACAATAAAATATTATCGCAAATCATTTTATTTTTAAGTATTTTGTCCCTGAAGGACATAATAACAAATCAATCATTTCGCAAATACAATAAATAAGCTGTACTTTTGTTCATACACATACAACTTGTTGATTTTTTTTTAAACTTAAGCAACAGAATGAGAAAATTATATATTTCCCTGCTCTTATCTGCTATGTTTGTAGGATTCGCCAATGCGCAGAAAACATTGCCATGGAAAAAGCGACTCAAAATGGCTCAAAATTTTGAGAAGGCTGGCGATTACTATCAAGCCGCAGTATACTATGAAGGCATCTATGCTGAAAAAAGCGACAAACCTGAATATAGTTATCAAGCAGGTGTTTGCTATTATCTCTTACGTGATTATGCCAACACTGTCAAAACATTAGAACCTGTTAAGGATCAAAATGATATTTACGACAAACCTGGCTATAAATACGCTGTAGCATTAAAACAAACAGGTCAGGCCGCAAAAGCCAAAAGTGCATTTGATCAATTTATAAAAAGCTACCCTTCTACTAAAGATGACTATAAAGAGTTCAAAGAAGCTTGTGAAAATGAAATCAAAGGTTGTGACTTTGCCCTAAACAAAAAGAAACACACGAATGATGCAGTCAAAATAGAATTGTTAGATGCCAAAATAAATACCAACAAAACAGAGTTTGCTCCTATTCCTTTTGATGAGAATATTCTTTATTTCTCTTCGTCTACAACAGGTGCGGCAAAGGTTTATCGTTCTCAAAAAAATGGGGACAATTGGTCTCGCCCTCAAGTGCCTAAAATTTTTGAAGGAAAAATGGCACGACCACATTTTGGCAATGGTACCTTTACAGAAGATAATGAACGTTTTTATTTTACCCAATGTGATCTTCCCAATGGAAAACCTAATTGTGCGATTTATGTCATGAGCAAAATTAGCGCAGAGGAATGGTCTGATCCAGTTATGTTGCCAGACTATATCAATGAAGATGGAGCCAACACAACCCATCCTTGTGTAGTTACGACTGATGATAAAGAAATTTTATATTTTGTTTCGGATCGAGAAGGAGGACGTGGAGGTTTAGACATTTGGTTCACGACAAGAACCGTTGGGAGTTCTAGCAATAATTTTACGCTTCCTAAAAATTTAGGTAGAAACATCAATACATTTGGCGATGAAATTACCCCTAATTATGATAAAGCAGAGGGAGTGCTTTACTTTAGTTCAAATGGTCGTGTCAGTGCAGGGGGATTAGATATTTTTAAATCCAAAGGCGAGAAATTGCAATGGGAAATTGCTCAAAATTTAGGCTTTCCCCTTAACTCTGCTGCGGACGATCTTTATTACACGGTTAGTGAAGCCCATGGGGGTGGATACTTTGTGTCTAATCGCCTCTTAGCTCCTAAAAAAACGGCAACAACAGACGATGACATTTTTTACTTTGGAGAAAACAAAATTATTGTAACAATTAGTGGGGCGATTACAGATGCCAATTACCCTGACAATGGTCCCTTAACAGATGTGAACATCAAGCTATTTAATGAAGATGAGTTGGTTGAGGAACGTATGTTATCCATTGCCGAATATCGTTTTAAATTAGGTCCAAAAAAACAATATACCATAGAAATATACAAGGAAGATTACAACTTAGCGAGCTTTGATGTCAATACAAGTAATTTTGAATACTCTGAAGATGTTGTTAAAGATGTAGCGCTTGAAATTCCAAAAGAAGACCCCATCCCAACAGTACCAGACGATCCAGAAGAAGTGGATTGGGATGCCGTAAAAGCTCAAATTGTTCCACCTGAATATGATTCTAGAGATAATCCATATAGTTTTCCAGAAGAACCCTTTGACCCTCTTACAGGTGAAGAATATGTTGGTCCTTATTTAGAGGTTTATAATGAGATCAAAAATGATGTTGCCAACTTATCCAATGAAAGTAAAGTTTATTACGATGGTCCTGATGGTGAATTACTACCTTATATGGGAGATGTTTTTGACGATGTTGTAGAAGAACCTATTGTTGATACTCCCATCGAAAAGATTTATCCAGACGATGAA
This sequence comes from Aureispira anguillae, assembly GCF_026000115.1. GTDB lineage: Bacteria > Bacteroidota > Bacteroidia > Chitinophagales > Saprospiraceae > Aureispira > Aureispira anguillae. Next base: position 5,267,234 of record NZ_AP026867.1, read on the forward strand.
CTAGCACCAGAAGGTACTGTTTACAAAATTCAAGTTTCTGCTGTTCGACGCTTTAAGAGTTACAAATATGATGCGTTAGGAGAAGTGGGTAAATTGGCTTTTGAGGACATTGATGATGGAATTAGACGAGTGATGGTCGTTCCCGAAGAATTAACCGACGATGGTCTAGAAGGATTCAAATCTAAAGGAGATGCCTTAAATACACTTTCGTATGTCATTAACAATACTCGATTTGAAAATGCATTTGTCATCAAAGTAGTTAATGGCGAACGAGTTGGAGAAGGATTTAGAGGTTGGGATGAAGAGGAAAATAGTTCTTCAGATTCAGAAAGTACAGAAAACAATGTGAATGAAGATTATGAAGGTTTTTAGTCCGCTACTGCAATTTTATTTTTAACAGTGGATACTATTCTTTTGAAAAACAATAGTAGAGTACTTTTATTTGAAGCAATCTAGACCTCAACTATAATCATTACTAAGGTTTCAGATTTTAGGCATAACCGTAATTGATTATAATTCGGAACAATCCTAGAATCTGAAACTTTGAAGTTTAGGGCATATTGTGAATGTATTTTTTGACACTTTGAAGGAATAACAAAGATTAAGACAGCTAAGCACCTTTTCTAACAAAGAATTTACAGAATGAAAATACCATATTTTACGCTTTTTATTTTTCTGTCCTCTTTTATAACGATAGAGACGCAAGGTCAAACCCCTTGGCGGAAACGAGCAAAAATAGCTGCAAATTTTGAAAAAAGCGGTGATTTACATCAAGCTGCTATTTATTATCGTAGTGTTTATCAAGAAAAGCCTGAAAAATTGGAATATAGCTTTAAGGCAGGGCAATGCTTTTTAGAATTAAGAGATTATGAAAATGCCGTGAAGTCCTTAGAAGTCGTTAAAGATGAAAATAACAATCCTAAATACAATAAGCCAGGTTATAAATATGCTTTGGCTCTTAAGCAAAAAGGAGCCGTAAACGAGGCTAAGGAAGCTTTTAATCATTTTTTATTGGATTATCAAGGGGTTGACAAAGCGCTTTATCAAGAGTTTGTTGAAAATGAATTAAAAGGCTGTAATTATGCCTTAAAGGCACAACAATATACCAACCCAACTGTCAAAATTGAACACCTAGACGCTAAGATTAATAGTTCCAAAACAGAATTTGCTCCAATTCCTTTTACCAATGATGTATTGTATTTTTCATCCACCATTAAGGGCGTTGCCAAAATCCACAGAACAGTAAAACAAGCCGATGGGTGGGTTCGCCCCCAAATACCTTCTATTTTTTTAGGAAAAATGGAACGTGCTCACTTTGGAAATGGTTCTTTTACACAAGACGGGCACCGATTTTATTTCACTCAATGTGACATCAAAGATGGCAAGCCTCAATGTGCTATTTACTTGATGGAAGATTTGGGCGATGGACAATGGTCTACCCCTGTTATCCTTCCCGATTACATCAATCCTGAAAATGCCAATACCACACATCCTATTGTTGTCAATTCTGGCGATCACGAAATTCTATATTTTGCCTCTAATCGACCTGGAGGAAAAGGAGGGCTAGATTTATGGTATTCTACACGCCCCATTACAGGAGATAATAAAAGTTTTACCTTGCCCAAAAATCTTGGTCGAAACATCAATAGTATTGGAGACGAGATTAGCCCATTCTATCATAAAGCGACTGGAACACTATATTTTAGTTCGAATGGTCGTGTCAGTGCTGGAGGCTTAGATATTTTTAAATCTAAAGGACAAAAATTACAATGGGAAGTTGCTCAAAACTTGGGCTTTCCGATTAACTCCTCTGCGGATGATCTATACTATACCATTAGTGAAGCGCATGGCGGAGGCTATTTGGTTTCCAATCGCCCTTTTCTACCCGAACGCAAAACGACAACAGATGACGATATTTTCTATTTTGGCATTGAGAACATTGAAATTAATGTTTCTGGCGCAATAACGGACTCTGATTATCCTGAAAAAGGACTGCTAAAAGATTTGAATATTAAGTTATTTAAAAAAACAACTATTGGGGATGAGGAATTAATAGATGAACGTATGTTAGCCCTTGGGGAATATCAATTTGAGGGCTTGTCTCCCAATACTTCTTATATTATTGCAGTAGAAAAAGAAAATTTTCACGTTACTAGTTTTCCTTTTACAACGGGAAGTAAGTCTCAAAATACAAACTATGATATAGAGTTAATTGCCCGAACAGACATTGTTATCCCTCCCAAAACAGACCCACAAGCTATTCGGCATTACATTATGCATCCACGCCATCAATCCAATGATAATGCTTATCAATTGCCTGTTGATCCTATCGACCCCAATTTGGGAATAGAATACGAAGGAGATACCCTCAAAATTTTTTACGAGTTTGATGCGATTGCTGGTCTAGGAGATCATCGCAAGTTATACTATGATCAGTATGGCAACCCCCAACCCTACCATGAGCCAATAATTCCAACACAACAAAACCAAAAAGAGCCTTCTTCGGTTCCAGGACCTTATCCACCTAGCCCTCTTGCCGCTCCTAATGTTGTTTATAAGATTCAGGTTTCTGCCGTTCGAAAATTTAGAGCGGATAAATATGAAGATTTAAAAGAAGTGGGCCGTTTATCAACAGAAGAAATTGCTGGTGGAATCAAACGTATTTTGGTCATTAATAAAAAGATAAATAATGAAAATATAGATGGATTCAAACGAAAATCCGATGCCTTAAATGCACTATCTTATGTTTTAAACAATTCTCGATTTGAGTATGCTTTTGTTATAAAATACGTCAATGGAGAGCGTATTGGAGAAGGCTTTCGGGGTTGGGATGAAGAAGAAGGTTTAGAAACGGATACCAAACCTGATGGGCGCATTCCCAAGGATGTTTACGAAGGTTTTTAGGGCACTAAAAAAACGAAGGGGGATCAAAAATTTGATCCCCCTCATTTTAACTAATCTATTGTTGTTTTTTATAGTACACTAATCCATGATTAGGATTAGATTAGGCATCAACGCCTTCTGCTTTTTTTGTTTTTTCCTCTTCTTCCAATTCTGTCCCCATTAGTTCGGCACGAATTTTTGCTTCAATTTCTTCTGCTACCTCAGGGTTGTCCAGCATAAACTGTTTAGCAGCCTCACGCCCTTGCGCAATTTTCCCATCTCCATATCCATACCAAGCACCACTCTTAGACAAAATGCCAAACTCTGTTCCCAAGTCAACAATTTCACCACTTTTAGAAATTCCTTCACCATACATAATATCAAATTCTGCAATTTGGAATGGTGGAGCCAATTTATTTTTGACCACTTTAACCTTAACGTGATTACCAACAACTTTGCCTTCTCTATCCTTAATTGCTCCCCCTGAACGGCGAATGTCCAAACGTTGAGAAGCATAAAATTTCAATGCATTACCACCTGTTGTTGTTTCAGGGTTGCCAAACATAACCCCAATTTTTTCACGCAATTGATTGATAAAGATACAACAGCAATTTGTTTTGCTAATAGCCGACGTCAATTTACGCATTGCTTGAGACATTAAACGAGCTTGTAATCCCATTTTAGAATCCCCCATTTCGCCTTCGATTTCACTTCGTGGCACCAACGCTGCAACAGAGTCAACCACCAAAATATCAATAGCACCTGAACGAATAAGACTCTCTGCAATTTCCAATGCTTGTTCACCATAATCAGGTTGTGCAAAAATCAACTCGTCAACATCAATCCCTAGTCCCTCTGCATAAAAACGATCAAAAGCGTGCTCTGCATCAACAAAAGCAGCAATTCCTCCACCTCTTTGGCATTCCGCTATTGCGTGCAATGCAATAGTCGTTTTACCAGAAGATTCAGGACCATAAATTTCAATTACACGACCTTTTGGAAAACCACTAGTACCTAAGGCTACATCTAAGGCAACAGATCCTGTAGAAATGGTATCAATTTTTTCAACTTGCTGATCCCCTAAGCGCATTACAGCGCCTTTTCCATATGTTTTTTTAAGACGATCTAAGGTTGTTTGTAATGCTTTTAACTTATTGTCGTCTCCAGAAGTGCTTTTTTTGGCCATTATGTTTCTAGTTTGATTTTCAAAAAAAATGTTCTACAACATTTTGTTTTAATTTTATTTATTGTCAAGTGTGATACAAATATAAGTGAATATTTTACACTTTGCAAGTTTATTAGGCAAAAAAATTACACTTTTTGCAAAAAAATGTTTCAACAAACTGTTTCAAAGCAAGCAAATAAACCTTTTTGTTTCTGTTAGAGTTGGTTTATTTTCGTACTTTTCTACCATTCAAGATACAATATTTATTATCCACCTTTTTTACAATCATTAACTCATAACATTACAAGTCCAAAATTTATAGTATGAATCTTGCCTTGCTAGTTATATTATCCTTAATTTTGTCCTATTAAACAAGCATCCAACATTACTTAGGCAACCTCATCTTCGTTTATACAAGTATGTTTTTATTAGTTTTAAAACAAGTATAACGATGAGCAGCCTAATTTGTTTGCTTATAAAAATAAACAATCGAACAACTATTATATTATTATCTGCATCTAGATAGATAAACAGACTATTTCGATGACAATTATTCAAACCATTTAATCTAATGCAGCATTTTCTAAGCTACCTTATCACCACAATCATCATCATTAGCGTACTTTTTAGCTGTACCGAAAAACAACGTACTCGATTTGCCGTTACGCCAACTGCCTATGGAAAAGTTGACAACATTATGGTTGTTGCAGACGAATACACTTGGACCACAACAATAGGTGATACCTTTCGAAATTATTTTGAAGCCTTATACCCTGTTACACCACAACCCGAGCCGATTTATGATTTGCGCTATAAAACACCTACTCAATTCAAAGAAGGGAAAATACTCAAAACTCATCGTGCCATTCTTATTATAGGAGCATTAGACGATATGAATGATCCAGCTAGTGCCGAAATACGGAAAGCTATAGGAAAGGAAAACGTTCAACGAGCAAAAGAACAAAGCACCTACCGCATAGCAATCCACAAAGATCGTTGGGCACAGGGACAAACGGTAATCTATTGGTTTGGACCAACTAGAAATGAATTGCTAAAAACAATAGTGAAAGATTATCAAAAGGTAATGAATCAATTCAATAAGGCGGATACCAAATTGTTTATTCAGCAAATTTATGCTCCTGGACAAAACATAGCCGCAAGCAGGGAGATTCAAAAAAACTTCAATCTTAATCTGAAAATTCCCAAAGAATATGTCGTTGCCAATCTGGATAGTGCTTCTATATGGTTAAGAAGAGAAACCAACAAAACCAGTAGCAGTATATTCATTTATAGTTTGCCCTTAGCAGATTCTACTCTACCTAGTCCTAAGCATCACAAACACTTTCGAAATAAATTGACCAAGGTTTATTTTTCCACCCGCATAAAAGGATCTTACATGACAATGGACGATATTTCATTGCCCATCTATTATCAAGAAATGAATTTTGACAACAAGCCTACTCTACAAGCCAGAGGGCTTTGGAAAATGGAAGTTGACCAGATGGGGGGATCTTTTGTTACTTATATGATAAAGGATGTTCCCAATAATAGGGTCATCTTACTGGATGGGTTTGTTCATGCTCCTGGACAAAAAAAGCGCCCTGAGATGCGCAAGTTGGACATGATTTTTTCTACCTTATCTTCTTAATTATTATAGAACTGCTTGATTGACCATTGCACCAATCAAGCAGTTCTTGCTTTATTTTTTCTTTTTCCAAGCACCTTTTAAGATGGCATCTAAATTGACAGCAAGACTAAAATGATGTGCAGATCCTGCAAAATGATAGCCTCCAAATCCATAATCAAGCTGAAATTGTTTGATGCGAAGCCCACAACCAAAAGAAAAGCCCGCTATATCACTTAAATTTGCCGAAAGCAATTCTCCTCTACGCATGTGATTATAACCTACTGCTACTCGAAAAACTTCTGGTTTGCCTTTTTTGCCAAATAGCAACTCCATATTAAAGATAAAATGTCTAAAAATATCGTCTACTACTTTTATGGCTGAATTATCCGTTTGCTGATCTTCATTGCCAGTCAATAGCACTTGATTATCTTGTTGGCTAGGGTCGTCATAAACAATCCCCCATTGTTGTATATTGTGCATAATAACAGAAAAACGCAAAGGGATGTATTTTAGACGGTGAGCAAACCCAATTTGCAAATCAAAAGGCAGCGGTTCCATATTTCCATTACGAGCATAAGTAGAAAACTGCGTCCCCATATTTTTAAAGGCTACGGTCAAACTGATCTTTTTAGCCGTATCTGAAAACATAGCAGCAGCATCAAAAGCCATCCCTGTAGAATTGTAACTTCCTAAATAAGAAAGAATCGTTTTGGCATTGGCTCCTACCGACAAAAATTTGCTAATTTGATAACCTGCTCCTATATTGATAGCGTATTCCGCAGCACTTGTTTCGCCTGTATATGTTCCTGTTACGTCTCTATTTTGAAATTTTCCATAACTAATATACTGCAAGCCTGCATGCACCATTACTGGTACTTTGCCTTGGTCAATATAATGACCATACGCCAAATATCCGTGCGTCACTCCTCCCATATATGCACTTTGATTAAATGCAATTCGACGATGCATAGAAGGATTTAAAGCTGCTGGGTTGTGATAGGCCAAATTGAGGTCAGCATCTCGGACAGTAATTAAACTCCCCCCTAGGGCAGTAATACGAGCAGAATTGGGTATTCTCAAAAATTCATAGGTGCTATTTCCCCCTATTTGTGCATAGGTTCCCAAACTAATAAAAAGAAGGAATACAATAAGCCAATATTTCATAAACAAGAGTTGTTTTATAGGAATAATTTGCTGCTTTTAGAACAAATTAATGTGATGAACAAAACGTAATTTATCCAACAGTAACCAAAAATATAAAAATAATTACACTCTCAAGATAGTTTAACACGATTCATTGATGGTGATGGGTTACTTATTACGATTTCTTGATAATGTAGAAATATTAGACGATATAATGAGAAATTTAGTGATAAGAATAATAGATAGAGCTTCCTTTATTTACTTATAGAAATAACGCATCATTTACCTAATCGCTGCCCAATCTTTCTTCTTTTTCCTTGGATTCCTTCATAATTTCATCACAAACACTTGTCATTGGTCTTAAATAGCCCTTTCCTCGTTGCCAAATAATGCAACAAAACCCTTCATCACAGCGTTTCTTGGTCATTAGCTTTCTTGTTTCGGCATCATACTCATATAATAAACCATGTTCTAGACCTTCTTCATCTCCCAAAATAGAAACATAGTTTCCTTCTCGTATCAAAACACCTTCAGGCGAATATTCCTGAAAAGGACCATCTTCCATGTTCCTTTTGATGGTTACACACTCTTTGAGCTGCCCTGTATTATAATAAGAATACAGTTTTCCCATCAGCACATCATCTTTATAATAACCTTTTTGTTTGATGGTTCCTTCTGGATGATAATAAATAAAAGGACCTTGATATTTTCCTTTTTCCAGATTCAAAACCCCAGACAAAGAACCATCTTCGTGATAAATTTTTTCTTCCCCTTGCAACTTCCCTTTCTCATAGGTATGTTCTAAGGCTAAATTACCATTATCGTGATACACTTTATAATAACCATGACGAGTATTGGTTTTAGCGAGTACCTGATAACGTTCTACCACACGTTTGTCATACCGAACAATGACGGTTTTAGTTTTGCAAGCATAGAGGCAAAAGAATAGAACAAAACTTATGAATATTTTGAGTAAATGCATAACATTAATTGGTCTTAAAATTGGCTAATTGCTGAAATAGAGTCCCCCAATTTATTGTTCCTCCCCAACAGCTAATCTAAAGGGATTCATAAAATTAACGAACTCTTAGTAAAAATTTCTGTTTTGCTACAAAAAGTCCTCTTTTTTTCTTGGAGTAAGCAATAAGCTGTTAACACGCTTTGTTCCTAGGCACCATACAAAAGACTACTTAAATTTACACTCATTTGTTCAGGGCACTTTCTAGTTTGCCAATCAAAGATTCAATACTCCTCCATTCTAATTAACAGAGTAATGAATTAAGATTTATGCTCATTAATAATCGCTTCACAAAGTTTGCTGCTGGGTTTTACCGCTCCATCCTCTAAGGTCCAAATCGTGCAACATTGACCATCTTTACAAACCATTTTTTGGATAAGTTCGCCATTTTCATCGTACAATTTTAGAGGGCCATGTTCTAAATTTTCTCGATCACTTTTGCTCGTATAGCCCCCTTCTGCCTTTAGGCTACCGTTTTCGTTGTACTCCTTAAAAACTCCTTGCGTAAGTCCATCAACGTGCATAACCTCTTCTTTTAAAGTGCCATTGGCATAATAAGAACTCAGAACGCCTTCCATTTTCCCCGCTTTGTAACTCCCCTGCTGCTTTAGCGTACCATCTTCATAATAATATTTAAATACGCCATCGTGTACCCCATCTTTGTAGGTAAATTCGCCATCAACTTGACCGTTAGCAAAATAAATTTTTTCAAGCCCTTCTATTTTATTTTGAACGTAAGTTCTCTCTGTCATTAATGCCCCCGTTGGAACATCATATTCTTTATAAATACCATGTTTATAACCAGTTGCTTTATCAATTTGATGTTGAATTTTCACCATGCTATCAGCACTGTATTGTTCTGTATCCTCTAATTCAATGGCAACAACAGGAGCTGCTGTATTTTGATCTACAGTTGTGGTATTATCACTTTGATCGTCAGCAGTTGAAGTACAAGCCACCACCCCCAATAGGAATAGGCTACTGATCGCTATTATTTTTATTGCTTTCATAATTTAATTCCACCTTTTATTGTTCTAATAATATTTCTTATATAATCATTAATTTATGCTTAGTTACAAAAATAGCTTAACTTTCTAAAAACACAAAGGATGCTTTATTTGGATAGATATTTGAAGCATAAAAGTTTAAGTAATTCTGTGTAGTTACTTATTTTAATGCTACGCTGCTCTAGCCGAGTAATGTTATATAACTAGAACAATTTTTTAATACGATATACTAAACCACTCACAATGAGACTATTTATTGCCTTATTATTTCTGTTTTTGGGGATATCACCAAGCATCCAAGCACAAGAGTTTGTATACATAGACGACGATATTAGTGATGCACCACTCACCATCAAAATAGCCGATGAGGTTACCTTTCCTGACCTACAAGTGGTGTTAGGACGAGATATTCCGTTTGAAGATTTTACAGTAGGGATCACCCCTTACAAACAACAAGCTAATTATATCATTACCAAACGTCCTACGGATGCAGAACGGCTTGTCAAAGTGGACAACTGTGATAATTTCCCAGATTTAAGCATCTTGGTAAAAGATAAGTTGTCCTTCCCAGATGTGCGGATTGAATTTCGAGACAATAGTTCATTTGTAGACATCCTCATTTATTCCGAAAAAACAACCGTTTCAGAACAAGAGTTGATTGCTTGTTTACTGCCCTTAATAAGAGAAAAAGCAAAAAAATAGGGCACGATTATTTTTTTAGAAAAGCAATATTTCTCGTTAGACCAGCGTATTTTGTTCGCTTCACAGCAGACTTCTTAAACACCTTTCTAAAGACCTCCTCTGTAATTTCTTCCCAATCTTTATTGGTCATTGTCAGCAAATCAGGATGGGGATCAAAAGCAGGCTCTTGATGCTGTTTAGCAAAACGATTCCAAGGGCAGACTTGTTGGCAAACATCACAACCAAACATCCAATTGTCAAACTTTCCTTGCATTTCTTGGGGCAATTCATCTTTTAATTCTATTGTAAAATAAGAAATACATTTGCTTCCATCTACCCAATAACCTTCGGGGTGAATTGCCTCTGTTGGGCAAGCATCTATACAACGTGTACAGCGCCCACAATAATCCTTAATAGGACCATCGTCCTCTAATTCTAAATCAATAATCAACTCTGCCAAGAAAAAATAAGACCCCTCGCCTTTGGTAATGAGCAAGGTATTTTTACCGATCCAACCAACCCCACTATGTTTTGCCCAGTCTCGTTCCAAAACAGGAGCAGAATCAACAAAACAACGCCCACTAACGGCTCCAATTTCTTCTTGAATGTATTCCAATAGCGAATACAATTTTTGCTTGATGATTGTATGGTAATCTTTCCCGTAAGCATATTGAGAAATCTTGGGAGCCGTTGGATCTTCTTGTGTTTGAGTAGAATGATAATTGTATAATAAAGTGACAACTGTTTTGGCTCCATCTACCAATTTTCGGGGATCAATCCGTTTATCAAAATGATTGCCCATATAATGCATTTGCCCGTGCATTCCTTGATTCAGCCATTGTTCCAATTTACGGGCTTCATCCGTCAGTTCTCTTGCTGCCGAAACTCCCATAAAAGAAAACCCTAATTCATAAGCCTTTTCTCGAATAAGCCGTTTGTTTGCTCCCTCCATACGATTCTATTCCTTCACTACTCCTTTTAGCGATAAAACATCCCCCTTGGCATTGGCATTGCTATACACCGTAATGGTCGTAAACTGAGGTCCTTTCTTTCCTTTGCTATCAAATCTTGCTTTTATCACACTTTCTTCATTAGGCGCAATATCAAGAAATGGATAACTCCCAATTGTACAACCACAAGAACCTTTTACATCTTTGATAGACAAAGGACGTTCGCCCTCATTTTTAAATTTGAAACTATACTCTACGATCGCTCCTTGTTGAATGGTGTCGTAAGTGTACGAAATTGTTTCAAACTTTATTTTAGGTGGTTTGCGAGTCGGACGCTCTATTTTTTGAACTTTTTTGATGGTATCTATTGGCATACTATCCATAACAACAGTATCGATTGCAATAGTATCCGTTGACGGTTGTTCCACCTTCGGTACGACAGGGGTATCTTGGTGCGTGAGATTATTGGTTGTCTCTGTTTTTGGAGGCGCATCGTTACAAGATACAATTAATAGAAACAAGGAACCCAACCAAAAAAAAGAAGAAATCTGTGCCATTTGAAGTATTGTTTTAGAAGTATGCTCAATTAACATTACTTCGTAGAGAAATCGCATTAAATTATTACATGAGTGCTGCGCAGTTGATTGCCAATAAGATAAACCTCAAACATCCAAAACATTAAGACACTAATAATCAACCCAATGCAAGATGCTTTTTTGTGTTTTTTATAAAAAAAGCAAAAAGTCCACGAAGTATTAAATTAAATAACATGCTAATTTTATCCACCAATCTCATTATTCCTTAGCATGCAAGTAGACAAAGTTACTTAATAGTTGGTTATACTTGGGCTCTACAGTTGTTGATTTTTTTGTTTTTTTGTAAAAAAATCTGAGTACAGGACAAAAAATAATGAAACCAGAGAATTGTGATTCAATCCCCATCTTATTCTTAAAAATATTGTTTTAGAATAAATTTATAAGATTAGAAGATACTAACCATAGGCATTACACCCTTCAAAATAAATTTAGAGAATGGTCTATTCGATCTAAAACTTGGAACTCATCAATCAGATTAGTATATTTGTAGCATGAGCAATTTCGTAGTATCAGCAAGAAAATATAGACCTATTCGCTTTGATGATGTTGTTGGCCAACAGCATGTATCTCAAACCCTAAAGAATGCTATTCAGAGCAATCATTTAGCGCAGGCGTTTTTATTTTGTGGCCCTAGAGGGGTCGGAAAAACAACTTGTGCCCGTATTTTAGCGAAAGTGCTCAATTGCCAAGCGCCAACGGAAGCAATGGAACCTTGTGATACCTGTGAGTCTTGCCAATCGTTTAACAACAATGCTTCTTTAAATATTTCTGAGCTGGATGCTGCATCCAACAACAGCGTTGAGCATATACGAGCATTAATTGAACAAGTGCGTTTTGCCCCACAAAGTGGACAATACAAAATCTATATTATAGATGAGGTACACATGCTTTCTCAGCAGGCCTTTAATGCTTTTTTAAAAACGCTAGAGGAGCCTCCTGCTTATGCTATTTTTATCTTAGCAACCACGGAGAAACATAAGATAATTCCTACGATTTTGTCTCGCTGCCAAATATTTGATTTTAATAGGATTCAAGTCGCAGATATGGCTGCGCATTTGCAGCGTATTTGCCAAGAAGAAGCAATCGAAGCAGAAGAAGAGGCACTAAATGTTATTGCTCAAAAAGCAGATGGGGCACTTCGAGATGCACTTTCTATTTTTGATAGAATTGTTAGCTTTTCTGGAAACTCCATTGCTTATAAAGATGTTATTGAAAACCTTAACATCCTAGATTATGATTATTATTTTAAAGTAGTCGAAGCCATCTTAACTGAAAATGCCAGTCAGCTACTTTTGTTGTTTGACCAAATTTCTAGAAAGGGGTTTGATGGCGATATTTTTGTTAATGGTTTAGCCGAACATCTGCGAAATTTATTGGTTTGTAAGGACGCAAAAACCTTAGAGCTATTAGAAGTTAGTGGTAATATCAAAGATCGCTATCAACAGCAAGCCGCCTTGGTTCCAATGGCTTTGGTTTTATCAGCACTGAGCATCGCCAATGACTGCGATGTCAATTATAAAATGGCTAGAAATAGCCGTTTGCACGTTGAAATGGCCTTGATAAAAATGGCTTACATCCAACGTGCCATGCGCCCCCAGGTAACCGTTGCTGCACCCTTAGAAAAAAAAACGGTAGACGATAATATTCCCAATACCCTTCAAGATACAGCACCTAATTATTCGCCTCCACCAGTAGAAAAAAACGTCATTGAGCCTCAGAAAGAAACCACCAAAACAACGACCACTAGTTCTATTGATTCAGCTCCTAAAGCAGAGTTAAAATCTGACAACAAGCCTGTTTCAATGCCTGAAACGGTTAAAGTATCTAGTAATTTTGCTGAAAAATTAGCCAAAAAAGCAGGCAATGGTTTCTTATCTAAAATAACAGACCAGGTAAAAGAGGAACAAGAACAACCTGCTGAAGAAGCAATGCCCTTTACGCTAGATAACCTAGAAATTATCTGGAAACAATATTGGTCGGCTATCGAGTCTCAATCTACTCAAATTCTATTCAAAACGGCTCAATTATCCATTTTGGATGAAGAAAAGGGAACCCTCAAAATAGTAACGGCAGGGAACAGAGCCAAAGATGCTATCTTTAGGGATCGAGCGGTTCGACAACTACTGATTAATACTTTTCAGAAGAAAGAACTTAGTTTTGAAGTCGAAATTGATCAAACTAAAATAGAAACGCCTAAACCTCAAAAAATGATCCCACAAACTGACCGTGAAAAATACGTCCATTTTTTAAAACTGAACCCTGTGCTTAAAGAATTTCAAAAACGTTTCCAATTATTACCCCCAAAGAATAATTAACTATTTTACGAACTTATGATGAACCATGAAGGATAAAAATATACAACTTGATCTTAGTTTTGAGGAAGTTAATATCATATTAAAAGCATTAGGTCAATTACCATTTAATGAAGTTTATGATATTATTGGTAAAATTCACGATCAAGCCAATAAACAAAGCTAGATTGATCAGCACTATGCCCCTTTTTAGCACCCAAAACTACAAAACCATAATAATCAACAAAGTATTACTATTAAAACTACTTTTATTGATCGATGAACCAACTATTTGAGATATCGGATGATGCTAGCTTTTTAGGGCTTATCAATACAGATCTCTATGCTTCTTTTATAGGGGAAAATTGGGAATTTGACCAACTAAAGCAACGGATTCTTACCGAATCAAAAAAAGGGCATTTACTCTTTTGGGGAACTGAAGTCCCTAATTTTTGGACGATCCGAATTTGCAATCACCCCATCTCCAATCAAGAAAGCAAATCTTTTCAAGCTCAAATAAAGGTTTCAAACAGCAGACTATACCTAATTAACTATGAATCGATTACGCTAGCGGCTCAATTTGAGGATGAGCAATTGCCAGAAAGCCATCTTGAAGATCTTTATGTCTCTTTGGAAAATGGTATTTATAATGTTACGGTTCGACAATTATTTGATATAGAACAAGATCTTATCGAAGAAGAGATGCTTGGCTTTGAAATAATTCTACAAAAAACTACCAGCACTACTCCTTCCAATACATTTAAGCAATTAATTTGGTCTGATTACTAATTCTAACATTTCGTAATTTGCTTTTTTTGCCTAATAATTAGACATTTATCTAATTAACTAATATATTTAATATCATCAACTGCATAGAAAACAAACATCCAAGCCCACGAACTACCAAGCAAGAACTAAAGTAATTATTCAGAATTGATGATTACCACCCTATCATGTATTTTAGCGATTCAGGATACAAAAGACCAACAACCTTGTTTTATAATCAACAGAATATTAACCCCACAACGCTATTAGAATAACCGTCTATGAATAATCTTTTCAAAGCATTAAATGATCAAACTAGGCGACAAATACTAGAATTGCTCAAAGAAAAGGACATGACTGCAGGAGAAATTGCAGATCAATTTAACATTTCGAAACCAAGTATTTCACACCACTTAGATTTGCTCAAACGGGCGGATTTGGTCGTCAGTATACGTCAGGGGCAATTTATTTCCTATTCTCTAAACATGAGCGTTTTTGAAGAGGTAATTCAGTGGTTAATGCAATTTAGAGATGAAAAGATATAAAGCATCAATTTAGCTATTTTATAACCCCCACTCCGATAAATAAAATCAATTATGGAATCCAATCATTCACCCAAACAAACTTCTTTTTTTAAAGAGCTTCTAATCTTTGGAATAGCAATTGCGCCTATTTTTTACCTTTTATCCATTTGGGAGTCATTGCCCCAACAAATTCCGATCCACTGGAACATCAAAGGAGAGGTAGACGGTTATAGCGATAAATCCTCGCTCTGGTGGGTTATTCTAGCCATGAACGCTCCCATCTATTTGCTATTGCTATTCTTACCCAAATTGTCTGCAAAACAAAAAAACATTCAATTAATGGGGAAAAAATATTATCGCTTGCGATTGATTTTACAATTATTTTTATCCGCTTTGGTTTTTGCGATCCTCTTGGCTAGTTCAGGCAATAGTTCAGCCAGTATAGAAACTTTATTGGGCTATTGTTTTGTGTTTTTCATGTTGTCCTTTGGCAATTATATGGGCAGTATTCGCCAAAATCACTTTATGGGAATCCGAACACCTTGGACACTTGAAAATGAAGAAGTTTGGAAAAAAACGCATCAGTTAGGCGGTCGTTTATGGATTGGAAGTGCGATAATAGGATTAGTTTTACTCCTTATTTTGCCTAGCAACTGGATACTTATTATTATAGTTGCACTGATGACAATCCCCATGTTTGCGGCAGCTATTTATTCCTTTATTCTATTTAAGAAGATTACCTAAATCAGCGCAGTTAATCGTATTAAATCAGCACGATAACTTTTTTATATAGCTGTCACGAAGTATTACAAAAAAGAAAAAGCGACTAGCCTGGTTCTTGCTAGTCGCTTGTCTTGCATTGGTTATGTATGATTCGTTGGTGAAATCCGTTCTTTAGTCCATTTTTTACAAAGCAGAAGTTGCAAATGTCCCATCAATATCCTTCTTAGCATTAAAAGGTTTCCAAGTATCATTTTTTTGAACCCAAATTTTGTGATCTTGATCTACTTTTACGGCATCATAAATAGTAGGTACTACCTCAAAACCTTGCTCGTTCAACAATCCCCATTTGCCATTAGTAGAAACAGCAGCTAAACCATTATTAAAACCGCCTACCCAATCGTAACGCAAAGGAGTTAATTTTTGACCTTGTTTATTGACAAAAGTCCATTTTCCATTTTTCTTTACAGCAGCATATCCTGCATTGTACAAATGTATATCATCATAAATAGGTTGGCAAATCTCGTATCCTTGTTTGTTAATCAACCCGTATTTGTTTTCCAATTTTATAATTGCTGCTCCCTCTTGATAAGCAGAAATAACAGTAGCACCAGTACTAGTAAGCTCCATGCTTGCAGTAGCGTCTTTTTGTAAAGATGCAATAAATGCTTCTTCAGAAAATGTTGCAGCAGTAACAAATTGTGCTTGTGCGTTCATAGCTAAAAGAACCAAAGCCATGATTACCATAAAGTTTCTTGAGCTTTTGATTGACCCTTTCATAATTTAATGTTGTTTAAAGTTAAAATTATATTTTTAATAAAAAATTATTTACTTATTATTAATTGTCACAATGTTTCATATTGGATATTAATAATTCATCTGACATTAAAAACAATACCAATTGTAGGGTAGAAAGTTCCTGTATTAAAAATGAATCGACTAGTCTCTTATTTTTATCGATGAAAATTATCTTTTTTCTGCTTCCTAACATTTTTTTAAAGAAGTCTTACAAAAATTTCAAGTCGAATTTTTCTTAAGATTTTTAGTTGAATCTATTCTAAAAAAACAATCCACCAAATTCTATTTGGAGGCTTTCACTTTTTGAAAGTAATTATTGTTTTCTGTCAAAATAACTATTGTTTTTATCCTTAAATATTAAACATTTTCGAAATATGAATTGCCATTAAAAACAACTTATATATCTAACAATAGTACAAATGTAAACTATTATTCTTACAAATGCACTATAAAAATGTTAAAACAAAATTAAATTTTGCAATAACTTAGTTAACATAGACAAATTATAGCCCTCTATTACATTAAAAAATTTGGGTTTATTTTGTCTATAGAATTCTTTGTACCTTTACAATAGTAATCCACAATTGAAGTAATCTGAATCTACCTATTATGCAAAATTTTAATTTTCTTCTATTTTTTTTGATTTTTTTTACAATTCTACTAGTAAGCAGTTGCAAAAACAGAGTAATTGACCAACTTCGCCCCGAAACCGTTACTTTTTTGAGTAATCAAGAGAAAGCTAGATGTGCTTGTCTTGATACCTATGGCAAAGAATTCTTAAAAAAAACAAATAATGGAATTTCCTATATCAATTCTCTTGAAGCAACTTATAATTTAGATAGTTTGTCACTTTCTGAGCTGTATGAGATCAAACTTCAATTGGTAAGTTTTATGAGTATTGTAAAAACGGTATCTAATTGTGTTGCCCAAAAAACACCTCCTATTGATCAATTTACAGGAATGCTAATGCAGGAAGATTTAAAAGTTGTTCTGGAGATTGATAGTACGATGTCTGAACAAGAGCAATTGGAGCGTATGAATGTGCCTAGTCTTGAGTTGCTAGACGAATATTGCCCTCAGCACAAAGAAGCAGTACTTAAATTGCAGGAATTAATTCATGCAGCACAAATATTGCCACCAGGCTTACAATAGGCATCGATGGCTTATAAGAGTGAAAAAATCTTTTCTCTACTCGATATTTTTGTAAAAATTAAAATTTGATGTACACTATATATATATGCATTTAAAAATTAGCCTCCAATTAAATTGTAATTGGAGGCTAATTTCTAAAGGTGAAACGATCTAACATTCGGTTAAAAAACATCGAGTAACGTAGAAAACCTTATGCATACTATAAACCGTAACTTATTGAAGTAATTTTTCAAGATAATGCTGTTTAATTCCAAATTGAGCTTTGAGTTCCGCTACCCTTTTTAAACGTTCTGCTGTAGTAGCAGAAGACATTTTATCTTGTTTAACGGCAGTTATCATTAAGTTTTTAGCCGTATGCTCCGAAGAAATAAACTCAAAAACTTTGGTTTGATACCCATGCGCCTCTAATAACAAGGCTCGAATTCCATCGGTAACAATTTCGGCCTGACGCTCTTCTAAAATACCATGCTTAAGAATAGCCTGAAGTGGGTTCGTTATTGACGAATTCATCGCCTTTCGAATTTGTTTGTGGCAACAAGGAGCAACAACAATCAGTTGTGCATTGGCTTGAATTCCTTTAGCAATCGCAATATCTGTAGCTATATCACAAGCATGCAAAGCAATCAAGACATCAATCTTATCATCGTCATAGGTCAGAATATCTTGTGCTATAAATTGAAGCTCCTTCCAACCTAAGGCTGCTGCTTGTTTGGTGCAAAATTGGGTCAAATGTTCTCTTAATTCAATGCCAACAATCGTAGCATTTTCCTCCAAATGAGCCTGAATATAATCATAGAGCGCAAAGGTCAAATAGCCTTTTCCACAGCCCATATCTACTACCTGCAAAGGATTGGGCAAAGAAGCTTGCTCCAAAAGCCCTGCCATGACCTCTATATATTTATTAATTTGGCGGTATTTATCTTGGTGTGCCTTAAGCACTTTTCCACTATCTGCCACCCCCAATTTAGCCAAAAAGGGAGCATTTTCTTCAATCAAATATTGTTTCTGCTTATTGTGATTGGTATTGGGCAATCGCCGAGTGGTTGGTTTGCGATATTGAATACGAGCTTTGCGCTTTTTGTTAAATTGAACGACTACATCTTGCTCCGTTGTTAATAAGGTTCCTACCAAAAAATCCTTTCCCAAGTGTTCCTCTAGCAAATGAATTGCTTCCTTCAAGGTATAATTCTTAACAACATCTTGGTTGGCATAATGATAAGTGAACGATAAATACAATACTCCCTTAAGATCAATTCTTCGAACATAAATATTCTTTAAATCCGAAGATTTTGGAGCGCACTTGCTCAATGTAATTTTTACAAATTGATTTTGCTCAACACTTCCTTCTATTGCTTCTATAAAATCTTCCAATGCTTCTTTTCCGTAATATCAGTGATTAATAAATGACAACCTCAATGGTATCCAATTTCATACGTGTTTGAAAAAACCTTTCCATTCTCTTTTTTTGTTCCGTTCTTATCCTCCTGCCTTTCCAATTAATAACAACCGTTGGCAAAGTATCTAAGGTTTTGGTTGCCGTGTTCATCTTTACCAATTCATTGTAGGCAATTTCTACAGCATCTGGATACAACGTTGAAAATTCTAATGCAATATCATCAACAGGCTTGCTAATTTGTTTGTGATGACTTTGGTATTTTGACAATTCAGCTTCTAAAAACTTGATGCGTTCTGTCTTATTCTTGAGCACAATTTCATTATCTTCATAGAGCTTTTTAAGCATGCCAGAATATTCTTCTCGAATTGTAGTAAACTTGGTTTGTAAGTTTTGCACTTCAGCCAACAATACCTCTACATCTAAATTACCTTCTCTAAATTCCAATTTAGCATTCCCCAGTCCTACTTCTGTCATTTCATGAAATAAGTTGTCTTTGTCGCTTTCTCGAATCCCTCCTGATGTAATTAATGTAATAGTGGGCGTGTCCCGTCTATAATCAGCCTTCTGATCGATAATAACTCCTTTTTCTAAGTGGTACTCTTCCACTTTAGCCTCAAACAAAGCAGCCTTGCTATTAAACAGCTCTCTTTGTACCAAATTATATCCTGTCCAAAGACTAGGAATAATGGTAAAAATAGCAATTGCAACCAAAATTAATTTATAACGTTGTTCCCGAACAGGGTCCAAAAATTCTTTTTTAGGAAACTGAAAAGCACGAACAAACACCAAAGATGTTCCTGCGATAAATACAGAATTAATAAAAAACAAGTAAAAAGCGCCCCCTGCATAAGCCCACTGAGCGGTTGCAATTCCATATCCTACCGTACACAAAGGAGGCATTAGAGCCGTCGCAATTGCCACACCAGGAATCGCATTTCCTCGATCTGATCTAGAACTTGCTACAATTCCAATCGCACCACCACAAATAGCAATCATTACATCATAAAAAGTCGGATAAGTTCGAGCCTCTAATTGATCGGTTAGTGTCTTAATAGGGGAAATCGAAAAATAGACGATTGAAGCTAAAATCGAACCAACAATAAAGATAACTAAATTTCGAAACGCATACTTTAAGGTATCAAAATCATTGGTTGCCAAAGCATAACCAATTCCAACAATTGGTCCCATTAATGGAGATATTAACATGGCTCCAATTACAACTGCTCCCGAATTCATATTCAGACCAATAGCAGCAATAAAAGCAGCAAAAATTAGTCCCCATAAATTTCCTCCCTTAAATTCTATACTCTTATGAATGCTTTCAATTGTTCCAGCCTCATCTGTATCTAAATGTAAATTGAACAGTTCCTTAAGCTCATTAATGGCTCTAGATATTAAATATACGGCCGTTGAATGCTGATGCTCAATTTCTTTCTCTTTTGGTTGAAGTGGTTCATTTTTGTCAGGTGTTCTATTTTCTTCCATATAGTTAAGAGCTTATATCATCAAGATATTTCACATTATGATTGTACTTACTATAAGCAATATACAAACTATTTTGGTTCTTTGACAATTTTTCGTTCCACTAAGCAATATAGCGCTCTAAGTCCTAAAATTTATATTCATTGGACAACCTACTTTCATTTCCTGGATGCGACAACAGTACAAAAAATCATTTTTTATTTTTTTTTACAAAAAAATGATTTTCATTCACTTTCCACAAAACACTTATTTACAAGACAATACAATCACAACACAAAAAAAACTGAAAAAAAAATCATTTTTTTTCCAAAGCTCAGGAACTATCCTTTCCCCTATGAAGTTATATACCTCGAACAGCGCAATGAAACATTTATAAAAATCATTGCCAACCTAAATAATAAGATAATTTTATCTTACAAAATAGGTAATAAAAAGTAATCTAAAACAATTAATAGTTAAGTATGGTATTTATTCATTCACATATTTGTCCGACCAACACATCAATGCTCATTAGTGAGTTTGGTGATTGGAAAGCACCTGTAGCGATAGCCAATCGTCAAGGGATGCTGTTAGGGCAGGATGAAAATGCCAAGTTAGCCAACAGTTCAGATTTTAGTTCTTTTAATAATTATAAATTACATCTTCACTACGAGCGGTCCTAAGCTCAAACGACTTAAATTGTTCGTAGTGTTGTGCAAGTAACAAACTGCGTTCAAACCAATCTAAGTTTACTTTTATTCCATTTGGTGCCACGTTAATTTTGTTAGTTGCAAAGTATGTAACTTTATCATTCTTTGACATTATTATAATAACGGTTCAACAAAAGAATGGATGGATAGAACTCTTTCATATTGATTGCCTAGTTCGACGATTCTATCGTTCAAAATGCGTTAGCCCTCGTTATACATAATATTTATTAACTAAATTTTATAACACACTAAACGGAAACTTGTATTTAATACAAATCAAAACATCAACAACTAATTCCTATAGATTGAAAAATCCAGGAAAGCAACTATTTTACCTACTATAAGTTAGCACAATAATAACTTTAGAACATCGAACTTTTCGATCAAAGAAAAGACCTGCTTTCTTGTCTCATTAATAAAGCAATATCTATTGATAGAATCTATATGCTTTGTTTGAGCGGTCTCTACAATCTAGAACACTTGAATCATTAAATTATGAAAACTTTAATTCGAACAAGAGTGCCTCTTTTTACCAACACAATGCGACCAGACATCAAAAAAAACAACTCGTCTGTAACGATTGTGAACGATGGTAATGACACTGCCAAACCACACCAACACAGTGGACAAGCGCCAATTGGTACCTCTAGATCTAGTGACCAAAATTGCCTAGATGGTACACTGAGTTTTTGGCAATTACAAACACAGCGAGAGCATCTACGCCAACAATAATTCTTCCCTTTAGGTCGAATTCGTAATTGGCTAGAAAATGAATCTACAATTGCGAATAGCACCTTATTATTTTACCATAATTATGTATTCGCAGTTGTAGTTCGCCTAAAAAATTCTAAAAATCCCTAAAAAATAAACATACAATGTTGCGAAAAAAAAATAACATAGAGCATCCACTCCGCTCTTAATTGGTAATAACTTTTTCTCTTTTACAAAAAATATTCTGCTTTGTATTTGTTCTAATAAAATAGAACAGCAAAACCAGATGCCCACTAGCGATGTAGCTTAGCTGGTTAACTATGCTTGCGGTCTCATAAGCGGTAGCGCACTAAAGCGTTTGACTGATACTCAAAAGATCATAGGCTCAAGTTATACTTCATAAGATGGTGTGGCGCAATGGCAGCGCAGGGGATTGTCTATCCTCAGGTTGCGAGTTCGAGTCTCGTCACCATCGCAATTACAAATTGGATCAAGTAGGTATAAGCCCCGAATTATTTACAAATAGAATAATTCTTAAGGACAATCTATGCCCATACTGATCAATATAGAAACATAGCTCAGTTGGTTTAGAGCACTTGGTTTACACCCAAGCGGTCATAGGTTCGAATCCTATTGTTTCTACTTTTTAATGGTACTATAGCTCAGCTGGTCAGAGCGTTGGTCTGAAAAACCAAAGGTCCTTAGTTCAACTCTAAGTAGTACCACTATTCTTGCTCGTTCACTTTCAATTGTGTCTAATGGCACTCGTAAATAACGAGAATATTAAAACAACTGAACTGGTAGCTTAGCTGGCTAAAGCATCTGACTTTTAATCAGAAGACCGTGGGTTCGAATCCCACTCGGTTCACACAATATAACTAAATTATAACCATTGGATTGGTAGCTCAGTTGGTTAGAGCGTCTGACTGTTAATCAGAACGTCGCAGGTTCGAGTCCTGCCCAGTCCGCTATTTAGCTCGTTCAATTTCAACAGTGCCTAAAGGCACTAGTAAACAACGAGGACAACTTTTATTTGCCAACATAGCTCAGCTGGTTAGAGCAGCTGATTTGTAATCAGCAGGTCGGGGGTTCAATTCCCTCTGTTGGCTCTAACTTAACTGTACTAAAAATAATAAGATACAATGAATAAAGTATTGTACGCTGATTGTCATCAAGATTTTTTAACGATTAAAAATGGTTTTGTGGTTTTGCGTCTTGTGGTATTTGATTAACAACCTATAACATATATACTCTGGTTGTTACTACAATAATAATCCATTCGCATCCATTTTAGCAAAACCTACTAATATGGTGGTGTATACAAGTGGTCAAAGTAGCTAGGCTTTCAACCTAGTCCAAATTATTGAGTTCGCGGGTTCGAATCCCGTCGCCACTACGATGAATGCTAGTAATTTTCCAGAATGGTATCCGTGTGCGAGCGGTTTAAGCAAGTAGATTGTGACTCTACTGGACGATAAGTCCGTCACAGGTTCGAATCCTGTCGGGTGCCCGATTCTGAGTAAGTTTTGTATCCTGTTATATAAGGCTTATCTCCATTAAGAAGTTTATTGATTATGTTTTGGAGAACCATAATTAATAGATTCAACAATTAATGATCGATGGTATAATACCGTGAATCAAAACAGAAAAAGTTCTTAAACCAAAGTGATTTAATCATCACTTGTTGTCCAACAAAAAGTAGAGTAAAGATTAGCGTAGCAATTCCCTAATTGTGCCGTTACAATCGCCAACTACTACAGGGCAACAGGCAGGCTGTTTGTCTGTCTATATTTGGAGGATTGGCCGAGTGGTAAGGCACTTCCCTGCTAAAGAAAGGTTTCCTAGCGGAACATAGGTTCGATTCCTATATCCTCCTTTTTTACCATAACGACTAGAAAGGCAAGCCAATTGGTGGTGGCCACAGTCTTGAAAACTGTTCGGAGTTAATGACTCGTGTGGGTTCGACTCCCACCCTTTCTACCATTATTTAAGGGTATAGCTCAATTAGGCAGAGCATTGGTCTCCAAAACCGAAGGTTGTAGGTTCGATCCCTACTGCCCTTGCTAAATAATTTGATGATTCAAATTATAACTAAACCATAAAATTTAAGTACTCAGGTATGGCTCAATTGGTTAGAGCGCTGGACTTTGACTCCAGAGATTGTAGGTTCAATTCCTTCTACCTGATCTAATTTATACGGGAGTAGCTTAACAAGGCTAAAGCGCTAAGTTTGGGACTTAGAGGATGCAGGTTCGATCCCTGTCACCCGTACTATAATGGTAGCTTTTTTTGACCTGCTATTCTTGAGCAATCAATGCCCGCTTTGCGGTTCATTCGCTTAAAGGTCTTTCTAGACCTTTATTTTGAGCTGCGCTCTTTTAAGGCTTTAATGCCCGCTTTGCGGTTCATTCGCTTAAAGGTCTTATTAGACCTTTATTTTGAGCTGCGCTCTTTTAAGGCTTTAATGCCCGCTTTGCGGTTCATTCGCTTAAAGGTCTTATTAGACCTTTATTTTGAGCTGCGCTCTTTTAAGGCTTTGATGACCGCTTTGCGGTTCATTCGCTTAAAGGTCTTTCTAGACCTTTATTTTGAGCTGCGCTCTTTTAAGGCTTTAATGCCCGCTTTGCGGTTCATTCGCTTAAAGGTCTTTCTAGACCTTTATTTTGAGCTGCGCTCTTTTAAGGCTTTAATGCCCGCTTTGCGGTTCATTCGCTTAAAGGTCTTTCTAGACCTTTATTTTGAGCTGCGCTCTTTTAAGGCTTTAATGCCCGCTTTGCGGTTCATTCGCTTAAAGGTCTTTCTAGACCTTTATTTTGAGCTGCGCTCTTTTAAGACTTTGATGACCGCTTTGCGGTTCATTCGCTTAAAGGTCTTTCTAGACCTTTATTTTGAGCTGCGCTCAAAAATCGCTCATTCACCTTCATAGCCCAACTGGTAGAGGCGGTAGGTTTAGAACCTATTTAGTGTGAGTTCGAATCTCACTGAAGGTACTAACAACATACGGGAGTAGCTTAACAAGGCTAAAGCGCTAAGTTTGGGACTTAGAGGATGCAGGTTCGATTCCTGTCACCCGTACTATTTTTTTTATGTTGCAAATGTGGCCCAACTGGCTAAGGCACCTGGTTTCCACCCAGAAGATTGTGAGTTCGAATCTCACCATTTGCTCTACTGCTCTAATAGCCCAATTGGCAGAGGCGTGCGGCTTAAACCCGTTTTAGTATAGGTTCGAATCCTGTTTAGAGCACCACAAATTAGTAACCAAAAGCCTTTGTAGCCCAATTGGAAGAGGCAATAGATTCAAAACCTATACCGTGTGAGTTCGAGTCTCACCAAAGGCACTTTTTGTATACAATTATGATCAGGGACAGTAGCTCAATTGGCTGAGCATCTCGTTTGCAACGAGAAGGATGCGGGTTCAAATCCCGCCTGTTCCACTACCTTACGCACGGTGGTGTAAAGGCAAACATCAAGGTCTCATAAGCCTTGGCTATGGGTTCGAGTCCCGTCTGTGCGTCCAATTATTTATTTCTTAATCTTGTAGATGATAACACCTTATTGGTTGGAAGAAGTATGGTGCTAACCCCTCTAAAAAATTCCAATGGTAAATCGTGTAGCTCTACGCTAAATTCAATGTCATGTTTTGGCTTATTCTTATCGCAATACTGGTCGTTGATTGCTCTTTGGGAGAATATTCTCCATAATGCAGCTTTATATTGCCTACGAATTAAACAATCGGTCTCGTAGCAGAGTAATCAATGGCTCCAGTTTGAAGTACCTTCCTTCAACTAAATTTAGCTATGATTAAGAAAAATAAAGAATCACTAAAAAAGGAGGTGCTTATCTAATATTTGATCTTGGGTCAATTTATATTTTCTTTAAAAGGACTAAAAAAGTAGGTACTTATTGACCCATTTTCAAATTACCTTACTTTTAAATAGCTCTATCGTCTAACTGGATTAGGACTGCAGAATACGAATCTGCCAATTGGGGTTCGAATCCCTATGGAGCTACTAATTAGGATGGTGTTTTATGACGTTTTTTTACGTTTTCTGCGGCTACAACGGTGTTGTGGCCGTTTTTTTTTGGAGTGGCGAATAATATTCTATAACCTTCTATAGTATTCTTTATAGTCACTTTTTTTTATAGAAGGTACTGTTAGAAAAAAAGGCAGTGGACAAACAAGGTGTATACCTCAATGTGGGCTTTCGGAAACGGTGATATGTCAAACGCATGTTAAATGGGCAACAAGATCTACAATTTTGCTAGAACCTGAAGAAAAAATTACTATCAAAATCTGCAATTTTTCTTTGGGGAATGCTTATATTTAGTTTGCATAACTTGTGGTACTACATATATCAAAATGTTAGCATTGATACCCCACTAATCGGTAAAACAGAATTACACCAAATAAAAAATGAAACTCTATCTCCTCGTCATTCTTGTTCTGATCAGTTCGATCTCACACGCTCAAAATTATCAAACTGAATCGATCAACCAAATCTTGAATTTATACGTTAACACAGCATCCCAGCCAGGACTAACAGTAGGGGTTGTAAAAAATGATACACTGATTTACCACAATAGTAAAGGATGTATGAATCTGGAGTACGATATACCATTCAATGATTCTACTGTTTTTAGTTTGGCATCTGTTACAAAACAATTTACATCTGCCTGTATCGGAATATTGGAAAATCAAGGTAAATTGTCAGTAAATGATGATGTTCAAAAGTACATTCCTGAACTATCAATTTATTCTGACACCATTCGAATTAAACACCTGCTAAATCACACTAGTGGTATCCGAAACCATAACGTATTACTTGACTTGAAAGGCTTTGACTACGAACATCAAGGGTATAC
Source organism: Aureispira anguillae (assembly GCF_026000115.1). GTDB lineage: Bacteria > Bacteroidota > Bacteroidia > Chitinophagales > Saprospiraceae > Aureispira > Aureispira anguillae. Next base: position 5,293,695 of record NZ_AP026867.1, read on the forward strand.
AAACAAGATGATTCAAGAACTTATGTTTAAGCAAAATGGAGTCAATAATTTGCCAGGTGAAAAGATGTTGTACTCCAACACTAATTACGTGCTTCTAGCATTAGTTATTGAACGGGTTTCTAAAATGAAACTTCATGAATTTGCGAAACAAGAATTATTCGAGCCTATGAAAATGACAAGTACTTTTTATCGAAGCAATCTTGAAAAGGTCATAAAAAATCGAGCATATTCTTACTACAAATCCAATGAAAACTACCACCAACCAAAGTCGTTAACTCTTTGTGTGGGTGCTGGTGGTATGGGAAGTACCATTGAAGATTTGGCAAAATGGTCTAGTATTTTCTTAAATCCAGAACATAAATTTTCTTACTTAAGCAATTTTATAACGGAACTGGACACTTTGAAGAATGGAACAGCAATGACGCATGCAAGAGGCATGTTCGTTTCTCCATATAAAGACTATGTCACTTTTAACCATAGTGGACGAGATTTAGGTATGCGCTCACAATTCATTTGTGTTCCAAAGAAAAATCTGGCAATTGTAGTTTTCACAAATTCAGAAGACATAAACGCTGTTAATATTTCATACCAAATTCTAGATTTATTTATTGAAGAAGTAGGTACAAATGAAAAGATGGTTAAGCATTACGAACATTCATCAAAGGAGCTTAATAAGTTTACTGGAGTTTATCAAGAATTAAATAGTGATTTAAGAATGGTAGTTTTTATAGAAAACGACTCTTTAAAAGTAATCAGTAGTTTTGGTAGAAATGCGACTCCTTTAGTCTCACAAACTGCGAATACATTATGTAGAATAGATAACCCCTCAATCAAATATTCGTTTCAAAACGAAGGAAGTGAAGAGGCAGACTTATACATCGATTTTGGAGGTGCTATTTTCTATTTTGAAAAAATATATCTCAAGTCAAATCCCAATAAAAATTTAGAGGATTACATTGGTGACTATTATTCAAAAGAACTAGATATTATCTATTCAATTAAAGCTGAAAATGACACATTAATTCTGAGCTATCCCAACAATGAAAATATTGTTATTAAAGAGGGAGTAAAAGATACTTTTGGGGCAAATAGAAGAACTAAATATTCCTTTATTCGAGATAGTGAAGGAATTGTAACCTCTTTTGAAGTAGCTTCTGAAGGTACTGTGAAAGATATAATATTTGAAAAAACAAACTAATGCTAACAACGTATAAGTAGCATTAAAACGACCGCTTAGACTAGCCCCTTTTACATACCAATAAAACGTGATCCAATTTATTTCTGTTAGTATTAATTATTGGCATTTCAACTCTAATTTGCACTAACTATAAAGTTGTTGTTTTTGATAGCTAATAATAATATTATAAAGCGCTTGCTTTTACCCTATTTTTGTCCCCAAAAACAAAAAACGCCACAAAAAAACTAACACTAAAACAATCCTGATCAAGTCCCTATAGAATTAGGGATTAAGATGGTGTTTTATGACGTTTTTTTACGTTTTCTGCGGCTGCAACGGTGTTGTGGTCGTTTTTTTGTTTTTTGAAGGAGCTAATGCCAGCAGATATAGTAAAACTATTTTTAAAGAGCTTTAGCTAAAGCGAAAATTGAAAAAAATGGAACGCCCCTTAAGACATAGCCTTGCTAGTCCTTTAGGCTTTTTAATATTTTAGAGCCTACCGAGCGCATGCATCTACTACAACCGCCATTCTCCCTAGTTTTTAATCTAATTTTCGGTTTTACTCATTGTTTCTTTTCTATGCTGAGTGCCCCATTCTACCATCGCCTCAAGAATAGGTTCTAGTGTTTTGCCTGATTCTGTTAATTCATATTCTATTCGAATAGGTCTTGTATTATAAACATTTCTTTGGACAATATTATTTAACTCTAACTCCTTGAGTTCTTTTGAAAGCATTCTAGGAGTTATTTTTTTTATTGTTGTTTCTAATTCATTAAAGCGTTTTGGACCAAAAAAAAGCGCCCCAATTATTGGAACTTTCCACTTTCCATTTAATACCGTTAAGCAATCGTGTAATGCTAATATTGTTGCCGCTGGACACTCAGGAATATTTCTAGGATTCATAAAATTATAATTTCTTACTATACATTTGTATAGTAATATTTACTAAATAGCTACTATACTTTCTATAGCAAAAGTAGTAATTTTGAAAAAAAAATTATTATTATGATACAGAAAATTGCATTTATTGGGGTCACAGGAAATCTGGCTCCCTTCGTTTACAAAGAATTAATCAAACAAGGAATCATTATTAAAGCACTTGTTCGTAATCTAGATAAAGTGAAGAAAATTCCTAACTTTCCGAAGGAAATCCAAATCATTCAAGGGGACTTGAGCAATCTTGATGATTTAAGAGAACTCTTTTCTGATACGGATGCAGTATATCTAAACTTATCTACATCAAATTCTGAAGCTCTTTTTCAACCAGAAATTGATGGAATAAAAAACGTTATTAAAGTTGCCAAAGAAAAAGATATAAACCGAATTTTTCATGTTTCTGCTGTAACAGCAGCCTATCCTGAATTTGCTCAAGGTGCTGAATTATTTATCAATGATATAAGAAAGGTTGGATATCATCTCTTAAAAGAATCTAATATTCCTTGTACGTTCTTTCATTGTTCTTGGATTATGGATACAATAGAGTTTTCTATGAGAAAAGGGAATACACTTCAAGGGTTCAAGTCAATCCGTTATCCAATTTTTTGGTTAGCAGGGAAAGATCTAGGCAAAATGATAATGAATGCTGTAAAACAATCTGATCATTCTTTAACAAAAGACTATATCATGCAAGGAAAGGAAGCTATTACTTTTAAAGAGGCCCTTAAGAGATATAGCAGCACTTATAGTCCAAACTTAAAAGTACAATTGGCTCCCATTTGGCTACTAAAAACTATTGGACTTTTTAACAAAGAAGCACGGTTAGCAGCTCAAATGGCTTCTTTTTTTTCAAACTATAAAGAAGAATTTAAAGCCAAACAAACATGGAAGGAGCTTGGAGAACCTATTCACAACATTGAAAATTTCATGCATTCGTAACAACAAAATAGTAGTTTAGAATGGGCATATGCTCATTCTAGACATTTTAAGGTGCTAAATTTAGATTTTTTGTCCCATCCTAAAAATAGTAATTTTACTAGTACTCAAAGTCAAAATTACTAGCAAAACCTACGTTTTTGCTCTGTTCGAACACTTACTTTTCGTATTTTACTCCTTTGTACAACCTATCACACTCACATTGTGCATGAGCTAAAAACTATTAAACGAAAGAAGATCAGAAAAGTAAAATGGAAAATTTGAATAAATATGTTTCGATTTATAAAGAGCAACTCAACAAAGGAGATATATTAATAGCCTACAACGGGTTAATAAAATTTGTCATGAAATTAAGAACAGATTTCATCAAAAATCTTTCTGACCAATATTCCTTTGCAGGAATCCTTCACGGATATATGGACTATACGTATTTCTACTATTCAAATGATTTTTTAAAAAGTAAAAAGTTAAAACTTGGGCTGGTATTAAATCACCTAGAAATGAAATTTGAGGTTTGGCTACTTGGAAATACAATAGCGATTCAAAAAAAATATTGGGAACTGCTAAAAACAACACAGTGGAATAAGGAAAAAACAGAAATGCCTAAATATTCAATCCTTGAAGCGACATTGGTTGAAAATCCTGATTTTAATAACCTTAACGCACTGGCGAAACAAATAGAAACCAAAATGATTCAAGTTTCGGATGAAATATTGGGTTATCTAAAAACATTAAGTAACCGTTCGTAATAATTTCAATTATGAAAAAAATATTCAAAAATCCCTTTATTTATCCGCTGATTATCTGTCTGTGTTTGTGTGGGTATACACAAGTTGTTCTTTTTGGAAATCAACCAATCAACCTATCAGGTCGACCGCTTTATGATAATCATATCTTGATTTATGTGGCTACTTTTATTTTTTTTATAAAAGTTGGGATATGGGCTTATTTTTCAGAAAAAAAGAGCAGTAATTTTTTGTTAATATTGAGTTTTGGAATAGACATCATCTGGTTGGTTGGCTTAGTCATAATTTCTATTGAAATCATTAACTTTCACGTTTATTACAAAGATTATAGCCCTTCCTTGCGAGGAGATGAATATAGCCGAATAAAAACGATTTCAGCCCCCTTTAATTTCATTTTTAGCCTTAATATTTTCCTTTTTTTAATCTCGGTACTTATCCTTTATATAAGACTCCCTAAGTTGAAATACCATGCCGATGTATTAGACCATCACTAAATCAAGGATTTTTTTGTACGCTAAATTCTTTTCGATTAAAGAACATTATTATTTCATTGAAATTCTTTCCGTTTAATAATTCCACCTATTTTTGTTATTTTGGAAGACACTCAACTTGTCCTGAACAAAACCATTCCACAATATTTATATTCAATTCTTTTAAATTTTCATGACTCAATCCAATACAATCAATCAGCAAGAGCGGCTAAAAAGTCGGAAGCAAATTGGGCTTTTGTTTAAGAATCGGCAAAGTGTGGGAGCTTATCCACTGCGTATTTTCTGGAAAGAAATCCCACCCAACGATAGCCCTTATCCCGTTGCGATTAGTTTTAGTGTTTCCAAAAGAGTCTTCAAACATGCCGTAAAACGAAATCGACACAAAAGGTTGATGCGAGAAGCATTTCGGCTCAACAAGCACCAATTGTATAAAACGCTAAAAGCAGAAACCAAACAGCTCAACTTGATGTTAATTTATGTAGGCAAAGAAGCCTCAGATTTTGCTACCATTGAGAAGAAATACCTTCGCTTGATGGATAAATTGTTAGAACAAATTGTATCAAAAGATGAAAATCATTAACGCTTTATTTTCTCTTCCTTTTAAACTTATTGGTTTAGCCTTTATTGGTCTAATTCGTATTTACCAATTGGCAATTTCTCCCTTATTGCCCTCTTCTTGTCGTTATACGCCCACTTGTTCGCAATACAGCCTAGAAGCAATCAAAAAATATGGTCCATTTAAAGGCAGTTATTTAGCATTTCGTCGTATCTTGCGTTGCAACCCTTGGGGCGGGCATGGTCATGATCCTGTTCCTTAAAAACCTTATAAAAGCTAGAAATAAAGTAATTAATAGTTGTACTTTTCTTTAAAGTAAAACATCACTTCTATGAAAAAAATTATTGGCAGCACACAGCAAGTTCATTGGTTGGGGCTTATTGTGACATTTTTATTCCTAACAAGTTGTGGCGGTCCATCGGCTTCTAAATATGCTCAAAAACTATGCGACTGTTCAGAAGCTTTTTCTAAGGCAGCCATACAGTTGCGATCAGGAACAATTAATCAAGCCACATTTGATCAAATAAAAAAAGAACACGATGCTTGCATGGGAGAAGACAACCCATTAGAAAAACTAGCAGATGATCCTGAAGCACTGGTTCAATTTAAAGCAGAATTTTTAATTGAGCTAGAAAAAAGTTGCCCTGAGGTTGCTCGTAATATGGGCTATTAAAAATAAACTATTATTTTACCTTCTTTCCCAACGTATCTTAAGCATTTTTTTTAACCATTCTCCCTCCCCAATATATTTTTAGAAAAATACAATTCAATGAAATTAATTAGTAAAATTTACTTAAAACTAACTGGCTGGAAAGTCGAAAGCAATCCCCCTAAAGAAATTCATGAAAAATGCGTTATGATTTGTGCTCCTCATACATCCAATTGGGATTTTCCTACCACCTTAGCCATCATGAGTATTCTCAATGTTAAGGCGCGTTATGCCATCAAAAAAGAATTGATGGGCTTGCCTTTTGGACCTCTTCTTAGAGCAGTTGGGGGAATTGCCATCAATCGCAAGCCTAAAAAAGAAGGAGAAAAAAGACAAAGTACCGTTCAAGCAATTGCCGATTTATTTTCAAAAGAAGATAAACTTTGCTTGATGATTGCAGCAGAGGGAACCCGATCTTTACAAAAAGAGTGGAAAACTGGTTTTTACTATATTGCATTGCAAGCAAAAGTACCAATTTGTCTGGGGTACTTGGATTATAAAACTAAAATTGGAGGCTTTGGAAAAGTAGTACATCCAACGGGAGACATCCATGCAGATATGGCAGAAATTATGGATTTCTTTAAAGATAAAACAGCTAAAAAACCAGCTAACTTTAGCCTTGATTATAGATTTATACAAGAAGACCACTTATCTGATCAAAACAAATAAAAGGCAATGCTCCACTTTATTTCTGCATATATTAGTTGTTTGTTGCTTATTAGTTGTAATAACAGTCACCCTAATAGTAATTTACGACCCAATAAATCTACCAGCAATTTAGAACAAACAACAGCTATTATGCCAACCAGCAATCGTATCGGGTATCAATTGGATCAGCCCAACAATAGGTTTAAGTTGTCTAAGGAATTGAAGGAAATTTCGGGACTTGTTTGCTATAAAGATCAATGGTTAGCAGCCGTACAAGACGAAAAAGGGGCGATTTACCTCCTTGATAAGGACAATGGAGCTATCCTAGATGTTATCGAATTTTCTGCGGATGGAGATTACGAAGGGATTACTGTTGTCAAAGATGTATTTTATGTACTCCGAGCGGATGGGGTCTTATTTCAAATTAAACATTGGAATAAAAAAAACAAAAACATCAGTACAAAGGTTATTGATACGAATCTTGGCGAAATTAATGACACAGAAGGGCTGGCTTATGATCCTGTAAAAAACCAACTGCTTATTGCTTGCAAAGGTTCTGCTTCCATTGGCGAAAAAGAGCATAGCTTTAGGGCTATTTATGCTTACGATTTGCAAAAACAGAAATTTAACACAAACCCCATTTTCACCTTAGATCGAAAGCAGTTCAAACATTTTGTTCAGGACAACCTAAAACAAAACCCTGATTATAGCTCCTATAAAAAAGAGCTAAAAAAAGCTAAAAAAAGTATGCTTCTAGCACCTTCTGCCATTGCCGTTCACCCCATCACTAAGGAATTTTATTTATTGTCAGCAGCAGGAAATAGTTTGATTGTATTGGATCGCAAGTATCAAATCAAATACCTTAAACGCTTGCCTTCTGATCATTTTGAACAACCAGAAGGACTTACATTTAATTCTAATGGAGATCTATTTTTATCTTCTGAAGGGATAAAGAAAAAAGCTCGAATTTACAAATTTGACTATCTACCTTAACCCCTAGTCATCCATTTATAAATGGAGTAAATCACATTTCTAGTAACTTAGAAACGGTGCGCCAATTTCGTGTTGTTGCCGATACTTGTAATTTTTTTTCTATCGTCGTATTGCTTAATTTTGTACGCCCATAACCGTTGGGAGTATACAAATAGACTCGATTGTTTATAATTGCTAATTCATCTGTTCCAGCAGCGACTTCTTGCAATGCTTTGATCGAATCAACTGTTGGCACTTCTGCCAAAAAGGTGACGTGCAAAAATTTAATTTCCAAATCAGGGTTAGCCTCCAAAAATGGATTATTAACAGCGACTTCTTTCCAATAATCCTCTGTGCGAACCATAACAGAAACATCATAACCAAAAGTAGTTTGGATTTTTTGATGCATGCTTTGGGCTATCCAATCCGTATCCTCTTCTGCTCCTTCAAATACAATATTACCGCTTTGTATATAAGTTTGTACATTTTGATACCCCATTGTCTCACACATCGTGCGCAAATCAGCCATTTTGACTTTTTTTTGCCCACTCACATTAATCCCCCTTAATAAAGTGATGTATTTCATAAGTAACTTGTGTTATTTCAATAATATTCCATGGACTAACTGCGTTGCGACTACGTGTTTTTTAACGGAATAATGATTTCAAATAAGCGGTCTTATTTTAAAACATTTTTCTCTTGTGAGAATTGTTTATAACTAATCAACACCGACAAAGTAGCAAAGACAATTAAAGAAAAGACAATCGTAATGTACTGCCCTAAATGTATCGTACCAGCAATAATTTCTTTGGTAGCCAATGCAACATTTAGAATAGGAATAAGAGCAAATTGCCAATTCAGTTCTACTCCTGGCATAGTCGCTACTAAGGCTGGAATTATCACCACAAACGTCATAGGAGTAACATAGCTTTGTGCTTCCTTAAAACTACTCGTTCTGACTACCATAGCCGATAAAACTCCAGCAAAAAAGAAACTCAATGGCAAAAGCATAGCAAAAAGCATTAAGATGAATTTTAAACTCAACATATCTGCAATAGAATCCATAAAACTAGCAGGAATATCACTGCCTAAATTTAATGCTAAAATCATCCCTCCTATGGTCATTACAGATGCCACTACCCCAACTAATGCAATCGTTATCGTCTTGCCAATCAGAATGCTAAACCTAGACGCAGGTACTGTTAACAGTGTTTCTATTGTACCTCGCTCCTTTTCGCCAGTAATCAAATCCAGCGCAGGATACATACAGCCCATAAAGCAAAATAAAATGAAGATATAAGGAATAAATCCTCCGATGCTCTTTCCGATTTGCTCTTTGGCAGAAGCCACATTAATTGTTTCCAACTGAACAGGCGTTAAAGTTTCTTTAGCAATGTTCAACTGTTCCATTCGTTGATTTAATACAATTGCTTCATAAGCATCTAGTTTTTCTTTTAAGCGGCGTTCCACCATGATATTAGTTGACTTGTAATACATATTCACAACGCCTTTTTTGAAGCTGTCAATATTGGTAGCAAAAGAAGGGGCAAACTCTAAGACAGCATCTAAGTCTTCGCTAGCAACAGAATCTTTGGCCTGATTTAAATCCATGCTTGCCAATAAAGTAATGCTCTCATCTTGGAACTGTGCAGAAACGGCTTCAGGAGCATTGATTAAAACAACTTTTAATTGTTTTTCTTTCTCTTTATTAATTAAGTTCTTCTGCAAAGAAGAAACCCCTAGCAATAACAAAGGAATTGCCAAAGCAGGTAAAATAATTGCAGAAAACAAGGTTTTTTTATCTCGTAAGGTATCTTTTAATTCTTTTTTTATAACGGTTAGAATGGTATGCATAATTTTTTATTGTTGACTTTGACAATAGCGTTATTTCTTTTATAAATCTATACAGGATTTTTGTTTAGATTTTTATAAAAACTAAACCGCTAGGAATTACTACTTTGATTGACTAATTGGATAAATGTCTCTGTTAGCGATTGATTGCTAGAAATTTGACGATAAGCATCCATCGTATTATTGTAAATAAGTTTTCCTTTATTAATAATTGCTAAATCATCGCATAACAAATCTACTTCACTCATAATATGAGAAGAAAAAATAACGGTTTTACCCTCTTGTTTGCAATTTTTAATCAAGTCAATAATGCTATTGGCTGTAATTACATCTAAGCCAGAGGTAGGCTCGTCAAAGATTACAACATCAGGATTATGAATCATACTTCTGGCAATAGACACTTTCTGCTTCATTCCCGTTGAGAGCTGCCCAATTCGTTTTTTGAGAAAATCATTAATGCCCAATTGCTCAAAGAGTAGTTCTTTCCGCTCTTTAAATTCACTTTTGCTCATTCCATACAAATCTGCAAAATATTTAACAATTTCACTAGGCGTCAATCGGTCATATAAGTTGGTTGAGCCCGTCAAAAAACCAATTTTTCGACGAACGGCTTCTGATTCTTGTACCACACTATGCCCACTAACCAAAACATCGCCCTTAGAAGGTTTTAGAATTGTTGCAATCATCCTAAGGGTTGTTGTTTTGCCTGCCCCATTGGGACCCAGTAGGGAAAAAACCCGTCCTGGTTGACAAACAAAACTAATATTATTGACTGCAAAAATAGAATCGGTTTGTATTTGTAGTTCCTGCTGTTGCTGCTTGGTTAATTTATATTGTTTACTAAGTTGTTCAACTTGAATCATTGGTGTTTTATTTTGTGTTATTCGCTTGATGTTTTGTTTATTGTTCTAAAAAATTTCAACGACCTCTATTTCCTACTTTTACTAACTCTTATAAAAAGCAGAAGGTTCGTTTAATGATTTAGATCTAATGTTCCTTATACCAACCTTGCATTTTGTTCGACCAAAGAAGGTTTTAAAGTAGCTTTTGGTCCAATAACAATTTGGTCTTAAACAAAGCCAATACAGATAAGCTATCCGTAATCGTTCCATTCATACATAAGGCTATTGCCTCCTCAAAAGGCAGCTTTTTTAATTGTAACTCTTCCGTATCCTCAGGAGTTGCCTCTCCTAGCGTTAAACCCTGAGCAACAAAAGCATATCCAACCTCATCCGTCACAGAGTTAGAGGTATGCATTTCTAGAATTTCGGTCCACTGAGTTGCAACTAATCCTGTTTCTTCTTGCAGTTCTCTTTGTGCAGCTCCTAATTTAGTTTCTTTTCCAATCAAGCAGCCCCCTTCTGGAATTTCCCAACTATAGGCACCCAAAGCATAGCGATATTGCCCAACCAACCACGTATTATAGGCTTCATCTAAAGGTACAATTCCTATGGCAATATTTTTAAACGAAACAATTCCATATATTCCAGCATTTCCAGAAGGATTGATGACCTGATGTTCTGTAACTTTAATCCAAGGGTTGTCATACATAACTTGACTTTCTAGGGTTTTCCAAGGATTTTTTGTTTCACTTTTTTTCATGTTCTTTACCTTATTTCATCAATTCATCCACTAAAGTACGCACCCCTGTAGACGCCTTATCGGCTATAACCCTTAAGTTAGGCACCTCAACAGGAGCAGGCTTAGGGTCTATAAAATACTTAGGTACTTTTGTATCCACATAATTGATTAAACCCGCAGCAGGATAAACCTGCATAGAAGTTCCAATTACGATAAAAATATCAGCAATTTCACAAATTTGAGTCGCTACTTCAATTAATGGTACCGCCTCTCCAAACCAAACAATATGAGGCCTCAATTGTGCTCCTTTTTCGCACTTATCTCCTATATTCACATCGTTTTCCCAATCATAAACCAAATTAGGATCCAAGGTCGATCTCACCTTCTTTAGCTCCCCATGTAAATGTACCACTCTAGAGGAGCCACCACGTTCATGCAAATCGTCCACATTTTGAGTAATCACACAAACCTCATATTTTTCTTCCAACTCTGCCAATGCTTTGTGTGCAGCATTAGGCTGAACCGTATTTAGTTGCGCTCTACGTTGGTTATAAAAATCCAGTACCAATGCCTTATTTTTAGCCCATCCTTGTGGAGATGCCACTGCCATTACATCATGACCTTCCCACAAACCATCTGCATCCCGAAAGGTCTGAATACCACTCTCGGCACTAATTCCTGCACCAGTCAGTATAACTATTTTTTTCTTTTTCATATTTCTTATAATTTGGGTTTGTTGCCAACCATTATCACAACCAAAATTTAAGCTAGTCACAATATTGTTGGTAATTTTTGATTTTTGCACTCAATCGTGCCTCTATATAAGGATTGATGCCCCCTAATGAGTCAAGAATTAATTGAGCTTCTTTTTGGTAACGTCTTATTTTGAAAGCATCCCAGTGCGCAGGGGGCGCCTGCAAATTATTAATTCGATCAGCCATTTTAACCATTCTAACCTCAGCCCCTTGTTTCACAATACGTTTTAGACTGTCCAACATTTGTTCTTCTTTAGGCAGGCTATTATTTTTAGTCAAAGCCAAAACGCCATCGGCTATCGGCTGCCCAAATTGCTCTTCAATGTTCTCATAAGTAACGGTTGTATCCTCTATGGTATCATGTAATAACGCACATTGGATCGCTAACGTTCCATTTAGATTAGGATCATTAGAATGAACCAACGCATTGGCTACTTCCATAGCAACATTGGTGATATGCACAACATAAGACATATCCGAAGCGGGTACCTTTTGTTTGCTATGTGCTTTTCCAGCAAAAATAAGTGCTTCTAAATACAAATCTTGGTTCCACATTCTTAACGATGTTTAGGTTAGACAAATCCTTCATTTCTGATGATACAGCTTTCTAACCAAAACAAAAAGAATCCTTTGTTAATTTTGAAAATCTTTATTTCCAAACCCAAAGATAGATCACAACCAAAAGGTAACACAACTAGCTTATAGATAGCGAGGCATATAAATAATACTTGTCTGAGGCAACAAGTTTTGCAGGTTAGTATGTTCAGAAGAATTCAAACTAATATCATTCATCCAAAAATGAAGCACTTTTAAGTTTTTAAGCTTTCCTATAGCTGTAGAAACACTTGAAATATTGTTATCAATTAAACTCAAGGTTTCCAAATTATCCATCAAAGAAAGTGTTTCAAATAAAGCATCTAAATGAAGTGCTGGATTATTCCCTAGCTCTAGTTCTTTTAGATTATTTAATTGTTTAATCTCTTCGTCTACCTTTTCCAAACCATTACTACTCAAAATCAGCGTTTCTAAGCTTTTTAGTTTAGCAATATTAAAGAACGCCTGTTTCCAATCCATATTGGGGTTAGATCCCAAATGTAAATACTTAAGTTGACTAAGATGGATAATTTCTGAAGGTAGTTTTTGTATATCATTATTGGAGACATCCAATTGCTGTAATGGTTTAATTTGAGACAGTTGCTTAAAAGCCGACTCCCAATTCATTTCAGGGTTTTGTTTTACATCCAATGTCTTCAAATTTTTTAAGCCTACAATATTAGGGGGCAAATCAATCAACCTGTTATTAATTAGATTTAAAACGACTAACTTATTCATTCTTTGAGGCTGTAAAAACAAGGTCAGCCAATTCATATTGGGGTTTCCTTCCAAATCTAAGCTTCTTAGGTTAAAAAGCCCTGAAAAGCCCTTGGGCAAGTACAATAAGTTGTTATATGCCAATCCAAGTGTTTGCAAATTTTTAAGTCCTCTAATCGATTGGGGCAAAGTAGTCAGATTGTTCCCTCCTAAATTGAGCATTCTCAAATTGCTCAGTTGACCGATTTCTGACGGCAATTCTGTCAAATAATTATTCCACAAATATATTTTTTGTAATTTTTGGAGTTTTTTAACCGTAGAGGTTAGCCTTCTCAACTGATTGTTGGATAAATCTAATTCTCTCAAATTGCGTAAATTGCCAATTGTTGGAGGTAAATTAATCATTCGATTCCCCCAAATCAACAACTTTTCTAAGCTCCCTAAATTGCCAATATTCGGAGGTAAATCTTTGATGCGATTATTGCCTATATCCAACAGTTTGAGCTGACTCAAATGCGTCAAAAACTCAAATGTCAATTCCCAATCCAAATTAGGATTTCCAACCAAGATTAGTTCCTCTAGGTTTTCCAATTGGGTAATTGATTCAGGAAGCTTCTCGATTTTATTCTCACTAAGACTCAGTTTTTCCAAATTAGGTAATTGAGCCAATAGATCTAAGGTAATATCCCAATCTAAGTCAGGGTTCCCCCCCAATTGCAATTCTTTCAAATTCTGAAACTGGACAATAGTAGGGGGCAATTGGGTCAATTCATTATGATCCAAATACAGTTTAAATACCTTCTTAGGCGTTTGTAAAGCCTCTTTTATATTATAAAAAATTCTTGTTCCTCCCCCGTCATTTCCGTATTGCCCTAACAAGTTGGTACTCATTAAAAGGATAACTAGAATGCTAATCAACTTCATATATCATTAAATATAGATTGTGTGAGTGATAGTGGAAAATTTAAATCCTGTTATTAGGTATTGTGTTATAATAACCTAATCTGCTTAAATAGGACTTTAATTTGAAGTGAGGGAAGTTCAATTTAGCAAAAAAAAGGATCAAAAAGAAGTTTTAACCCATTTTTATTTTGAAGTTGTTTAAAAATGGAGTTTTGTTGATAATGAGTACTAATTTTTAGATAAACAAGGCAAAAATTTTCTTCATAGCAGCGCTATGGAGCAAATTTTTAACGCAGAGTAGCTAGAAATTAGCTTTCATTAGTGATTTAAGGCTATTCTTAAACAACTTCTTTATTAAAGTGTCCTTATTCCTGCTTATACTCTCCTATAAACAAAAAGGTCTTGGCGTATAAGCTGCTCCCCCAATTGTACATTTTTTTAATAAAAACAACGCAAAAAAGATAGGTTTTCTACCATAGGTCTTCCTTTGTGACGGGATTATTATTCTTAAAAAAAAGTAAGCCTCTTGTAGATTTAATGATAAATTGCTTTGGTTTTTTGCCATAAAAAATCAAACTTTGCTACCGCACAATTTTATAGAAGTATTACTTTTATAAAATCATTAATCGTACTACAACCATGTAGTCATTTATTTATGCTTTTAGTTTTGTTCTTCATTACTCATTGTACTTCGTTTGAAGCTTGGTTTTTCGAAAAACAAAAAGCATTATTCGTCTATAAACAACTATTCTAATCATGCAAGACAAATTTGAAATCCTCTCCAACAAAATAGCTGAAGCCAAACTAGGTGGTGGTGAAAAAAGAATAGAAAAACAACATCAGAAAGGAAAATTAACTGCTAGGGAACGAATTCATTTTTTATTGGATGAAGGTTCTTTCGAAGAAATTGGAATGCTTGTTACACATCGATGTGTAGATTTTGGCATGGAAAAGCAGAAATTTTATGGAGATGGTGTAGTAACAGGATATGGTACTGTCAATGGTCGATTGATCTATGTCTTTGCTCAAGACTTCACCGTTTTTGGTGGATCACTATCTGAAACCCATGCAGAAAAAATTTGCAAGCTAATGGACATGGCTCTTCGCAACGGAGCGCCCATCATTGGTCTAAACGATTCGGGAGGTGCCCGTATTCAAGAAGGTGTTCAATCTTTGGGAGGCTACGCTGATATTTTTTACCGAAATACGAGAGCATCAGGAGTAATTCCTCAAATTTCAGCTATTATGGGTCCCTGTGCTGGTGGAGCGGTTTATTCTCCTGCTATAACCGATTTCATTTATATGGTGGAAAATACTTCTTATATGTTCATCACAGGACCTAATGTTGTTAAAACAGTAACCAATGAGGATGTTACGTCTGAGGAGCTAGGAGGTGCAATGACGCATGCCACCAAATCGGGAGTAACACATTTTACTGCTGCCAATGATATTGATTGTATTAATCAACTCAAACAGTTACTCTCTTATATCCCTCAAAATTGTGAAGAGGAAACTCCTCGTTTGGCTTATACTCCTGGCAAAGAGGAACGCCCTGCATTAGATAACATCCTTCCTGATAGTGCTAATGTGCCTTATGATATGCGAGAAGTCATCGGAGAAATCGTAGATGCAGATTCTTTCTATGAAGTGAATAAGGATTATGCCGAAAATATTCTAGTGGGTTTTGCTCGTCTAGGCGGTAGAGCAATTGGAGTAGTTGCCAATAATCCAATGATTTTAGCAGGATGTTTAGATGTCGATTCTTCTAGAAAGGGAGGTCGCTTTGTTCGCTTCTGTGATAGCTTCAATATTCCTTTGTTGGTGCTAGAAGATGTTCCTGGATTTTTACCTGGTACCGATCAAGAATGGAATGGAATTATTACCAATGGCGCTAAGTTATTGTATGCTTTTTGTGAGGCAACTGTTCCTAGAATTACGGTTATCACCCGTAAAGCTTATGGCGGAGCTTATGATGTAATGAACTCAAAACATATTGGTGCCGATCTAAATTATGCTTGGCCTACTGCTGAGATTGCCGTAATGGGTGCGAAGGGGGCTAGTGAAATTATTTTCCGCAATGAAATTCAAAATGCTGAAGATCCTGCTGCAAAATTAGCTGAGAAAGAAGCAGAATATGCTCAAAAATTTGCCGACCCTTATCGTGCTGCTTTCCGTGGTTTTGTAGATGAAGTAATTGAACCTAACCAAACTAGACAGAAATTAATCAGAGCATTCAAAATGCTAGAAAATAAAGTAGACAAATTGCCAAAGAAAAAACATGGTAACTTGCCTTTATAAAACAATCAAAGGAGTAGCTTTTTGCCGCTCCTTTTTCTTTTTCTATTTATGATTCAAACCAATTCCATTCCTATTCGCAAAGGGATTCTCAATCATCTAAAAAAGTTACAAGATCAGATTGATGCCTTGCCAACGTACAAAGAACAAGTAAAACAAGCCAAGGTATTGTGGCAGAACAAAAAAAAGACCAATGCTCAAAAGGCAGCTTTTAATCGAGTAGAGAAAGAGCTTCAAAAAATAGCCATTGGAACCTCCAATTGTTGCAATTATTGTGAATCCAATCTAGGTACCACTATCGAGCACATCTACCCCAGAGGGCTTTATCCTAACAAAACCTTTGTTTGGGAAAATTTTTTGTGGACTTGTAAAACATGTAATGGAAAACATAAAATTTCTCAATTCCAAATTTTTGAAACGCCACTTTCTTCCAATACCATTAACCTAGTCAAAGATTACACCTTTACTCCTCCTCCCAATGCCGATGCTGTTTTTATTAACCCAAGAACTGAAAATCCGCTCCATTATTTACAATTGGATCTCAACAGTGGTTTGTTTAGCCCCACACATTCTGATCCAGCATCTAGAGCTTACAAACGTGCTGTTTATACCTTAGAAACACTACAGCTCAACACACGAAAAGCACTCGTCATAAAACGTAAGGAGGCTTACCAAAAATATCTTCAACTCATTCAAGATTATGCCCTAATTCAAGAAGCTACTTCCCTCGATGAATTAGTTTGCTTTCAATCGTACATTTCTATTCGCCGAAACTATTCGCTAGAAGCATTAAAAAGTAGATTGTCATTAAGCATCCAAAAGACATTAATTTATGCCCCCCATCCCACCGTTTGGAAAGAAATGCAGAGACAAGCAACTGATGTTTCTTTACTCAACCAATTATTTTTACAAATTCCTCAAGTACTTCATTGGTAAAAGCTCCTCTCAATTGTCTTTTTAGCCGCAATCAACCTATGTATTTTAACATAGTATTTATTTTTTTTGACAAAAAAATAGACCAAATCAAATATTTACTTCAAATAAAATACATAAAGCACTACTAAACAAATATCTATTCAAAAAAATAGCAATTAAAACATAGTTTTATTTGATTAAAAAAGTGTTATTAAATATAAAAAACTCTTTTTTGTTTAACTTTATTTCAAATAAAATCCAAAAAAGTTAAACAAAAACAAAATAAACTATGTTATAATACCAAATTTAAGCTTAAATGAAACGTATTTAGATAACTTCTTAACACGCAATCATTATGAAATTTGGACTTTTGTTTATTCTATCTAGCCTTTGGTTTTTTCCTCCCTCTAACACCCAAAATATTCACTTCAAGATCACTAATATCAGAAATACAAAGGGAAATTTTGTGCTTTGTTTTTTTGATAGCCATACTAATTATATAAATGGTCAAACTTGTCTTCGTAGAGAAATTGATAAAAAAAACATTCAAAATGGAGAGCTTAACCTAAGTATCCCAATGCCAGAGGGAACATTCGGGGTCGTTTTGCTAGATGATGAAAACCTAAATGATAAAATGGATTATGGAATTTTATTACCAAAGGAAGGTTTTGGTTTTTCCAATCATTATCCAACAATCCGAAAACCTACCTTTCAAGATTTTGATTTTAACATATCCTCCAACACTAATTTCTCCCCCATCCTAATCAAAGTTAAATACATGTAGCCATGCTCTACATCCAAATTCAACTCATTCAAAAACTTACAAAACTATTATTATGAAAAAAGAATATGATTCGATCGTTATTGGCTCAGGAATTGGAGGATTGTCTACTGCTGCATTATTATCAAAAGCATATAACCAAAAAGTATTGGTTTTAGAAAAACATTGGACGCTCGGAGGGCTAACTCATGAATTTGAACGAGAAGGAAACTATAGTTGGGATGTAGGAGTTCATTATTTAGGAGCAATGGAAGCAGGTGAATTGCCCTATGATATTTTTGATTATATCAGTGATGGACAATTAAAATGGGATAAGATAAATGATCCTTATGATATTTTTTGGTATCCAGATCTAAAATTTGGGGCTGTTTCTGGTGCAAAAAACCTCAAGGCGGATCTAATCAAACAATTTCCTGAAGAACAGAAGGCCATTAATCAGTATTTTAAAGACATCCAGAAAGCTGTCAATTGGGGTAGGGATCGATTTTTGTCGATTTCATTGCCTAAACCCGTGGCTAGCATTCCTAAATTTTTGGCAAAACGAAAAGAAGACTTTTTTCTACAATCTGCCCAAAGTTATTTTGACAGTCATTTTAAAAACAACCAATTAAAGTCTTTGCTACTTTCTCAATGGGGCGACTATGGGATTGCTCCCTCCAAAGCTGTATTTTGGGTACATGCTTCTGTTGTTGCTCATTATATGGAAGGTGCTTATTACCCTAAAGGAGGAGCTAAAAAAATTGCTGAAACTATTGTTCCTGTTATCAAACGCTCAGGAGGAGAATGCCTAACCAATTGTGAAGTAGGCGAAATTATTATTGAAGACAACAAAGCTGTTGGGGTCAGATATCGCCAACGCAAAGGAAAAAGATGGGTTCATCGAACGGTCTATGCTTCAAATATAATATCTAATGTTGGTGCTAAAAATACATTTCAAAGCTTATTGAGGGCTCCCATTCACCCCGAAATAAACCAATTAAAAGGGGAAGCCACTGCTATCACGATCTATTTAGGACTAAAAGAAAACCCCGCCTCTAAATTCAATGTCAATGGAGGTAATTTTTGGTTTTTTGAAGATTATAACCACAATAAAATGGCAACCAACCAAGAATTAATAAACGGCAATATTGATATGTGCTTTTTATCTTTTCCCTCTCTAAAAGATCGTTCCAAAACGGCTCATACCGCAGAAATTGTTGCCTTTGCTCCCTATGAGGCATTCCAAGCGTGGAGCGATACCAGCTGGCAAAATAGAGGAGAAAGTTATCAAACGCTAAAAAACAAAATTGCCACAGCGTTTTTAGCCTACATTGATAAAAAGTTGGAAGGTTTTTCAGATATGGTTTCATTTGTGGAGGTCTCTACGCCCCTATCTTTAGAACAATTTACCAATCGGAAAGGAGGCGCAATGTACGGCTTGCCCTGTACCAAAGAACGTTTTCAAATGGAATGCTTACAGCCTAGAACTTCTATTAAGAACTTGTATTTATCGGGAGGAGATGTTTTTATGTTGGGTGTCTGTGGTGCTTTGCTAGGAGGTTTAGCCAGTGCCTCATTGGTAGGGAGTAAATTTGGAATTGCTAGCTTATTTCCTAAAATAATGATGGAATTAAAAAAGCAGCGAGGAGCAAACCATAAAGAAGGGGCTACGACTAAGAAGGGAATTCCTAAACTTGAAACAAGTTATTAAATTAAGTAAAATTAATTGAAGCATTAAAAAGGTAGCTCTTTTTAATGCTTCAATTTCAATATTTTAAGCCTTAAAAGCGATTTAAATCACTCCTTTTGCCGCCAAATAACGTTCTGCATCTAGGGCTGCCATACAACCCGTCCCAGCAGCAGTAACCGCTTGACGATAATCTTTGTCTTGTGCATCTCCACTAGCAAAAACACCATCAACATTAGTATGTGTGCTACCAGATTTGGTAATTAAATATCCTGTTTTGTCCATATCCAACCAACCATCAAAAATTTTGGTATTAGGAACGTGACCAATGGCAACAAAAAAGCCCCATAAGCTAATTTCAGTTTTTTCATTGGTTTTGTTATTGATCACACGTACACCTGTAACCCCTTCATCGTCTCCTAAAATCTCATCTACCTCTGTATTCCAATGCACTTCAATTTTATCATTATTCAAAACACGCTCTTGCATAATTTTGGAAGCACGCAGTTCATCTCTACGAACAAACATATGTACCTTTGGGCACAACTTCGATAAATAAGTAGCCTCTTCACAAGCACTATCGCCACCACCAACAATACACACCTCTTTTCCTCTATAGAAAAAACCATCGCAAACAGCACAAGCAGAAACGCCCTTATTCATGAATTTTTTTTCAGATTCTAAGCCCAAGTATCTAGCCGAAGCTCCTGTAGCAATAATCACAGAGTTGGCATGAATCTCTTCCCCTCCATCTGTCCATAATTTATGTACAGGTCCTGAAAAATCTACTTTCTCAATCATAACCCCCACATTAACTTCTGTATCAAAACGAAGTGCTTGCTGTTTCAGATCTTCCATCATCTCAGGTCCCATAATTCCTTTGGGATAGCCAGGGAAGTTTTCTACATCATTGGTAATCATTAACTGTCCCCCAGGTTCTTTTCCTGTAAACAAAACTGGTTTCATATTTGCTCTCGCAGCGTAAATTGCAGCAGTATAACCAGCAGGTCCTGAGCCAATAATGACACATGTTTCTTGTCTAGCCATTTTTTTTAATTGATTTTTATTTTTGTAATAATAGTTCTGATTTTGTTCTTCAAACTTCCTAAGTAAAAAATAAGGAACAAAAAAGTAGTTCATTCTGTTCACACAATGCCATCTTCCTAAAAGTAGATTGATAACAAACAACGGTTGAACTTTTATGCAAAACGATAATTTATTTTATACACTTATTGCGTTTACAAACTTAACAAAATATGAGAAGCTTATCGCATAATCAAATTAATAGTCCCTTTACATTTTTTTGTAGACTGTTCTATTCCAATCTAGCCCCTCAATTGATCCACTATAGAATAATCACCGATGCATAAATCGTATTGAATGGGTTTGTTGATATCAATCCACGCTAGTTGTAAATGTTCTAATAAGGTAATTTCTCCTCCTATGATGGTGCAAAAAAACGGAATCAGTTCAATGATGACATTGGATTCTTCTCGTTCAATAGGAATCAAACGCTCTCCTACCGCTACTTCTATATCCAATTCTTCCTTTAACTCTCTAGCCATACATTCGGACTCTGTCTCCCCTGGGTCAACTTTGCCGCCAGGAAATTCCCACTTAAAAGCATGGCTAGTTCCCCCAGCACGCTGCACAATTAAAAACTTTCCTGCTTGTTTAATGACTCCACAAGTTACTCGCATTCTCTGCTTCATTTTCTTCCATTTTACCAAGGACAATAATAATCACCTCTTCAATATAGTAAGATTCTGAATAGATTATGCTAGTCTCATAAAAATAACTATTTTTGTGATCTTAAAATCAGGCATCATCAGAATCACCCAAAGCGTATCCTTTTATAATCAAAATGAAGAAAATACATATTATCCGACTATTGGCATCTATTGTTTTAATTGCTTACACCATTAGCTGTTCGTGGGGAAGCGATGCCCCTACCATAACCGAAGATTATCAAACAATAGATTCGACCTTTATTGACACCCTTGTTGTCCCCAAGGAAGATAGTATTTCCATTGTTGCCGTAGGAGATATTATGATGGGAACCAATTATCCCACAACAAAAACACTCCCTCCTAAAGACGGAAAAACATTATTCAAAGGAGTACAACAATATCTAGCTCCTTTTGATCTTACATTTGGTAACTTAGAAGGCGTAATTGGTAGAGGTGGCGTACCAAAGTCTTGCAATCAACCCAAATATTGTTATACGTTTAGAATGCCATCACATTATACCAATCATCTAAAAAATGCAGGGTTTGATTTTGTCAGTATTGCCAATAATCACGCAAACGACTTTGGTGCTGGAGGAAGAAAAGCCAGTGCTGCGGTATTGGACACTTCTGGGCTTTTTTATGCAGGGTCAATAGACAAACCTTATACTATTTTTGAAAAAGACAGCATCAAATATGGCTTTTTGGCAGCAGCTCCTAATAGTGGTTGTTTTAGTATGAAAAATTATAAAGAAGCTGCTAAAATTGTTCGTCGATTAGATAGTCTTTGTGATATTGTTATTGTTTCTTTCCATGCAGGCGCAGAAGGTGCAAGTGCAATACATACCCCTAGAAAAGATGAAGTGTTTTTAGGCTATAATCGTGGCAATGTCTATAAATTTGCACACGATTGTATTGATGCAGGGGCAGATATTTTGTTAGGGCATGGCCCCCATGTAACACGTGCGGTTGAATTGTATAAAGAACGTTTCATTGCTTATAGTATGGGGAACTTTTGTACCTATGAGAAATTTAGTTTAAAAGGACCTAAAGGGGTTGGTCCGATCATTCAATTGCAAGTCAACAAAGAAGGAAAATTCCTCGCAGGAAAAGTCATTCCAACCAAACAATTGGGAGAGGGAATTCCTGTTTATGACGAAGAAAAACAAGCCTTGCAACAGTTGATTGATTTATCCTTAGAAGATTTTAAAGAATCGCCTCTCGTTATTCACCCCGAAACGGGAAACATGACTTATCAACCACCTAATTCAACCACTGTAGATAGCACTAGTAGTCCAAATCCAGATAGTACACAGCAAAACAACAAAGAAAAATAAGAAACAAGTATTGTATCAGCCTGTATGGTCTAATCTTGTCTACTGAAAAGAGACCTCTTTAAAATAAAATTCCAATTTATTCTGTCCAGTCTGTATCTGAAGTTTTCCTTCAGGAGAAATGCCAGTTATTTTGCCTCGAATTATTTGTTGCGTACTTTCTATTTTATAATTGCGCCATTTCTCATAACCATAGAGCACTTGCAAATAATCTTGATCCAACTGCTGGTATTCTTCCGCTTTTAGTTGCAGGTAACGATGCTCTAGGCATTCACAGAAATGCCCAATTAATTCATAAATATCTTGCGACTGTCCTGTTTCTAGCAACAAGGAAGTTGGATTAGGCAAGTTAGTTGGAAATACTTCTTGGTTAATATTGAGCCCTACGCCAATTATGGTATTAGCCAACAGCGTCCCTTTTAATTTGTTTTCGATTAAAATCCCCCCTATCTTTTTGTCCTTAATGTAAATATCATTAGGCCACTTAACCGATAATTGATCCAAAGGGAAAACATAAGCACTCAATAAATCGTAAATAGCTAAAGCGGCTACTTGATTTAACTTAAATTGTGATTGGAGCGCTAAAAATTTGGGATATAAAATGACCGATACAATAATGTTCTTTCCAGTCGCACTTTCCCATTTGCTGCCAATCTGTCCTCTTCCAGCATACTGATGATCGGTATAAATGACAGTTCCATCAATTGGAGTGCTTTTTGACAATAGATTATTAGCGAAAATATTGGTAGAATCGACACTTGCTACATAATTTGCAACTTTTCCAATAAAAAGGCTGTTAGAAGAGATAAGTTTCATACCTAAGACCAATTATTTTAGTTATTTTTACACAAGGTTCTTTTAGCAAGGTTCCAAAAGTATAATTTTCTTTTGGATTTTTACCTTAGATCCTAAAAATAAAGTCCCTCGATAATTCAGACAGGGCAAAAACAGAAAACTATTATTAACCAAACAACAATACTATTGAGCAACAAAAATATTGCTTTCCAAAAAAATGCACCACATCCAAGTGTATTAAACAATCTTATCATTGATGCTATTCAAGATAATAAAGGAAAAGATATTGCATTATTTGACATGCGCCATCTAGAAGAGGCTAGCAGTGACTTTTTTATCATCTGTAGTGGCAATTCAAAAACACAAATTTCTGGTATTATCAAAAATATAGAACAACGTGTTTATGAAACGCTAAATATTCGTCCTAACCATTCTGAAGGTCAACAAGCGAATTGGATGTTAGTCGATTACTTTTCTGTAATTGTACACATCTTTTCTCGTGAGAAAAGAGCCTTTTACAATTTAGATGATTTGTGGAGCGATGCAAAAATTACTAAATACGATGACAAAGATTAAGAGCACATTTAGTAAATAAAAAGAACTTTAATTGTTTATTAAGTCAAAGTTTCTTTTTCTGACAGTTTTAATGCAACTTTTTAGCTTTTTTTTAGTTTTAAATAAGACGAATAGACAAATTTATAGATATCAATTAATATGGAACAAAAAAATTCACCTAGTAATAAACCAAAGTTTAATGCATATTGGTTCTATGCTATTATAGCGGTGATACTTATCTCTCTCAATCTGTTTAATTTAACAGGCTCTGTACCTGACATAACGATGTCCAAACTAACCGAACTTATCAAAAAAGGGGATGTTGGTAAAATCGTTGTGATTAGTACTGGAGAGCAGAGCAAGTATGCCGAAATTTATATTGACAAAGACAAGCTTTCAGACAAAGCTTATGAAGACGTAGCAAAATCAACAATTGGCACTGGCAACCCTGGCCCTCATTACAAACATACGATTGTTGTTGTTGAAAATTTTATAGAAAAAGTAGATAAAGCTAAAGCTGAATTTTTGGCAGCAAATCCAGATGCTGAAGATATTCCAATTACAGCAGATACCAAAGGAACACTTACTGGTATTATCATGTGGTTGTTTCCTTTCATTTTACTAATTGCTATTTGGGTATTTTTCATGCGTCGTGTTGGCGGCGGTGGCGGTGGTGCTGGCGGTCAAATCTTTAACATTGGACGTTCTAAGGCAACGCTATTTGATAAAGACACTAAAGTTAACGTTACCTTTAAGGATGTTGCTGGTCTTGATGAAGCAAAAGAGGAAGTAATGGAGGTCGTTGATTTCTTACGTTCGCCCAAAAAATATACCGTTTTAGGGGGTAAAATTCCTAAGGGAGTTTTGTTAGTAGGCCCTCCTGGTACAGGTAAAACCTTACTGGCTAAAGCTGTAGCAGGTGAAGCGGATGTTCCTTTCTTTAGTATTTCGGGTTCAGATTTTGTCGAAATGTTTGTTGGAGTTGGTGCATCTAGAGTTCGTGACTTGTTCCGTCAAGCTAGAGAAAAAGCTCCTTGTATTATTTTTATTGATGAAATTGATGCCATTGGTCGTGCTAGAGGTAGAAATTCTATGCAAGGGAATGATGAGCGTGAAAACACCTTAAATCAGCTTTTGGTAGAAATGGATGGTTTTAGCACTGACAAAGGAGTAATCCTTGTTGCTGCGACCAACCGCCCTGATATTTTAGATACAGCGTTGTTGCGTCCTGGTCGTTTTGATCGTCAAATCGGAATTGGCAAACCAGACTTAGTTGGACGAGAACAAATTTTTAAAGTGCATCTAAAACCGATCAAAATCAGTGATAATGTAGATGCCAAAACATTGGCGATGCAAACACCTGGTTTTGCTGGTGCTGAGATCTCTAATATTTGTAATGAAGCGGCTCTTATTGCTGCTAGATACAATAAAACAGAAGTTGAAATGGAAGATTTCAACAAAGCTATTGATCGAGTTATAGGTGGTCTTGAAAAGAAAAATAAATTGATTTCTCCTGAAGAGAAACGAGTGATTGCTTACCATGAAGCTGGTCATGCTATTAGTGGCTGGTTCTTAGAACATGCGCATCCTTTGGTTAAAGTAACCATTGTTCCAAGAGGCTTAACTGCTTTGGGATATGCTCAGTACTTGCCTAAAGAAAAGCATATTGTTCCCAAACAACATCTGTTGGATCAAATGTGTGGCTTGTTGGCTGGACGTGCTGCGGAAGATATTGTCTTTGGACAAGTCTCAACAGGGGCTCAAAACGATTTGGATCGTGTAACACAACACGCTTACAACTTGATTATGATTTATGGTATGAACGAAAAGGTTGGCAATGTTTCTTATTATGAAATGATGAAAAACAACCAATTTGCTAAGCCTTACTCTGAAGCAACCGCTCAGTTGATCGATCAAGAAATTCGAAAAATTATTGACGAGCAGTATGCTAGAGCACTTCAGTTGCTAAAAGAAAAACGCAATGAGTTGGAATTACTCGCCAATGAGTTATTAAACAAAGAAGTGTTGCTCAAAGCTGATGTAGAGCATCTTATCGGAAAGCGTTTATTTGACGACATTCCAGATGAAAAAAACGGCGAAAAAGCAGTTGGTGAAAACAATGGCGTTGACACCTTATTGGATAAAGATGATCTTCCTGACGAGATCCACTAATGTTAAATATTAGTAAAAAAAAAGTTCGAACTATGTTAGTTCGAACTTTTTTTTTGTTTTAAAAAATCAAAAAATGTATCTTGCACAGTTCATTTAACCCTCCTTCCCCATCTAACTAGCTAAAAATAGATAGCACAATTGCTATCCGTCTGCTTCTACGCATCAAACCTTATCACTTTTATTGTATTTTCATCCCTAGAACTCAAGTAGTGAATGCAGGATTTTTTTACTATAAAATATGCCCCTTTATTATTATTTAAAGCCAGATAACAGAGCATGAATTCCGCTAAAAACAATATACTGAAACGACTGCAAAATGTCAATAGTCCTCTAAAAGCTCAGCCTGCAACCATCGATAAGATGGATGCGTTTTATCCTGAAGCAACCGATGAATTGGATATCTTATTTGCCCAAGCTTTCCAAAAGAATGGAGGAAAATTCATTTACTGTGAATCGCAAAAGGAATTAATGGAAAACCTTCATCTCCTAGCCAAACAAAGAAATTGGTCTAACCTATATTGTTGGAATCAGGCACTACAACAAATTTTTGAGCGACACAATTTTGCCTACTGCACGACTAGAGACAATTTGATTAATTCTGATGCTGGCATTACTACTTGTGAGGCATTGATCGCTCGAACAGGATCTATTTTATTGAGTAGCAATTCTGAATCAGGTCGCAGCCTTTCTATCGTCCCCCCCGTTCATATCGTTATTGCAACTCCCAATCAAGTTGTTTATAATTTGAAAGAAGTATTGAGTTTACAAACAGCTCGAGCAGACCAATGGCCTTCTATGTTATGCTTTACCTCAACCAATAGCCGTACTGCCGATATTGAAAAAACACTAGTTAATGGTGCTCATGGTCCCAAAGAAATTTTTGTATTCATGTTAGATATATAATAATCCTTTTTTTCAACCAAGAAACAATCATTAAAGAACAAAAGATCAATTAATAATGAAATTTCATTCCTAATAATATTTCATAAGATGATCTAATTACCTCATCCCCCTTTATAATAACAATCAATGAGACTTTTTATTTTTCTTAGTATTTTATCGTTCTGTAGCCTTGGCTTACAGGCAACCACCCCTAGTATTTCTGAAATTAAACAGCAACCTATAAAAATAGTCATTCAAGAAGCTGAAAAATTATACAACAATGCCATTTATGAAGAAGCCTATTATTATTATCAGGCATTGAGTGAAATGAAAAAAAAGCCTAGTGCCCAAGATTTATATCGCTTAGGAAAAACAGCACTCATTGCTAAAAAATACGATATATGTCAAGAGACTCTAGCCCCTCTCCTCTCCAAATCAAAACGATTTCCATTAATTCATTACGAATATGCCTCTGCGCTCAAGTATACAGGACAATATGTTTTAGCTAGCCAACATTTCCAATCTTATCTAAATGCCAATCAAAACGAACAGAACAACGATTATATAAAATTGGCACAAATGCATCTGAATATCTGTCAAAAAGCCTTAAAAGAACAAGAAAATACCTCCGCTTGGTTTTTTGATGCTTTAGCAAAAGAACAGACAGAAGAAGAAACAACATATAGAGCCTTGACACAAGCAAGTAAGTACAAAATTAGTTTAATTGAATGCCAAACTAGCAAAGGTACTTGCATCAAAAAAGTGTATCCTGATAATACCATTGAACCTCTTCAAAATTCAGTTGGTAATCCCATTTTTAATAGTTGCGCTCCACATATAGCCCCCGATGGTGAAACGGTCTATTTTGCACAACAAGAAATGGGAAAAACAGAATATCAAATTTTTACAGGAAAAATGACTTCTAATGGAGAAATTGAAGACATCAAAAAATTGGGTTCAGGGGTTAACCGAGCTGGTTTCTCAAGTACTCATCCTACCATTGGACTAACGAGTAAGGGGCAACAGATTTTGTACTTTGCCTCTACACTCCCTGGCAGTAAAGGAGGGTATGACATTTGGTATGCGGTCAAAACGTTAGATGGTCAATTTACAATGGCTTACAACCTCGGAACTCGTGTCAATGGCGAAGGAGATGACATTACTCCTTTTTATTACCAAAATGATGGAGAGCTTTATTTTAGCTCTGAAAAACCTAGGGGCTATGGTGGCTTAGATGTTTATAAAATGACTGGAGAGAAAAAACGCTGGCTGCAAGCAACTGCACAGCATTTAGAAAGCCCTGTTAACTCAACAGCCAATGATTTTCATTTCAAAAAAACAGCACAGGGAAAAGGGCATTTTTCTAGCGATCGAAATGGAAAGAAAGAAGCAATCATCAAATACAAAAAAAATATTGGTGCTTAAATAATAGATGTTATTATCGTAGAATTGATGGGATCAAATGCAACAATGACCAACTATTTGCGTATACTATCTTGCAAAATTCATTTATTTGATTACACAGATTAACTCAACGTGAATTTATATTATTTTTGGTTCTTTGACAAATTGTGTGGTATCGTAAACTACCTTGCCTGCTTATTACTACTTTTGTTATATGCTATAGGTCGTAAGTTGTATGCTTAGTTCCTGTAAATACAGGACATACGACTTAGGACCTATAACTTTCTTCTAAAAAAGTAATTAAAAGCTTACCCTTTTTTAGTGTTTACCACACAATTTTTCAAAGAACCTTATTTTTTAATCCATTATTATCCTACTATACAATGAATACCATACTCAAACTATTATTTACCTCTGTACTTTTAATATTTAGTGCTAATTTCATTTGGGGACAAACCACTAACCTAAAAACTCGTTATTCCAACGATTGGGATTCTTGGGAAAGTTCAGGAAGTCTAGATGCCAAAATCAAAACCCGTTATTCTAATGATTGGGACAATTGGGAATACAACATTGATGGTAAATCTGGCTCCATTAAAACTCGTTATTCCAACGACTGGGATAGTTGGGAGGTAGGAAATATGCGAATTAAAACGAGATATTCAGAGGATTGGGATAATTGGGAAATTTCGGGCGATGGGTTTAACCTCAAAGCAAAAACTAGATACTCAGAAGATTGGGATAACTGGGAAATATCAGGAGATGTTAACCTCAAAATCAAAACTAGATATTCGGAAGATTGGGACAATTGGGAAATATCAGGAGACTTATCCAAACTCAGTCCTGCAGCCAAAGCTGCTGTTCTTTTTATCCCTATTTTTGCGGCAAGTATCCATCAAAAGGGCATTCATAAATAAACAAAATTTAATGTTCTAATACGTTTAATCAACCTCCAATAGCAAAGTTTATTGGAGGTTGATTTTTTTATCATACTTCTTAGAATTTCCCACCAATTGTTAATCCAATTAGAACATTTTCGTATTGCAGATCAGCTGCATTCAAATAATTTGCTGCCAAGATAGTCACATCAATTCCTACCGCAAATGACCTATAGCGAAATTTCAGATTAGGATTGATTAAATATCCAAAAGCAGCATCACTAACGCTTGGATTAGCAACCATAGCCAACCCAAAATTAACATTTGCTTCTAGTCCAATTTTTCCTCCAAAACTAAAGGCATTCATTAAACCAAGATTGATCGGAGCAAGAACAAAATCGATGTTAAAATCACCAGGGTTATAAGTGGCATTTCTTGAAAAAATCAGATGCACTCGTCCCCAAGTTGCTCCAATTCCAGGGCGATAGGTTTTCATCTTGCCAAAATACCATTTATTTCCTAAGCGAAAGCCTAATCCTGCCCCGCTAAGATCGTGTCTATAGCCCGAATTTGCGTCAGAATATTTAATGGTAGCAGCCTGAATCAAACCATCTAAGAAAAAACCATTTTCTAGAATATGCTCCTCATAATCTATTTCAGGATCAGCTGTTGTATTCTTTTTAGAATAATCAAATTCTTCCAAAGTATTTTTTTGGGCGATTACCGCCTCTTGCCCTAAGAACAGCAGCAAAGTTAAAATTAATGTAAAACGCATGGTTGTTTAGTTTTTTGTATAAAATTTTAGTCATCAGATCATCCAAAAAAAAACGGATGCACAACAATTGCGCATCCGTTTTATATTCTTAAACAATAGAACGTAGAATATTATTCACCGTCTTTATTGTCTCCTGCTTCTTCGTTTTTCAACTGCTCTTTCAATTCAGAGAAAGCACTCAAATCACCAAAGGTACTCTTTTCGTTGCTAGAGTTAACCTCATTAACCGCTTTCTTAGCAGCTTGTTTTTCTGCTTTGATTGCTTCTTTATCAGCTTGCTCAGCACTACGCTTAGCATCTGTGTAGAAACGAGAATGAGAAACTAAAATACGCTTATCATCACGGTTAAATTCAATTACTTTGAACATCAATTGCTCATCTACTTCAGCTAAAGATCCATCTTCTTTTTTGATGTGACGGATAGGAGCAAATGCTTCTAGACCATAAGGCAACAAGACAATAGCACCTCTGTCATCACGACGCAAGATAGTAGCTTCATGAGAAGAACCTTCTGGGAACACATCAGCAAAAGTATCCCATGGATTCTCTTCCAATTGTTTGTGTCCTAAAGATAGTTTACGGCTATCTTTGTCGATTTCAAGAATGATAATATCCAAAGTAGCACCTACTTTTGTAAATTCAGCAGGGTGAGCAAAACGCTTAGTCCAAGAAAGATCAGAAATGTGGATCATTCCACCAATACCTTCTTCCAATTCGATAAACACACCGTATGGAGTCAAGTTCTTAACTTCACCTTTGTGGCTAGAACCTTTAGGATATTTTTCTTCGATTTTTGTCCAAGGATCTTCTTGTAGTTTTCTCAAACTCAAAGACATTTTGCGATCATCACGGTCGATGGTAACCACCTTAGCTTCATACTCGTCTCCTTCTTTAAAGAATTCACGAGAGTTGATTGGTTGGCTGCTCCAAGAAACCTCAGAAACGTGGATAAGACCTTCAACACCAGGAGTAACTTCCAAGAAAGCACCATAATCCTCAATGTTAACGATTTTACCTTTCACGATAGAACCAGGTTGTACATCTTCTGCCAATACATCCCATGGATGAGGTTGTAATTGTTTTAGACCTAAAGAGATACGTTTTTTATCATCGTTAAAGTCTAATACTACAACATTTAGTTTTTGGCCATTTTCCAATACATCACTTGGGTGCTTAATACGTCCCCAAGAAATATCAGTAATGTACAACAAACCATCAACACCACCCAAATCCAAGAAAGCACCAAAGTCAGTAAGGTTTTTAACCGTACCTTCCAATACTTGACCTTTCTCCAATTTAGAGATAATTGCTTGACGTTGCTCTTCCAAATCACTTTCGATAAGTGCTTTGTGAGATACAACTGCGTTTTTGATAGATTCGTTAATTTTAACAACTTTGAACTCCATTGTTTTACCAACGTAAGCATCATAGTCAATAATTGGACGAATATCAATTTGTGATCCAGGAAGGAAAGTTTCCAAACCATCGATGTCTACGATAAGACCACCTTTAGTTTTGCTAATTACTGTACCAGTAACTACTTTTCCTTCTTCGAAAGAAGAAACGATGTTAGCCCAAGCGCTCAACAATTTAGCTTTACGACGAGAAAGCACCAATTGTCCACGTTTGTCTTCTTGCGTTTCAACGTATACCTCTACTACATCACCAACAGCCAAATCAGGCATGTCACGGAATTCTGTACGAGATACTAAACCATCAGATTTACAGTTCAAATCCAAAACAACATCACTAGCAGTGATAAATACTACCTTACCAGCAACGATTTCAAATTCTTTGATAGAACTTAGTGTATTTTCATACAAAGCCTCATACTCCTCAATTACACTATCTTCGTAGTTCAATACACCTTTAGGACCTTTGTCCCAATCAAAATCATCAAAAGCAGTTTCTTCAACTACTTCTTCATTAGTTTCTACTGTTTGCTCAACAACAGGCTCTGTTGTTGGAGTGTTTTCAACAACTTTTTCTTCGTTGTTATTTTCGTTCTCAAGATTCTCCATTATAGAAAAAGCTTGTTTTTAAAAGGTTAAGAAATAATTTTTCGATCAGCTTTTTGATTTCCAAATAGTTAAACACTTGAATAAAAAGCGAGTGCAAAGATAACAATAAAGCTGTTGAGAACCAAATAATTTTAGTCCTATTCAATATTTTTTTTGTTTAGAATAGTAGCGTTGTCCAATAACCACTCCTCTATACACTTACAAAAGATAGAAAGGAGGTCTCTATCCTAGAAAAAAACGTTGCTCTTGAATGAACTGTGCTTTGCGACGAGTGGACACATCAAGGTATTTATTATTGACCAATACCACTTCACCCCCTCGTCCTTTAATGTATCGAACAACATGTTCTAAATTGACAAGATATTTATCGTGAATACGAGAAAAAAAAGCCCCCTTTAATTGTTTTTCGTAAACCCCAATAGGTTTTGAAGATAAAACAGTGGTCTCATCCAATAAATAAAATTTGGTATAGCTTCTATCTGCTTCCAAATAGAGTACATCATTCAAATTGACAAAAGATAAGTCTGTAAGCGATGGAACCATAATTTTTTTGATCGCCTTATGTTCTAAATTTATCAATAAGTTGGATGATTCTTCTGAGCTTGCTTTAAGGCAACGATTAATGGCTTGATCTAGGGCATCTTCATCAATTGGTTTGAGCAAATAATGCTTTGCAGCAAAATCAAACGCTTTTAAAGAGTATTCGCTAAAAGCAGTTGTAAAAATTACTTCATAATTATAATCTGAAGTTCGATTCAAGACCTCAAATCCATCTCCATCTGGCAAGTGAACATCTAAGAAAATTAAATCTGGATTTAATGCTTTGATTAGCCGCACAGCCTCTTTTAAGGTCTGTGCCTTGGCAACAATCGAGATGTCTTTTTTATAGGGAATTAACAACTCGCTTAGAAGCTCAAGATTATGGAAATCATCTTCTACCAATATTGTTCGGAGCATCTTATTTATTTTTTAGCGTTGAAGGAAAATGCAGGATAAATCTAGTACTACAATTAAAATCGTCTACGACATCTTCTACAGATATTTTAATGTGTACGTGCAACAGCTTATTAATCGTGTTTATCCTTTGCTTTAACAGGTTTAATCCTTGTGATGTCTTTTTAACAAAAAATTGCTTTTTAATTTCTTTTGCCCTTGCTCTTCCGATTCCATTGTCTTCAATCTTAATCCTTAGACCATTGTCTATTTCTTCTAATACAATCAACAATTTACGATTTCCTTCTTTGGGAGCCAAACCGTGAATAATGGCATTTTCGACCAAAGGCTGAAGAAGCATGGGGGGTATGTTCCATTTTTTTACATCTATTTTATTCAAATGGACAATTTCAAAATCATGTCTATAGCTGCTGCCACTAGATAGGCGCTCGTATTCCATTTCCAAATAAAGTTGTAGATGATTAATTTCTTTTTCCAACAAGATCAAGGAATGTTGGCTGTTCTCCAAAGTACTTCGCATCAGAGCAGCGAATTTCTGCAGAAATTTTAAGGCTTGCTTTTTTTGATTTTTGTACAAAAAATAAACCACTGAATTAATAGCATTAAATAAGAAATGCGGTTTTAGTTGACTCCTTAATGATTTCTGCTCTGCTTCTGCCAATTCTTTTTCCAAATTCTTTTGGGCTATAATATGACGAATATAAATCGCAACAGCTAACACAATAAGCGTGGTAATTAACAATAGAAAACTCCAGGTTTGTGTAAAATGGGGATAAATTTCAAAAGACAGTTTTATTCCTTTTTTTTGCCATTCACCATTCTTCTTTTTGGTTTCTATCATCAACTCATAATAATCAGGCGCTAGATTATTGCAATTGATTTGAGGCAATTTGGTATATACCCAATCTTTAGATTGGCTCTTCTGATTACTTAGCCGATAACGATAACTAACAGAATTTGTTGCATTAAATGACAATGCTAAAAAATCAACTACAATATTATATTGATTATAAGACAGCGTGTAGTGGTCTTTTAGCGTTACAGCGTTGCCATTGATGCGAATTTGTTTTATATAAATTGGTATTTCAAAATCAAATTTTGCAGGCGATAAGACTTTTTGAGGAAGCTGAGCTATTCCCCTATCTGTAGCAAACCAAAGCATAGCTCCTTGAATCAGTATGTCATTAACTCCATTGGAGGGCAAATAATTATGAACATCAAATGTTTTTGAAAATTTAATTTTGCCCTCAACAATTGTTAGACGATTTGCTCCTTGATTGGTTCCTACCCATAAAGTAGAGTCATTTTCAGCCGTTAAACAATGTACAAATACATTAGACAATCCATCCAATGTTGTCCATTGTTGAAGAACCTGAAAAGTTGTTGGATCAAGGACAATGATTCCGTTTCCCTTGGTGCCTACTAAAAGATAATTTTGAAAATAATTTATCGCCAGAATACTTTGCGATAAGAGTCGATTTTGTTTTCCTAAACTAACCAACTCCCCTCGATCTTTGTGATAATAAAAAAGTCCCTTTGTTGTCCCTAACCACCATTCATTTTTTGCTTTTTTCTCAATAGCATTAATCCAATGATTTTTGCAAAGCTGTTCTTTTTGAAAATTTTTATCAATTTCCCAAAGGCCTTTAGCATAGCCAACCATTATTTTTTCTTCGTCTTTATCCACAAAAATGGATTTTCCTGAATAGCGATGACTGGTATAGTATTTTTTATCGAACAGCAAATCCCCTCCTTTCTGTTCTCCTATAAAGCCATTAGAAACAAGCAACTTATTTTGCCACTTTTTAAGATCATATAAATCTATTGATGGGTCAATCGTTCTCACTGCTTTCTCAAATGGATAATGCTGATTCAGTTGATAAACACGATTCCCCCCAACGCCTATTATTTGATCGTTATAAGCTACAATCTTAACGATTTTCATTGCTTCTTCCTTAAAAAAGTGAAGCAACTCCCAATGGCTTATAACAAACACTCCTTTATTAAGTGTTGCTAGCCAATAATTCCCTTCTTTATCTTCATAAATTGAAGCAATTCGAACATCTTTGAAAAAAAGTTTAGGCTTATCCAAAAATGGTGCAGCGCCATAAAAAAGAAGCCCTTTAGTTGTAGACAACCAAAGTTGTTCCTTCTGATCTAAGTAAGCAGACAAAATAACCTTGTCTTGCTGTTTCAACTTTAATTGAAAAAGAGAATTTTTAATGCGATCATATATAAACACAAGATCATTCTTAAAAAAAACTTGTTTGGAATCCGAAGATATATATTCTCTCTTAACACCTCCTACATCCAAAAGGTTAGCCACAGCAACCTGATGTTCTTTTAGCTCCCCCTTCCAAGTTTGTCCCTTAACAGCTTTATTGGCATTGGTTAGTAATAAACTGGTCGTTTCATTTAATAGTAATAAACTCGTGTTTTTAAGATTGGGATCGTCTAATATGGTAAGATAGAGTATGGTATCCTCAACCCCTACCCGATAATATTCCTTACCATCAATATTTTTCACCCTAGTTGTAAAATACAGGACATCATTAGAGTCAACTGCGACATTCGCAAAAGAAGCACGATAATTGAGTATTTTTTCGATTTGTGTATTTGCTGGATGCTGAATAATCGTGTCCTTGTCCCAATAACATAAAGTCCCTGACATGCCTAAAAACCATAGGCGATTTTTATAGTCTTGATAAATTCTGAAGACGGTATTTTCTACCAATCCATTTGCTGTTGAAAACAACTCAAAATCCTGCCCGTTATACCGTACCACTCCATGGTCTGTACAAATCCAAATAAACCCTTTATTGTCTTGTGTTACTTGATAAGTTTCATTGCTAGGCAATCCATTTTCCAAATTCCAATTAACAGAATTTACTTCTTGGGAATACATTGGATTGGCTACTAAAAAGCAAAAAATCAAATGGATAATGTACTTCATTATTGGTAAGGATTCATAATCTAATTGTTTTAAGATATGGATTTAAAACAACATATACAAAAGCCTCTAAGCTGATATTTCCGCTGATTCCTAAACCAAATACACAGTTATCAAAAACATAAGCACATTGGTTGATGGAGCGTTGACACTTGTTAAATCTCACTTTTTTTCCCTTAAAAAGTGCCCTAATTTTGGGCTATAAGAAATGATCACAGCTATCCTATTTTTTGTTTTGTACTTCCCTCCACAAACACTTAACAGTTATAAGTTGGATCCATCTTTTAAATCTAAACTAAGTAGATGGTCAAAATTATACAAGATTAAAATTTCAGTACATTTTTTAACAAAATTCAAATTTATTATGAAAATTCATATTTTTTTAGCGCTTCTTTGTCTTTGGCTCCTCTCTACAGGAAGTGCCGTTGGGCAAACTGATTTTACTTTAAAATTCAAAGTTTGGAAAAACACTGCCAATGCAGCCAATTACCTTGGTGAGTACCATTTTAATGCAGGTCATCCTCATAATTTTGGAAATTCTGTGCCCCCCAGTATTACGAGTCAATTATGCCCAGGAGATCGTTTAGTTTTAGAAAATCGCTGTATCTATAAGGGAAATCCACATTCTTTTCATGGAGGTTCAACAACGGCTGGAGGCAATAATCGATATGGAGAATGCACAATTGGTTTAACCAGTAGCAACCACTGTTCAAGTACTAATAATCCTAATTATATCCTTCACTTGGCAGACATTAGCTCTATTTCGACTTATAATTCTAGTTTGCCAACCTACCAAAGCTGGTCCAACTGGAATTATGGCACCCAAAAAACAATTACGCTTCCTCGCTATAATTCTACCGCAACAAACGGAAATATCTACCTTGCTATTTCTGCGGGATTCTTTGCAAATAAGGTTAACAATTGCGGTTGTGGGGCACGTTATTATTTTATTGGGCTTAACCTCAAAAGAGGTGTAGACCCCATTGGCGATCAAAGCATTTGTTCAGGAGATGCTGTCAATCTAGGGTTAAATCCAAACTACAGCTATACCAACTGGAGTCCTAACAACCCAAATGGAACACCCCTCAATACAACAACAGATTATACAGTAAATGTAACCAATACTGCGACAGGATGTTCGATTACTGATGAGTTTGAAATCAAAGTTCACAGCCCTACCCAAGAACTTATTACAACAACGGTTTTATGTTATACCGAAAGCCTTTTGCTTACTAGTCAAAATTTGCCCGATCTTACCTCAAAAATTATTGTTGATGGCGAAGTCATTTATGATGTATTGGCAGGCATTAATTTATTGCCCTTAACGATTAGTGGCTCCATACAAGGTGCAGGAGTGATTAATATTGAATATGTATATTGGGTAGATGATCGCTACAGTGCCATTTGTACCAAAACATACCAACTCCTAATTGACGAGCAAATTATCACAGATTTACAAAGTAGTTATCCGATTTGTGGTGGTTATTTCCAACCTATTTGCATCAATAGCAGTGGATCACCACAGCCCAATGTAATGTATCAATGGTCAAGTGGAGGAAATCTACTCTCAACGAATAGCTGTTTTACGCCAACAGCTTATGGAAACTATTCCCTATATGCCTATACCCCAGCAGGCTGTTTTATAACCCGCAGCTTTAATGTCTATGATCCAGGAGTAGGAATTGAAGCGCCCGAAGATATAACCTATTGTTCCTTGACCGAAACTCCTCCAAGTGTGATTGGGTGGGATCAAAATCCTTTTTCGTTAACAACATTCTATGGTATTTCTTGGAGTTATCAAGACTTGAATGGAACTGTAACTACAATACCTACTTCTGGAGGACACTATCAGATACCTTACATGGGAGATGGTACGTACACCGCTTCTGTTGTGACAGGCAATGGGTGTTCAGAGGTATTCACCATCACAGTAATGGATGCACTGCAAACGTTTAACAGCCATCCTGCTGCCCAGTTTAATACAATAACATTAGGAGGAAATCAATTCGCTTGTTCCCCCTTGGCTAGTGTACCAGGGTCAGATATATGGGAAGTTTTAGACGCAGCTGGCAATCTTGTTCCACACATTCCCTATCCCAGTAATAATCCGTATGGAATTAAATATACCTCTTTGACAGGAGCGCCCTATACCGTTATTTTAAAAAGATACCTCTTTGATGAATGTATCATTTACACTTGCTCAAATAAAGGCATGGAACGAATCCAAGAACGAAATCAGTCTATCGATATCACCAAGGAATTAACAGTTAGCACGTTTCCTAATCCAACAAATGGATTGGTCAATATCCAATTATCAAACGCATCTAAGCCCAATACTTCTATTCAGGTAATGAATAGTTTAGGGCAGGTAATTTTAGAAACCGAAGTACAAGAACAGCACAACATTGAACTTGACTTAAGTAAAGAAAATAGTGGCGTTTATATGATCCAACTCACCAATGGAGAGGATAAATTGATTGAGAAAATAATTAAACAATAAGTTGAAGGTATAAGAACAGCACACTAAATAGTAATTAAACTAGTGTGCTGTTTTTTTTCATCATAGCACCTTCTATTCTTATCAACACAAAAAAAGGCAACACAAAAATATTGTGTCACCTCTTCTTCAAACCAGCTCTACCCCTAAAACCGATTATATTTTTAGGTTCATCAGAACCCTTCTATACCATTAACCGTGGTATATTTAAGCGTTATCTTTTTTTCAGGATGAATTATTTTAAACGCAGATTGTACCATCAAAGTAGCTTCGTGAAAACCGCACAATATGAGTTTCAATTTCCCTTCGTAGGTATTAATATCTCCAATAGCATAAATACCAGGTATGTTGGTGCTATAATCTAAGGTATTGACCTCAATGGCATTTTTAGAAATATTGAGTTTCCAATCGGCAATAGGTCCCAATTTGGGAGACAAACCAAAAAGAGGAATAAAATGATCTAATTGTTGCGTGTAGGTTGCTTTGGCTTTGGGTTGAATGACCACTTCTTCCAATGCTTGAATTCCATTTAGACCAACCACCTGCGCATCTGTTATAATATTAATTTTTCCTGCTTCCGCCAATTCATAAGCCTTTGAAACAGAATCTGGCGCAGCTCTAAATTTATTGCGTCTATGAATCAATGTAACTTCTTGAGCTATATCTGCCAAATGAATGCTCCAATCCAAGGCAGAATCTCCCCCTCCTGCTACCCAAACTCGCTTATTGGCATAAAAAGCAGGATCTTTGATGATGTACTCAACGCCATTATTTTCATACTTTGCAATATTATCAATAGGAGGTTTACGAGGCTCAAAACAGCCTAAGCCTCCCGCAATTGCAATAACAGGTGCATTAATTTCTGTTCCATGACTTGTGGTCAATTTAAAACTGCCATCCTCCAAACGCTCGATTTCTTCTGCACGCTCTCCCAAGGTAAATTCAGGCTTAAAAGGAGCAATTTGTTGCATCAAGTTGTCAATCAAATCTCCCGCCAAGATAGAAGGAAAACCAGGAATATCATAAATTGGTTTTTTAGGATAAATTTCCGAACACTGCCCTCCTACCTGAGGCAAGGAATCTACCAAATGACACTTCAAGCGTAATAAACCTGCTTCAAAAACAGTAAATAAACCAGTAGGTCCCGCTCCAATAATGATAATATCTGTCTTTTTCATTTCATGTATTTATTTTTGCTTTTTTATAACCACTCATGCGCCATATTACTGCATGGTGATTGTTGAAAATTATATGCAGAAGTTGTTTAAAAATGTAAGCCACACTCTGTTTTTAAGCTCCCTGTCCAGCGACCATTTCGCCCTTGCCCCCTCTTCGT
This sequence comes from Aureispira anguillae, assembly GCF_026000115.1. GTDB lineage: Bacteria > Bacteroidota > Bacteroidia > Chitinophagales > Saprospiraceae > Aureispira > Aureispira anguillae. Next base: position 5,333,204 of record NZ_AP026867.1, read on the forward strand.
ACAATGCAAGCAACCAATAGAGTCATACCCCAATGCTTCCAAAGGGTGAGCTGGTAAATCTGCTTGTTGATAATAGTGGTTAAAATCTGCTTCCGTAAGATCTATTAGTGGATAAAATTTTAGAATGTTATCCTTTTGCTCAAAGATGTCTAAGTTTCTTCGATAAGGTGTTTGATAAGCCATCAAGCCAGAAATCCAAACTTCATAATTCAACTTTACCTCTTCCAATGGCGCAACCTTATTAATACGACAACATTTACTAGCATTGGTTTTCCACATTTCTGCTGTAAGGCTCTGCTGATGTAATGCTTCTTTGGGATAGATATTAACAACCTTTAGGTTAAAAGCAGCGGTTAACTTTTCTTTATAAGTCAACGTTTCTTCGAAATGATAACCCGTGTCCAAAAAATGAATCGGTTGTTTGGCTTTTATATTACTCATCCAATAAAGCAATAAAGCTGATTTTGTCCCAAAGGAGGAAGTCAATAAAACATCCTCTAGTTTAAAATAAGAATACAGCAATTCTAAGCGTTCGATAGGTTCTAATAATTTGAATCGATTGTTCAGTGCCTGTAACTGCTCTGAACTAATCTTGCTGTCTAGTTTTAGCTGCATATTTTTGATTTTTTTGCACCACATCATTACCCTTAGGCATAGAAAAAGAGTAGCCCCAATTGATTTTAATCCAAATTCGCTCGTTGACATAAAACAACATAAATTTTACCACTGTATCCGTTAGCCCTATTGTTGTTGCCAATTCAAGATTACCCGTAAAAATCAAGGCAATAGAAAACGTTGCTATTGTTGCCCCAGCCCTATAGCTAACTGCCTTGGTAACCGTTCGTCGTTTTTGTTCTTTTATCATACTAAGCTGACTTTTCTAATAAACTTTCTGTCAACGCATTTAGAATTTTGACTTTTCGCTGAAAATCAACCCCCAACGTTTGTCTAAAATCATACATATTGTCCAATAAATCTTCTATTTCATCGGGTAGAATATGCTCTAATAATTGGCGCAAACGTTTGGCAAAAGTTGGAGATTTGCCATTGGTAGAAATCGCAATTTTTAAATCGCCTTTGCTCACAATAGAACCCAAGTAAAAATCGCATAACATTGGGGTATCTGCCACATTTACCACAATCCCCCTTGTTTTGGCTTCTCCCCAAATGTATTTGTTCAAGGAATTATTATTCGTTGCAGCAATAACAAAACTCTTTTTTTCTAAGTCATACAATTGAAAAGAGCGTTCAATTAGGGTTACTTGATGTCTGCGGCCAAAAAGTAGCGATCGAATTTTTGGCGAAATTTCTTTAGCCACCAAAATGACCCTTGCTTGTGGGCTATTTTTGATCAAAAGACTCAATTTTTCATAACCAACATGACCTCCTCCGACTATGAGTATCGGCAATTGATTGACCTTTAGGAAAACAGGATATAATTCATTCATGACAATTATTTTTTAGTATTTTGGAAACAACTCAACTTGTTTGCTTTAGTTGACCAAAACAGGTTATTATTCTATCGTTTTTAGTTTTTAAGTGCTGTGGCAATCGCATAATCTCTTGCCAAGGTAGGGTGCAGCCCTACGACCTCTCCGATTACAATAATTGCAGGCGTTTGGATGTTTTTTTCATGGACGCTTTTTGCTATATTTTTGATTGTTCCTATCGCAACTTTTTCATTTGCCAAAGAGCCGTTTTGAATCACCATAACAGGCGTATCGTGCTTTCTATGTTTTCGCAACAAACTTGTTATTTCTGCTAATTTTTTTAGCCCCATCAACACGACCAAGGTTGAATTGGATTGAGCCGCCAAAGAAAAATCGCTGGGCAATTCCCCATATTTAGTTGTCCCTGTCAAAACCCAAAAGCTTTGGCTATACTCTCTATGAGTTAAAGGAACCTGTTGTAAAGCCGCCAAGGCTGTACTACTTGATACACCAGGTACAACAACCGTTTCGATATTAAATGCTTCTGCATACTGCAATTCCTCTTGTCCTCGTCCAAAAATAAAAGGGTCGCCTCCTTTTAGACGCACAACATGACCATGCGAAAAAGCATAACCAACGGCCATCAAATTAATTTCAGATTGGGTAAATCGATGTTTATTGGCTCGTTTTCCCACATCAATTTTTAGCGCATTCTTAGGGACATTATTTAACAATTCTGCGTTTGCCAAAGCATCATAAAGTACCACATCAGCCGTTCGTAAGGCTCTTAAACCTCTTACCGTAATCAAATCGGCACTTCCTGGACCTGCGCCAATCAGGGTTATTTTAGGTTGGTTTTTAATTCTCTTCATAACTTTTTATTTAGCGCTCCATTTGTTCTTCGATAATAACAACAAAGCTTGTTTTGTTTTTTGGTTCTTTGACAACTCTATCACGAAGTAAATTGTGTGGAATCGTAAACTACCTTGCCTGCTTATTACTACTTTTGTTATAGGTCGTAAGTCGTATGCTTAGTTCCTGTAAATACAGGACATACGACTTACGACCTATAACTTTCTACTAAAAAAGTAGTTAAAAGCTTACCCTTCTTTAGTGTTTACCACACGATTTACTACGTGAGCCTACGGGTTATCAAAGAACCTGTTTTTTAAAAAATATGTTTTACTTAAGTTAGGTGGATCGTTAAGCTTTGTAATGCTCTGATAAAACCCGTTTACTTCCATCCAATTCCTTGCGTCGATATTCAATTACCTGCTCTAAAAATGCGGCTGCTTGCTGCCAATAAGTCACAGCAAATACCTCCTCTGGTGTATTTTTATTGATTTGTAATACCAGCTCTGCAAAATTTCCATCCAAGTCAAACTTTCCCGTTTCGATCAATTCCTTATCAAAATCATTGATAATTCCAATTTGTGTATTACACTTTATATCTACCCCTAGCAATACTGCTTTGGCAGCAATTACAAAGGCTCCATAACTGAGGTAGATGCTATCTCCCCATAAGTTTTCTTTTAATGCTTGATTGCTCAATTGAATTTTTTCTTTGGCATCATTAATAATCGTAGCAACCATATCAAAAGCCACCCCTGCACACTCTCCTACTCCAATTTCTTTTTGGTAGGGTTTTTCTTGTCCCCAATCCCAAAAATCACTTGGATGTAAATTGTCTTTAATCGCCAATGCTTTTAATAAGTTGTAGAAATATCGTTTTCCTTGTCGTTTTACATAATCATTAAAATACTCTCCTCCTAACTCCTTTTCTTCATAATCATCCAGCAGCCAAACCAAAGCAGTAGGGATTCGTTTAGAGGGTAGTTTGATAATTTTTTCAGCAATAAATCCATTACCTTTTTCGTCTACTCCTCCTCCCAACACCACCTGCATTGCAGGCAGTACTTCTTTGCCAACTTTGATGGAACTTCCATGAAATCCAATATTCGCAGCCATGTGTTGCCCACAAGCATTCATACAACCACTAATCTTTATTTGGATTGCCTTTTCACCAATCAGATGCGCATAATTTTCTAGCAACACATTTTCCAATTGCTTGGCCAAAGCAGTACTATTGCTCACTCCAAGATTACAAGTATCTGTTCCAGGACAAGCCGTAATATCAACAATAGCCCCAAAGCCTGCATCAGCCAATCCCAATTCATCTAAAGCATTATACAAAGCAGCTAAAGAAGCCTTAGGAACGTATTTTATCAAAATCCCCTGATTGACGGTCAAGCGTAATTCATTGGCAGCATATTGTCGAATAATAGCTGCTAATTTTAGTGCCGAAGAAGCGCTAATATCCCCCAACCTAATTTTGAGCAAAACGGCATAATATCCTGCTTGTTTTTGTTCGAAAGTATTGGTCAATTGCCATAATTTATAGCTGGTAACATTAGCAATTGTTGGTTCTTTATGGTCAAGATCAGAAGCAGGAGGCGTAGGTTGCCAATTCCCCGTTGTGTCAATATGTACCGTTAGCTGCTCTAAGGAAGGATATTCCTTTTCTACTAAGGATAAAAAATGAGCAACGCCCCACTTTTTTAATAAAAACTTCATGCGAGCCTTCATCCTTTTCTCTCGCTCTCCATAACGATCAAAGACACGAATAGCAGCTTCTACAAATGGGATAATACGTTCTTCTTCTAAAAACTCATACACCGTTGGAGCTACCATTGCCTGTGCCCCCAATCCACCACCCAATAAGACCTTGAAGCCACGCTTTCCTTCTTTCAATCTGGGTATAAATCCAAAGTCGTGGAAATAAGCAAAAGCAGAATCTTCGTCTGTCGCCGAAAAAGCAATTTTAATTTTACGTCCCATTTCTTGGCAAATAGGATTTCTTAGGAAGTACTCAAACATTGCTTGTACATAGGGAGATACATCAAATAGCTCCTCTGGATGAATTCCTGCTTTGGCGGATGCTGTAATATTACGTACCGTGTTTCCACAAGCCCCCATGGCAGTAACCCCAGCTCTAGACAAATCTGCCCACAAATGGGGTGAATCGCCTAATTTGACATAGTGTAATTGGATATTTTGACGGGTAGTTAGATGCAAATTTCCAGTACTGTATTGGATAGAAGCTTGCGCCAAGGCTTCTAGTTGTTCTGTTGTTAAGCGTCCAAAAGGGATTTTAGTTCTAAACATTTGTACCCCTACCTGACGTTGCCCATAGACTCCTCTTGTTAGTCGATAATGTTTAAACCGTTCTTCATCTATTCGTCCGAGTCGCACGTCTGTAATTTTACGATCAAGCTCAATAATATCCTGCTTGTCTACCGATTGTATATTTTCTAAATTTAATTTTGTTGCCATGGTTGTCTTGTTTCTTTTGTTGTAAATTAGCTATGATCTTAGGTTCGTGTTTTGTCACTTGTGCAATTGTTGGAGGTGGTCGAATGCTGCTAAAACAGAAAAAGCCCTTTCAGGAAAAATAATTTCCTGAAAGGGCTTTCGCACTGGATGGATAATCGTTCGTCTATACTTTCATCCATAGCATGCTCATCCGCTCACAAGAAATTAACTTGTAAAAGCAACAACAACAGATGCAACAGATATGGATGGTATTAATTAACATAATGTATGTGATAAATAATTTTAAAGATTGAGTTATAAAAACAAAAAACCTCCTAGAAAAAGATCTCTAGAAGGTTGCTTATTTATTATTGAAAATAGACATCATACAGCTTGCATCCTACCAGAGTTTTTTCTGACAAGTGCAACAACAACTTAAGTTAAGTGAGTATGTAGTACTAATTTTCATGTTTATTTTTTAGTTCAAAACCTTTATCTGGTTTGTTGACACAAATTTAGTGCATTTTAAATTACAATACCAAATTTGATGGCTATTTTTTTTCAAATAAAAAAAATACTCAAAAAAAAACGATGCTTTAATGCCCCACAAAAAATGAATAATTTATAGCTAGAGTGGAACTTTATAACAACGATCTAAGTTCATTAGTTGCTATTCCCTAATACAGATTTAATATTAAAAACAAATGAAAACGCTAATCATAAATCGATTAAAAGCATTAGAAAAAACTTATAAAATCACAATACTTTATGCCTGTGAATCGGGTAGCAGAGCTTGGGGTTTTGCCTCTCCTAATAGCGATTGGGATGTGCGGTTTATCTATGTTCATACTCAAGACTGGTACCTGTCTATCAACGAACAAAAAGACAGCATGGATTTTGCCATTGACCAAAATGATTTAGATCTAAGTGGTTGGGAATTGCGCAAAACATTAGGTCTATTAAGCAGTTCTAACGCTAGCCCTTTTGAGTGGTTACAATCTCCTATTGTTTATTTAGATCCCTATCGTTTTAGATCGAGTTTATCCAACTTATTTCCTGTATATTTTAAACCTCGCTCTACAGCTTTTCATTATTTAGGCTTGGCAAAAAGTTCTATGAAAAAAGGCTTGATTAATGGTCAAATGGACATCAAAAAATATTTCTATGTACTGCGTCCTCTTCTTGCTGCGTATTGGATTTGTCACAAAAATAGTATTCCTCCTATGGAGTTTGCTCCTTTGTTAGAACAACTAAAAGACAACCGTCCTTTGTATTCAGCCATTAAGGAATTGGTCATCCAAAAAAAAGCAGCCTTAGAGGGCGATTTTACAAGTCCTATTCCCCTTATTCAAGCGTTTATCGATTATCAATTGAATGCCTGTGGTCTTTTAGCTAAAAACTTAGAGGCAAAACAACAAGATAATGAACCACTAAATCGCTTGTTTAGGGAATTTATCATCTAGGCGATTTACTTCGTTACTTACTTATAAATTCACCATTATTTTATAATTATTTAAGCATGTTGAGCATAAAAGATATAAAAGAAAAAAAACTACTGTTATTTGAATGTATCAGTGGAAGTAAAGCTTATGGCTTAGATTTACCGACTTCAGACACGGACATCAAAGGTGTTTTTGTACTTCCAAAATCGATGTTTTATGGGTTAGAATATATTTCTCAAATTAATGGTGCCAATAATGATGAGGTTTATTACGAGTTGACCCGTTTTATAGAATTGCTTTACAAGAACAATCCCAATATTTTAGAGTTGTTAAATACGCCCAAAGATTGTATTTTATACAAACACCCCCTATTTGACTATTTAAAACCTGACTTATTTCTATCCAAACAATGTCGAGATACTTTTGGGGGCTATGCCATGTCTCAAATAAAAAAAGCCAGAGGGTTAAACAAAAAGATCATGAACCCAATGGAAAAAAAGCGAAAATCGGTATTGGACTTTTGTTATGTACAGTATCAACAAGGAGCACTTAGTCTAGGCGCTTGGCTTGACAAAAAAGGTTTTAAGCAGGAAAATTGTGGCTTAGTTAATATTCCTAATATGCGAGATCTTTATGGCTTGTATTATGACAGCAACAAGGAATACAATTTCCAAGGAATTATCCGCTCTAACACTGTTGACACTGTTGCTTTGAGTAGTGTTCCGCAAGAAGCACAGCAGGTCGCAATCCTTTCTTTTAATAAAGATGGTTATAAAAAGTATTGTAAGGATTATAAACAATATTGGGACTGGGTGAGCAAACGCAACAACAGTCGTTACGAAAATACAATTGCTCATGGAAAAAACTACGATGCAAAAAATAGCATGCATACCTTCAGGTTATTGGATATGGCAGAAGAAATTTTAGCCTTGGGCAAAATTAGAGTAAAACGCCCCAATCGAGAACAGTTGTTAAAAATAAGAAAGGGAGAATTTGAATACCAAGAATTAATAAATCAGGCAAAAGCAAAAATAAGTCGGATTGATGCCTTATTTGATCAATCACCACTTCCTATGGCACCTGATAAGGAAAAAATAGAACAGCTCTTAGTTCAAATTAGAACAGAATTTTACCGCTTACATTCATAAAAAAAGGTCAGAACTTTTGCGTTCTGACCTTTGTATTTTATCGATTTATAAGCTTCTAACGTTGAAGCATTATATAACCTGAGTATTGATCTCCAACTCTACCTTCACTCTTATTGGTTCCAGTTCCAGTATGCGTTGTATCGTTTAATTTAAGAATATAGAAATAAGTACCATCTGGTAAATCTTTTCCATTAAACTGCCCATTCCATCCTGATGGCGCTCCTTCGTAAACTAATGTTCCCCAACGAGAGAATATTTGCATTAAAGCATTAGGGTAGTTGTTTCTACAACGAACAATCATTTCATCGTTTACTCCATCACCATTAGGAGAAATACCTTGTGGAACAAAGCACTCAAAATCTGTTGTTACCTCAATCAGTACTTCTATTGTATCACAACTATTAGGACATTGAGCATCACACAAAGAATAATGCAAGGTATCCACCCCAAAGAAACCTGAACGAGGATAATAGTTGATTGTTCCATTTACTTCATCTAAACGAATCGTTCCTCCATCTGTGCTATCAACAATTGTTAGTAAATGACCATCTGGATTTGGATTATCATTATTGATAATCTTATTACCACCTGCTGTTGCACTAGTTAATGAATCTCTAAACTCAATGGTAAAGAAGTCATCTCCTCCTGTTGGAATAGTTTTATAAACAACATTTGCCGTATCCCCTACCACAGAAAGACAACCATTCATAGAAACCGTCAACATATACTCCCCTACACTTGCATTGGACAAGACCAATTGCCCAATAGTAGTCGTATCAATCGTTCCTGTTGGAGTCTCCCAATAATACAACACAGGAGGTGAAGTATAAATAGAAGTGTCTTGTAGTTCTAACAAATCACCTACACACAATGGCTGCGTATAGAATAGACTTGGTTGTGCAGGAGTTGGACTAATCGTTACATTTACGGTTCCATCATTTGAACAGTTATTCGCATCCGTAATCGTCAAGGAATAAAGCCCTGCAAATGCTTGCGTCGCATTTAAACGAACTGGATCTGCTGTTGTCGTACTAAATCCTGCTGGACCATTCCAATTATAAGTATACCCCGCTGAATTATTAAACAAAGTCAAGCTTTGTCCTTCACAAGGAATATTGGCGGTAGGAATTGGCGCTATTGGTAAATCTAGTACATCAAAATTAAAGCCAGCAGTTGAACTATCAGAACAAATAGAGGCTCCCTGCTCAACTTGTATTGCCATTGAATAACTCCCACTATCTGCCGCAGACATATTTGGTATAATCAATGAATCTGTATTATTGGCAATTAAATTTCCATTAAAATACCAATCGTAAGTAATTGTACTACCTACATAAGTTGAGCTATTTGACAAATGGATAATCGCCGTATCCCCGTCACATGGTGCTGTTCCAATCAAGACAGGAGGCTGTACTTCATTAATATCTAAATAAATAGAATCAGAAGCTGGACAACCACCAGAAGGAGGTATAATGGTGAAAATATAATACCCTTCATCTGCAATTCCTACATTTGCTATCATCGTGTCCTTAACCGTTGGATCCTGTGTTATTTGTATTCCAGAGCCCTTACTCCAAGCATAATCATAATTAATACCATTAGGGTCTACAAATGCACTTAATGGTAACGTATCGCCTTCACAAAGTGTTGTATCTTGCGATGGAATTAAAATACTTGGATACTCCAAAAATACACTAGCTGTATCTTGACAAGTTCCTATGTTTCCGCTATGATCTCTTGCGGTCAATGTAAAGACAATATCTCCTCTATCCGTACAGGTAATTGTATCTGGCGTTACCCATGCCGTATCGATTCCACAATGATCAAAAACAGTTCCTACACTATAAAGTCCAGTATCAATAGTCAACACAACAGAACCATTCTGTCTCAAATCGACAATCACATTATTACAAGTAACGGTTGGTTTAGTCGTATCTTTTACTGTCACTACCGCCGTACAAGAATCTGTATTATTGTAAATGTCGGTGACAATAAGCGTGACATTGATACTTCCTGTATCGGAACAATTAAATGACATAGAAGTCGCTCCTCCACTAAATGTTCTACTAGCAATATAGGTACAGTTATCAGAGCTTCCTCCATCTACACTATCTGCTATAATACTAGCATTTCCATTGCTATTTAGATAAACATCTATATCTCGGCAAATTACAGTTGGTGGTTCATTATCGACCACTTGCATAACACTAGTACAGTTGCTTTGATTATTACTAGCATCTAACACCGTTAATACAACCGTATTATTAGCTCCTACATCAGAACAATCAAAAGTATCGCTAGCTAGTCCATTAATTAAGAAAGAATCCACCGTACAGTTATCCGAAATATTATCCACCAGATGGATAGCTGGTACAATTGCAATCCCAAATGGGTCTAGTTGTGCAACAACCGTATCATGACAGTTGACTGTAGGCGCAATATTATCTAGCAAGGTAATTGTTGACTGACAAGTATTTTGATTACCAGCAGCATCCGTTACGGTTAGTACTGCGACAATAGAATCACCAGACGCAGGAATACTATCACAAGTATATACAATACTATTTTGACCATTGATGAGTGTATCAACTATTGCACAGTTATCTGTATTAAAGGCTCCAATATCAGCTCCTGTTACGGTAACACTTCCTGCTGAATCCAAAGCAACTGTTAAGTTTTGACAAAATGCAGTTGGAGGAATCGTATCACGGATATTAAGAATCGCATTACATTGTGCAAAATTACCACTTGGATCTTCTACTCTAATGGTAACCAATTGGGCAATTCCTACATGAGAGCAATCAAAAGTAGAATCTGGAGCACCATTGATATACCAATACAAAATAGAACAAACATCATTAGCGGTAGCAACATCCCTTGGATCTACATTGACTACCCCATTTGCTCCTAAATAAAAATCTACAGCAGCTAATGGACATTGAATACTTGGTGGTGTTCGGTCTTCAACGGTAACATTTGTCGCACAGAAACTAGCATTGTTATATTGGTCAATTACCGTTAATACAACCGTATTGGTGATTCCTACATTTGAACAATCAAAGGTATCTTGTAATTGATTATTGATTAAGTATTCACGAATGCCACAGTTATCTGAACTCAAACTATCGATATCTGATGCTCCAACATAGGCTATTCCAGCTGGGCTTAAAGTAACCGTTATACTACTACATTGAGCAACAGGAGGAATTGTATCCAATACGTCGATGTCAACGATACAAGTACTGCTATTATTGGATGAGTCAATTACCGTTAAGGTTGCTGATGGGTAAGAACCGATCTGACCACAATTGTACAAAACAGAATCGGTACCGTTTATCTGATAATCTATAATTTGGCAATTGTCAAAACTAGCACTATCTATAGCTGCTGCTGTTACCCAAACAATACTATTATCATTCAAATAAGCAGGAACAGGGTTGGTAGGACAAATTGCCGTAGGATTAATATTATCGGTCACATTAACAATAGCATTACAAGTAAATGTATTTCCTGAAGAATCGGTTACGACAACTGATATTTGGTTGTTGCCAATACTGTCACAAGTAAATATCAAAGTATCTTGACCGTTGCCCTGTATTGAACTAATACCACAGTTATCTGAAGAGGAAACGATCAAATTGTTTGCTAACAATGAAACGGATCCCGTAGAATCTAATGTTAGGTTTGTTGTAAATTGACAAGTTGCCGTTGGAGGTGTAATGTCCTGTACATTTACAGTAGCATGACAAGTATCAAAATTTCCACTTTGATCTACAACTCTCAATACAGCAGTATTTGCTCCTAACATAGAACAATCATAGGTAGCTTGTGCTTGCCCATTAATTAAAAAGGTAGCGATTCCACAGTTATCTGTACTGGTATTTATGGTACTGTTTAAATTGAAAGCAGGAACAACAAATTGTCCAGTTGAAGCAGAAAGAACTGCATTGATAGAACTACCACAACGAGCAATAGGACTAACAGTATCTTGTATTGTGATCGTAGAAATACAAGTATCGGTGTTACCAGAAAAATCCGAAACGGTAAACATAACCGTCATTGGGGTTCCTATAAAATTACAGCTATACGTCAAACTATCCTGTCCATCAATTCTAAAGGTCGTTGAATCTATATTACAGTCATCTGTACTTCCAAAATCCAAATCAATAGCATGCACTGTCGCAAAACCATTCGCCCCTACTTGTGCAACGTAATTGGTTTTACAAACAGCTGTAGGAGCCGTACAATCCCGTACCGTCACATTTGCAGTACAAGTAGCAGAATTTCCATTTATATCTTGTCTTAGTAACGTTACAGTCTGAACGCCCAAATCAGCACAAGTATAAATAATGTTATTGGTTCCATTAATCGTCTGTATTGCTGATAAACCACAAGCATCTGTGGTACCTCCATCAACATCAGCCGCTATAACATTTACAAAACCACCACTAACACAAACGGTTGTATCTCTACATACCATTGTAGGAGGAACGGTATCTACTACTTCTATATTACCATTACAACTACTTGAGTTTCCGTTTATATCTACAACCGTCAATGTTACAGTATTGAATGGTCCAACATTCGCACAAGTCAATGTATCAGGACTTGTATAAGCTGTATCCACTCCACAAGCCTCAATAATATTGGCTGTAATCCAAGTAGGATCTACTGCCAAAACGCCATTGGTATCCAAATATTGGGTGGTAATCGCACAAGTTACAGAAGGAGGGGTAACATCTCTAACGGTAATAACAGCATTACAAGAAGCCGTATTGCCACTAACATCGGTAGCTGTTAAAACAACCGTATCTAACCCAACATCTGCACAAGTATAATTAACAACATTACTACCATTTAACGTTAATGTACTTACTCCACAAGCATCTACAACGGTATATAAACTAGTATTAGAAGAATCTATAGTGGCATTTCCAAAACCATTTAAATCAACTGTAATATTATTACAAGTAATTGTTGGCGAAACGGTATCTAGTACGGTCAATGTTGTAATACAAGAATCCATATTTCCATTCGCATCGGTAGCAATTAAGGTAATAGGGTGTGTACCAACATGCGCACAAGTTACTAAGTTAGGAGCACCTGTAAAACTTAAGTTAGCAATTCCACAAGCATCTGCCGTTCCTGCATCAAACATAGAAGCAGAAACAGGAGCAACTCCCCCAGCACTCAAATGGATATTAACAGTTACTGGCTGACAAGCCATTACTGGTCGAATGGTATCTGTAATATTTACCTGTGCTATACAGTTATCTGAATTATTACTCTGATCTGTTACTGTTAAGGTTACGTTGTTAGGGTTATTTCCAATATTAGAACAATTGAATGTATCTTGTGAAAGCACCATACTTGTAATCGTACAATTATCTGTGCTTCCTGCATTTATATCTACAGGAGACAATACAGCAATTCCTGCGGTATCCAAAACCAATTGGACAACGGTTCCTATACAATTTGCAGTTGGGTTTACATTATCAACTACTGTAATTGTTGAAGAACAATTTGCGGTATTACCACTTGGATCTCTCATAAACACGGTTGCAATAACAGGAGTTCCTAAATTAGCACAAGTAAGTGTAATTGAATCTTGCCCATTGACCAACATAGTATCTATAGAACAATTATCAAAACTACCAGGAGCTAAATCCGTTGCAGCTACTCTTACATTTCCATTCGCATCCAATGTTACTGTTGGATTAGAACAGAATGGCGTTGGACTTAAGGTATCAGAAACATTTACAATAGCATTACAAAATCCTGAATTATTACTTGAATCCGTTACTGTCAATGTAACTACATTGGTACCAATATTTGTACAGTTAAATGTCGATTGGCTTAAACTTATATTGTCAATGGCACAATTATCCGTACTTCCGTTATTAATTGCTGCGGCTGTCGTTGAAACCGTTGATCCTACTAAGTATAAATCTAATGGTGTTGTAATACAATTTGCTACAGGAGCAACCGTATCGGCAACTGTAACTAAAGTAGTACATGAATCTCTATTCCCACTCTGGTCTGTTACAACCATTGTTACAGTATGTGTATTGTTAGGAATATCTCCACAAGAGAAAACAGATCTAGAAAGTGTATAATTAACAATATTACAGTTATCCGTACTTCCGTTATCTACATCCGTCGTCAATAATGTCCCTGTGCTAGTAAAAGCATCTAAGATCAAGGTCACCATTCCATTACAAGAAGCATTAGGAGCTGTTACATCTTCTACAAATACTGTTGTTGTACAAGAATCTGAGTTACCACTTTGATCCATACCAACTAAGGTCACATTATTCGATCCTAAGTCAGCACAAGTCATATTTACAAATGGTCCTCCATTAATAGTATACGTTGGTACATTACAGTTATCAGAACTTCCTCCATTAATATTATTAGGAACAACAATAGCGTTTCCTGTACCATCTAATTGTACCGTATCAGGACGACAAACCATAGAAGGAGGGGTACTATCTCTTACAATAACCGTTGTATTACAAGTAGAACAATTGTTAGAGCCATCACAAACGGTTAAAACAAGTGGATTAGGGTTGGTGGCTAAATTTGCAGAAGTAAAGGTAGCATTTGGTAAACCTCCTACTCTAAATGTTAATGAGCCACTACAGTTATCGGTACTACCATTATCAAATGTAGACGCTGGAACCGAGGCAAAACAAGTATTATCTAAATAAACAGTACGTACATTAGGTCCTATACAGTTGGCAACTGGTGTTATGGTATCCAGTACTGTTATATTAGCAGAACATTGTGCCAAATTACCAGCACCATCTATAATAAGCAATTGTGCAGTGTTTACTCCTACTTGATTACAATTATAAGTAACAGATGGTAAGTTATTAATTCGACGAGTAAAGGTACAATTATCAGAACTTCCTGCATCTATATCAGCAGGGAATACAGTAACCACACCTGCCGCATTTAAATAAAGTGTTGTATCGTGGCAAAGTGCTGTAGGATCAAGATTATCTTCAACAACAACATTTGCAATACAAGTACTTTGATTTCCAGATTGATCTAATACAGATAAAGTAACAGCTGTATTACCAAGACTTGCACAAGTATAAAAGAATGAATCAACTCCATTGACTAGCATCGTATCCACTCCACAAATATCAGAACTACCATTATTGACGTTCAAAGGAACAACAAAACCATTTCCTGAAGCATCTAGTTGTACTGGATATGGCACAGGACGACAGCTAGCTGTTGGTGAAATCGTATCTAAAACGGTTACGGTTGTTTGACAAGTTGATGTATTTGATGAAGCATCTGTAACAACAACATTTACCGTACGAGGTCCAATACTATCACAATTGTATATAATATTAGAACCACCTCCTTGGAAGGTAGTCGTAATGGTTCCACAATTATCATTGGTAGCAGGAAAAGCCAAGACGGTATTAGGTGTAATTGCTACCGTACCAGAAGCTCCTAAATAAACATTTGTGATTTGGCAAGAAGCTGTTGGAGGGCTATTATCAACTACATTAATCGTCGTTGGACAAGTAGCGATATTCCCTGAAGAATCTCTTACTGTCAATACAGCCCCTAAAGAACCTACATCCGCACAGGTGTACGTTTGAACACTAGATCCATTAATCAAATATTCTACTAATCCACAGTTATCGGTACTAGCAGAATCAATATTAGATGGTGTTACAGTAGCCAAACCAAGTGCATTAAGTGTTGTTGTATAACTAGCTTCACAAAGTGCTGTAGGATTAACAGTATCTACTACTGTTACTGTTGTATTACAGCTTCCTGTATTCCCCGCAGCATCTTGTATAATGAGCGTTGTTGGTTGAGGGGTAAAGATAGCTGAACAAGTAAAGTTCGCAGATGAAATTCCTACCACATTAACAAAGCTATCAACAACACTACAGTTGTCCGAGCTTCCCATACTTAATTGTGTAGAAGTTACTGTAGCCAAACCTGCATTATTCAAATAAACAGTAGGAGAAGCACAATTTGCAACAGGATCAATTGTATCTAGTACTGTTACATTAGCTGCACAAGTACTTCCATTCCCATAACTATCTTGCACCGTTAAGGTTACTGTATTAGGATTACTAAGGGTATTTGTACAGTCAAAATTAGCTGTGGAGCTACCATTAATTAAGAAATTTAGGTTGTTTCCCGTACAAACATCCACACTATTATTGTTTAGACTATCTGCTTGTAGCGTTGCAGCCCCTGTTCCATCAACATAAATTGTAAAGTTTCTACAAATAGCTGTTGGAGGAAAGGTATCTAATACGGTCACTGTAGATACACAAGAATCTACATTTCCACTTGCATCAAATACATGTAGTGTAACATTTTGTGTTGTTCCTATATGAGAACAATTATAAGAAACACTTGCTACTCCATTAATATCAAGGCTATCTACAGAACAAATATCTACAGAGTTGTTGTCTACTTCTGAAGCTAATAACGTTCCTGTTCCTGTCGCATTAAGGTACACGGTAACGTTTTGACAAATTGCAGTAGGTGCTGTAGTATCTAAAACAATAACTACTGCATTGTGGCAGGTATCCAAATTGCCAGAATTATCTGAAACAATCAACATAACAGTATCCGATCCTATATCTGCACAGGTATAAACAGGATCAGGACCAGTATGTACATCAACCCATCGTCCAGCAATCGGTGGACAAACATCAAAACTTCCATTGTCCAAATTGATAGCAGGCATCGTAAAAGGACCATTTCCTACATAGGCAGTATCTTGCCCACAAACAGCAGTTGGGGCGATGGTATCAAAGACTTGTACAATAACTCTACAAGAATCTGCATTTCCATTGCCATCTTCTCCTTTTACAAAAAATTGTTGGAATCCCGTTACACAATCAAACTCAATGTAAGATTGCCAAGGACTACCAGGTGTGATATTTCGTACTTGTTTTGTGATTGGACCACAATTGTCCGTCATAAACATAGTATTTGCAAAGAACGTATCTACACCCGCTGTATTCAAATAATGATTGCCATAAATTGTCCCAAATGGTTGAGAACAATATGGAATTACAGGAGGTGTATTATCAACTACTGTAACTGTACTCATACAAGATGAGACATTATTTAGATGGTCACGAATTGTCATCGTTACAGGAAGTGGTGCCGCCAAATTTGCACAAGTGGCTGTTGCAGGTGCAAAAGTGATGCTCTTTGTTATACAAGAAACATCGCTCAAACTATCTAAATCTGCAAATTCAAATACATGCACTCCTGCTGCATCTAATGTTACAGTAGGAAAAGCTTCACAAGTAGCCGACAAGCTCGTTGGATCGCATGTTATTAGCGTAATACAATAAGACTGAATACACAAACTTGGAGATCCAGCCCCAGGAAGATCGTCTATAGCACCTACCGACCAGTTGCCATGAGGTGCCATGTTGCAATAGAAATTTAGAGAATCATTATTGGGGGCTATCGTGTCCAACCCCGTTGGAGAAACAGGCAAGGTAGAAGAATAACCATCTCGGAATACAATGGTATCTTGAACGATACCAGGTGTACCTCCTGGAAAGGTTCCTGTAAAAGTATTGGTTGTTGGTACAGTCGGAAAAGCAGCCGTTGCCGCAGAAGCCGCCAAATAACGTGCTCCTCCAACAGGTCCAGCAATTTGAAACCCTACATGGCTTAAATCTGCCAAACCTCCAGTAATAGAAGTACAAGAACCATCGTCTGTTTTAGACCAAACAATCTCTACAATTACATCAACCACCCTATGATTGGCTGGTATCTGCCCTGCTCCTGTCCCAACGGGAAAGTTTACAGCAGGCAGTAAAGTTCCTGAAGTATTAGAAAAGCTCAAAGTAGGTCCCGAGTAACACTTTGACGTTGTCCTTTGACTATTAGTAGTCTGAGCTTCAAGGCTATGATAACCTAATATCATTAGAACAATCGCAAAGAATTTACAACAATGCGATAACGTAAATTTCTTTTTCATATATCTCTATAATTTTCTATGCATGCTAAGGAACAAAAATAAAACAAATTAGCAGATTCTTCTAATTTGAACTGGTGTTTTGGCATTTAGTTTTTTGCCTTGTTTTTTTTTATAAAATAAGAAGCATCAAATCATCTAATAAAATACTGAGAATAAAGCTTAACAATTTTTTTTCTTAACCTTTTTTAGGTTTAATCTGATGAGTATATGCCCCGTTGTTTCCTGTCCAAAGGTTTTATAAAAAATAGTATATTCATACTGTTATCCCTTTGATGGAAATAGATTGATAGAGGTAACCTATTTATTGTTAAAAAACTAATTTTTTATGCGCACAATCGCCTAAAAAAACTACAAACCTTAGATTCAAACAAATATTATTTTAATTTTAGTACCAAAACGTACTGCACTGCGTTCTTACTAAAAAGCATCTGAAAATGTACTAATTGCAGTAGTATTTCAACCATTGTAGACAATGCTTATAGCTCTATCGCTTTTTAGGGCAACGTCGTGTACCGTTTATTCTTTAAAAAATATTTCACTTAACTATTCTTATGCGTTCTATTACATCAATTTGCACTTACCTATTCGTTAGTTGTTATTTATTAATGGTTGCCAGCTGTTCCAACTTTATCAGTTGTGGCGGAGATAAAGACACATTTATAAATAACTTTTATGCTTTTGTAGAAGAAATCCGAGCGGAACAAAAAAATGGAACAATTCCAGCGGATCAATGGGAAAAATACGATGAGCAATTTAATAAATTGACAAATGAGTGTTATCCACAATTTGAAGCCGACCTAAACACCAATGACCAACTAGGAGTTGCCACCTGTGTAGGTTTTTATTTTTATGCTAAATATGGGCTAACTGCGGTTCTAAAATTGGCACAAACGGATGCCGCTATCAAAAAGATTTTACTTGAAATCGATTACACCGTCTTACTCAATATGGCAAAAGAAATTGTCAACAACCCTGAAGAAATTCACAAAATCATGGGTGATTTAGAAAAACGATATGGCAATTAGTTTTTAACTTTGATTTTCTCCCCTTCTATTGCTAAAGAAGTGGCTTTAAAAACAGTTTGTGCTTCTTTTTTTAAGGGGGTTAAATCTTGATATCTAGAAGAGAAATGTCCAATAATCAAACGTTTTACATTTGCTTGTTTAGCAATGGATGCCGCTTGATAAGCAGTGGAATGCATTCTACTTTGAGCTTGGTGTAATAAATCATGCATAAAGGTAGCCTCATGATAGAGCAGGTCAACTCCTTCTATCAAAGGAACAATTGCTTCGGAATACATCGTATCTGAACAGTAAGCAAATTTACAGGGAGCAGCAGCAGGCAGGGTCAATTCGGAATGAGGAATAACTAAACCTGTTTCTGTTACATAATCTGCTCCTGCTTTTATTGCAGGAATTTGCTGATAGGGAATCTTATATTCTTTAATTTTATCCTTGCGCATATTTGCTGCTGCCTGCTTTTCTGCAAACAAAAAACCATGACAAGGCACTCCATGAACCAATGGGATGGAATAAACCTCAGCGGTTTCATTTTCAAAAAGTAATGCAAATTTTTCAGGATCAGTGGTGTGAAAATGCAACGGATAAGTTAAGGGTCGTTGCAACTGAATATTAAGAATGGGTTGTAAGCCCTTGGGACTATAGATATGCAGTGGTTTCTCTCGACCATTTAGCCCATAAGTCATCAATAAACCTATAAGCCCAAAGATGTGATCGCCATGCAAATGACTGATAAAAATTCGATTGATTTTATGCATCTTGATCTGATATTTCATCATCTGCATTTGGGTACCTTCCCCACAATCAATCAAAAACGACTCACTTCCTAGGGTTACAACCTGAGCGGACAGGTGCCGTCCATAAGCAGGCACGGCAGAGTTAGAACCAAGTATTGTGAGTTCAAAAGCCATTTTATGTTTTTGGTTGATTTATCTAAGAGCGATGCTAAAAAAAGCATCCCGAATTCAAAAAGTCCTTAAACAATTGCTCTAACAATCATTCCTCATATTAAAGGCTCAAAACAACGTTTTAAGGTTCCAGATGAGGACATTAAATACAATCACAAATACAGAATAGTTGTTGGTATAGGCGATGGTATAAATGCAGGTCTTTATAAAAATTCGGGATGCTCTATGTTATTTACTAGTATATGATTAGACTTACTCGTCCTCGTCAGTTGCTTCAGACTCTCCCCCTAATTCATTCTTGAAGGTTGCCATCATAACATATTTGATTGCATCACTCAAGGTTTCTTTAATGGTTAATACACTATCCAATCTAGAGATTGTAATCAGCATTTTTACGCTAGGATGCACCAAACCTGTCAGCACAAAAGCATTTTTTGATTCTGCCCAAAGACGATTTCCTGTCAATATGGCACTTAATCCAGATGAATCAACAAATTTAGTATTAGACAAGTCCATAATTAAATTTTTGATTCCAGCATTATGTAACACAATAAGTTCTGCCTTCAAGTCAGGAGCCTTTAGAGAGTTCAAATTTTCTTCTCCAAGAGTCAAAACCGCATAATCTTCTTTCTTATCAACAGAATATTTCATAAAGTTTGGTATTTCATGATCAAAATTAATGTAATGAAATTTTTATTTTCTATCAATTAGAGAAGCATTCCCTTTTTTTATCTTATTTTATACCTTTTTGCATTCCTCAAAAAGTAGTTAGCTCATTAAATATCCAGTTAGCACTTGAAGTTTGACAAAACACAAAACAAACTGAAAGTCAACAAAATAAACTTACACACAAAATAAGTTAGTTCTTCCCTTTATGATTAAAAAAATAAGTTATTGGCTAAAGTAATCAATTTTCTACAAAAAATACAAAATTAGCTTGGCACTATTTTCGTCAAGAATTAAAAGTAGAAGTTCTTCCATTCTAAAAAGGAAAATTTGGCAAAACAATTCTATATAGATAAATAATAATAATAACAAAAGGAAGACAAAAAAAAATCAAAAATTTTCCTTTTTTGAAAATATTATCTACCTTTCTTAGCAAGGAACAAACTAGAACTTTTTAGGGGTAATTATTGTTCTTGTTAAAAAATTATATCCATAAATCTAAAACTATTTACTAGGCGATTGTAAGTCTAGCAATCCATAAACTAAAAATATGCCTAACAACAGATTTTCTCCCAAAGTAAAAGAGATCATCTCACACAGTCGAGAAGAAGCTCTTAAGTTTGGTCATGATTACATAGGTACAGAGCATCTTTTATTAGGAGTCCTAAAAGAGCCAACTAGCCTAGCTGTACGTGTCTTAGAATCTCTTAATATTGATTCTCATCATTTAAGCAAAGCTGTTGAAGATTCTATTAATCAAAATACAAATACTCTTCCTACTTCTTATAATATAGGAAACTTACCATTAACTAAACAAGCCGAAAAAGTATTAAAAGTAACTTTCTTGGAGGCCAAATTACTCAAAAGTGAAATCATAGGCACAGAACACATCTTGTTATCTGTTCTTAAGCATAAGGACAATTTGGCTGCTCGTGTTTTGTCCCAATTTGATGTTTCTTATGAGGTATTCAAAACAGAATTAGAGTTTGTAGGAACAGAAATCAATCCTGACATCACTGCTGACTTGCCCGATGAATTTGAGGACGAAGACGATGCAAGAGGAGGTGATAGTGGCTCTCAATCGAGAAGTCGTGGCAAAGGAAAATCTCATACACCAGTATTAGATAATTTTGGCAGAGATATTTCAAAATTAGCAGAAGAAGATAAATTAGATCCAATTATTGGTCGAGAAGTAGAAATTGAGCGAGTTTCTCAGATTCTTTCTCGACGCAAGAAAAACAACCCAATTCTTATTGGGGAACCTGGTGTTGGTAAAACAGCTGTGGTTGAGGGTCTTGCGCTACGTATTTACCAGCGTAAAGTTTCTCGTACCTTATTCAACAAACGCATTGTTATGTTGGATTTGGCAGCCTTGGTGGCAGGTACTAAATATCGTGGACAGTTTGAAGAGCGTATGAAAGCAATTATGACAGAGTTGGAAAAATCTCGTGATGTCATTTTGTTTATTGATGAAATTCACACCATTGTTGGTGCTGGTGGTGCAACAGGATCCTTGGATGCCTCCAACATCTTTAAACCTGCTTTGGCTCGTGGCGAACTTCAATGTATCGGTGCTTCTACACTTGATGAATATCGTCAATACATTGAGAAAGATGGTGCGCTAGATCGTCGTTTCCAAAAAGTAGTGATTGATCCTCCAACTCCTGAAGAGGCTGTACATATCTTGCGTAATATTAAGGAGAAATATGAAGAGTTTCATCATGTCTTATATTCTGATGATGCCATAGAGGCCTGTGTAAAATTGAGTGATCGTTATATCTCTGATCGCTTTTTGCCAGACAAAGCAATTGATGTAATGGATGAGGTTGGGGCTCGTGTTCACCTCAAAAATATTCATGTTCCTAAGCACATTGTTCAATTAGAAGATGAAATTGAACAAACTAAAGAGCATAAAAATCAAGCTGTTCGTGACCAAGAGTACGAAAAAGCAGCCAATTATAGAGATAAGGAGTCTAAGCTAATTCGCCAATTGGAACAAGCAAAAAAACAATGGGATGAAGAAGCTAAAACCAAACGTTATCCTGTCGGTGAAGCTGATATTGCTGAAGTAGTTTCTATGATGACGGGTATTCCTGTTAGTAGTGTTGCTGAAAATGAAAGCCACAAACTCTTGAGCATGACAACGGATCTTCAAGGAGAAGTTATTGGTCAAGATGAAGCCATTTTGAAGGTAACCAAAGCCATTCAACGTAATCGTGTTGGTCTAAAAGATCCAAACAAACCAATTGGCACATTTATTTTCTTGGGACCTACTGGTGTTGGAAAGACAGAATTGGCAAAAGTATTGGCTCGTCAACTATTTACTTCTGAAGATTCTCTAATTCGTATTGACATGAGTGAATACATGGAGAAATTCGCAGTAAGTCGTTTGATTGGTGCGCCTCCTGGCTATGTAGGTTACGAAGAAGGTGGACAACTAACAGAAAAAGTCCGTCGTAAACCTTACTCTGTTATTTTGCTGGATGAAATTGAAAAAGCACATCCTGACATCTTTAATATCTTATTGCAAGTCTTGGATGATGGACAACTAACAGATGGTTTGGGTAGAAAAGTAGACTTTAAGAACACGTTGATTATTATGACTTCTAATGTAGGTGCTCGTCGCCTCAAAGATTTTGGGCAAGGAGTTGGTTTTGCTACTCAAGCTCGTAAGGAAGACACCGATACCAATGCCAAAAGTGTTATCCAAGGAGCATTAAAACGTACTTTTTCTCCTGAATTCTTAAATAGAATTGATGATGTTATTGTCTTCAATAGCTTGGATCAAGATGATATTTTCCGTATTATTGATATTACTTTAAAGGATTTATTTGGTCGTATCCAAGAACTAGGTTATAACCTAGAATTGGATGAGAAAGCAAAAACTTTCTTGGCAGAAAAAGGTTATGATCCTCAATTTGGAGCAAGACCACTCAATAGAGCCATTCAAAAATATTTGGAAGATCCATTGGCTGAATTCATCCTTAACAATCAGCAAACCTTAGAAGAAGGTGCGGTTTTGGTTGCAACCTTGGGTGAGGACGACAAAATGATTATCACTGTAAAAAAGAAAAAGAAGGCTACTAAGAAATAGTCTTTGATATAACTAAATTGGTTAAGTGCCGAGACTCTATGGGGTTTCGGCACTTTTTTTTGAAAAAGAGCTTTTATTTCTCATACATGAAGCAGCGAATCACATTATATAGCATTGATGACTTAGAAACCATTGAAGATTATGAAGAAATCGTTTGTATCCGCACAAACAGTTATTATAAATCGAATCGTTTCGGCAATTTAATTAGCAAGTGTACGAATCTAGAAGAGCTCTATTTTTTAGAAAGTTATTTTAATGTAACCATTCCGAAAGCCATTCTCCAACTTCCCAAATTGCACACCTTAGTGTTCAAGGGGGTTGATTTTGATCAAATTTTGCCTTCTATTGGTCAACTAAAAAATTTGAAAACCTTAGGGTTACAAGAGCATTTTATTGCCAACTTTCCAAGTTCTTTAGTGGAACTTCCGCTCCTCGAAGAACTAGATCTCAACCATACTAAATTTGACAAAAATTTTCAAGGGTGGCTTCTGTTAAACGATATAAAAACCTTAAAATACCTCAACCTACTAAATGCCAAATTAGCTACTTTTCCTGTTGAACTTACCAAACACAAGAACTTACAGATTTTAGCCTTACCCAAAAAGCACTACAATCAGTTAATAAAAAAACATCCTGCTTTTTGTGAACAAATCCCTTACCTCTATAGTCACTCTGTTTTAGAGAAAAAATACTTTTATAACCTATTAAACATCTGTCGAAAAAATAATTTTGACTGGTCATTTAGGGTTATTTTAATGAACTTATTGGCAGATAATGCATCCAAATTAGATCGTTTGGCAACCAAGGAACAAATCTTAAAAGTTACGGATGTTAAGTTATTAGAAACCATTCGACTCAAAGCCTTAGAATATTACAACAATAGATGGGGAAAAAATCCTCTGACTCCATTAAAAGAAAATGCCGTCATTGCTGTTGCGGGAAAACTGGGAATTAATAAAAAGGAGTTGCAAAAAAAATTAAAAGCATTAAACATCAAGTACAGTGCTAAAATTACTGAGCAAACCACCCATTTATTACTTGGGCAATTATCAAATGCTGCTTACGAAAAAGCATTGCTAAAAAATATTCCCATCTTATCTGAGCAATATGTTCTAGCTTTCATCAATCAACATTCAGAACAGTACCTAGTCGATGATTCAGACGAAAATACAGCGCAAACAGAACAGGTTGCGCAATTGCTTTTGAGTGGTCAAGACGAAAATATTTTACTCGCATTAGAATTATTCAAGCAAGGAGGTTTTCCCAAAGTATTGTTAACAGAGTTATTCATCGCTCACCAACAAACAGAAAACCTTGCTATCCAACGAGAAACGCAACGACTATTTCGTCAATATGGCTCCATTCAGTTAGTGGATCGATTAAAAAAAGATGAGTATCTTTTTTCTAAATACAGTTCTGAAATCAGCCTTAAGCGCAAACTCAAAAGATTAGAAAAACAAACTGAGTTAGATTGCCTAAAAATTGCTTGGCACGCTTATAATAGGTATCAAAAAGGAATTACCTACCTTCTAACGGCACTACCGCTAGAAAAAAGCACTTCCCTATTACAACAACTGGTTCAGAACAATAAGCTATCTCTTGCTCATATTGGCTTAACAAGTGTTCCTCCAGCTGTTTTTGAATTAGAGAACTTGACGGTATTAGATTTGTCTCATAATCATCAATTGCATACCATTTCTTTCAAATTACTTACTAAGTTAACCAACTTAGAGCAATTGATCCTAACAGACAATTATAACCTACGAGACAACCATCAATTGCTTCAAAAAATAGAAGAGCGGCTACCTCAAATCCAAATTCAATTTTAGAATAGCTGGTTGATTTCTTCAAAATAACGTGCAATAATAGCTTGTTCGTCAAATTCCTTCAAGGCCATTTGACGACCATTTGCTCCCATTTTTTGTCGTTGTTCGTCACTCAATTGATACATTTTAATCATGGCATCGGCTAAAGCTTCGGCATTTTTGATTGGAACTAGGTACCCATTTTCTCCTTCGACAACCGTTTCTCGACAGCCTGCTGTTTGCGTAGTAATAACAGGTTTGCCCATTGCCAAACTTTCTAGCATAACTCGTGGAAGTCCCTCTCGATAAGATGGCAGTAAAACAACATCGGCATTCTGCATAATCGATCGCACATCAGAAGATAAACCTAAATAGTTGATGATCCCATTACTATGCTGTTCTTCTACTAATTTTCGATCTACTGCCGAGGGGTTTCCTTCGTCTATTCCTCCTACTACCCAAATTTCTACGGCAGCATATTTCTTTTTGACTTGTTGGGCAGCCTCAAACAACTCTCTCACTCCTTTGTCGTACAACAAACGCCCAACAAATAAATAAACTAGCTTGGTTGTTTCTTTTGTTTTGGGCAAGGGTTTAAAATAAGAAGTATTAATTCCAGAACCTTTAATCAAAGCTGTTTTTGTTGCAGGACAAAGCCCCAATCGCTCAAATAAAGCTTGATCGTCTTGGTTTTGAAAAGCGACGCAATTAGCAGATTTAAATGCAGTCTTGTATAACTTTTTGACGACTTTGTTAACAATTCCCTCTGTCAAAAAACTATAGCCCAATCCAGTTACTGTTGAAATCGTCTTAACTTTTGCCATCCTTGCAGCAAAGCAACCATAAATATTAGGTTTTATAGTATACTGCAAGACAAGATCCAGTTGCTTATTTTTATAAATTTTGTACAATTCATAAGTAAATTTTAAATCTTGTACAGGATTTACTCCCTTTCTGCTCAAATGTACAATAGGAACAAAGTGGCAGCCTGTGGCTTTGATTTTTTCTACAAAATCATCAACTGGAGCTATGGCAAAAACTTCATGCCCTGCCGCTAAAAATGCTTTGACCAATCCCAATCTAAAATTATAAATATTCCAAGCGGTATTAAGCACGATACCAATTTTCAGTTTCTTTGTCCCTAGACTCATTTGTTTTTTTGTTGTAAATGCCAACTAAAATGCATTATAATGATTGAGGTTAAATCTTTTTAGTTCTTTTTTAGTTTTTGCCAAAAATTTAAAAAATTGATGAACTTCTAAAAGTTAATGTTTAGTGGATAATATTTACTTATCTTTGTGGCTTAACATTCTACAAACCTTCGGACACAAAATACAGCTTTATCCAGTATGTTTTTACTTGTGTGGCAAATACTTTTTACGAAAGACTTCATATTATTACCCTTCTTTTTAATAATGTGGTTTCTAATTTTTTATTTCTACAGAAATAGAAAATACAAAAATAGTATCCTAAAGAAATATTTTTTACCCGCTTTAGGCTTGCGTCTATTAGGAGCTGTTTTGACGGCCTTAATGTATCAATATTATTATGGATATGGCGACACTTTTTTTTATTTTTTTGGTGCTAGAGACATTTATAACGCCTTGCTTAACAGCCCTCAAACAGCTTATGAAATTTTAGCTGTAGATTATCACAAATGGTCCCTTAACACCTATAATTCCGTTACGTTACGAGGTTTCTTTATGCACCCCAAAGAAGCCATGGTTATTCGACTAGCAGGTATTGTTAGCCCCATAGGCTTGGGTTCTTATATTGGTACTTCCTTTGCTTTAACTGTTTTTAGTTTTTTAGGCTGTTGGGCCTTGTATCGGGTCTTTTATGATATAAGCCCACATTTGCATTGGCCACTAGCATTGGCTGTTTTATTCTTGCCTTCTATGTGGTTTTGGAGTACTGGAATTATGAAAGATTCTATTGTAATTGGGGCACTAGGATTTTTTGTAAATGGCATTTATTATAGCATCATCAGCAAGAGAAAAAAGATCCTGCGTTCTATTTTCTTTATTATAATGGGCATTTATTTGATGAAGAATATCAAGGTTTATGTACTTGCCGCCATTTTTCCAGCAACTGTTGTTTGGATCTTTTTTATGTTTAAAGAGCGTATTAAAAACGATAATTTACGAAAACTTGCCACTCCTCTATTCTTTGGAATAGGCACCTTAGGGGGCGCTGTGGCTATACAACAATTAGGAGCTGTATTTTCAGAATATACCTTTGAAGGATTTATGGAGGAAGCTGCAAAAATGCAATGGTGGTTAAAATTGAGTACCGAACGAGACAATGGTACAGGTTATGATTTAGGAACCTTAGATCCCTCCTTTTGGGGGCTCATTAGCACCTTTCCCAAAGCCGTTAATGTAGCTTTGTTTCGCCCCTATCCATGGGAAGCCACAAAAATAATTGTACTTCCTTCGGCTGCCGAGGCTTTATTTACCTTGGGGCTAACGGTCTATGTCTTTTTTAAAGTGGGAATCTCTAAGACTTTAATTTCAATTCTAAGCGACCCCGTCATACTATTCTGTCTTATTTTTGCTATTATTTTTGCATTTGCAGTAGGATTTACTTCCTTCAATTTTGGAGCTTTAGCCCGATATAAAATCCCCTGTTTGCCTTTTTATTATATTGCTATGATTCTACTGTTAGACAAAGTTCGCAAACCGACCAAAGCAGCCCTTCCTTAATTTACTGGGGAATTGCCTCAAAGACAAAGCCCCTTTCGTTATAATAAGCTAATAATTTGGGCAATACATACCTTAGGCGTTCCCAAGCTTTTTTACTATCGTGCAGTACAATAACAGATCCATTGGAAGCATGCTTAAGGATATTTTGCCAACAATCTTCTCCCGAAATATTAGGGTCAAAATCGCCTGCGATGACATCCCACATAACAATTTTATACTGCTTTTTTAAAGCCCTTGCTTGTCTCCAACTAAGCCGCCCGTATGGAGGACGAAATAAATTCGTTTGGATTTCATCTTGGCAACGAGCAACATTCTCTAAATATTTTTTTTTAGAACATGTCCAGCCATTTAAATGATTAAAGGTATGATTGCCAACGCTATGCCCTTCTGTTAATAACTGTTGGTAAATCATGGGATTTTTTTGAACATTTGCCCCAACACAAAAAAACGTTGCTTTAGCATTATAACGTCTTAATTCTTCCAATACCCAAGGCGTTATCATAGGAATTGGACCATCATCAAACGTAATAAAAAGCTTTTTGGAAGTTGTTGCTTCCATTCTCCATAGATAACTCGGAAACAACCATTGAATCCATTTAGAAGTATAGACAGGATAATACATTTGGGTACAATAATTTGATTCATTTCTTTATAAAATTGCCACATTATAGCAATCCCCTATTAATTCCCAACTAAAGAATTACATTACTTTGTGGGAAAACCAATGGCTCACATAGTAGCAACGCAACTAATCGCATAAGATCTAAATACCCTAATTTTATTTTAAAGTCATAGTAAACTCAACCACGGCTTTAATCTCTTCTTCAGACATGATTCCCTTGAACTTGGGCATAATATTCTTTCCATTGGTCACTACTTCTATTCGTTGTGCAACATTTAATGGAGAAGAAGACAAATCTTTTGCTCCATTCATTCCCATTTTTCCATCTGTTCCATGACAAACTAAGCAGCGTGTTTTATAAATTTCTACTCCCGAAACTTCTTTTGGACTACTCTCGCAAGAAGTGCAGTTCCATAAAAAAAAACTTAATATAACTAAAACGCTTATGATTCTCATCTTTTTTATGATTATGCGGGAACTCTTATCCTCTGTTCCACATTATTTATTATATTAGGTATACCAACAATGATTCAATATTCATCGATATCTAAGTACAAAAATATCAAAAAGGCTGGATATTTTCCAGGTTAATCTTAATTAATAACCACTCTCAAACAACACTATACTTATGTCAGTATTCTTCATTGCCATGCTCATTATTTTTCTTTTCTTTTTCTTCTCTACGGTCAAGGTAGTTCAAGAAAAATCAGCAAAAATAGTACAGCGCCTAGGTAGCTTTAATCGAATTTTACATCCAGGAATCAATTTCTGTGTTCCTCTGCTAGAAAATATTGCTGGTACTGTTAACTTAAAAGTTCAACAGTTAGATATTCACATTGAAACCAAAACAAAGGATGATGTATTTGTTAAGTTACAAGTTTCTGTTCATGTTCAAATTATGAAAAGCAAAGTAAGAGAAGCATTTTATGAATTGGACGACCCATATAGCCAAATTTCGTCTTACATTTTTGATACCGTTCGTGCAGAAGTTCCTAAACTAGAATTAGACGATGTATTTGCTCGTAAGGATGATATTGCGACTGCCGTAAAAACCGAACTTTCTGAGCACATGGAAAAATATGGTTATAGCATTGTACAAACCCTGATTACAGATATTGACCCTGATGCTTTAGTAAAAGAGTCTATGAACCGTATTAATGCTGCTAAACGTAACAAAGAGGCCATCTCTGAAGATGCAGAAGGTCGTAAAATTGCAAAAATCAAAGATGCAGAAGCTGATAAAGAATCCAAACGTTTGCAGGGAGAGGGGGTAGCAGATCAACGTTTAGCTATTATTAAAGGTTTTGCAGACTCTGTAGAGGACTTTAGCAACACTTTAAACGATGTTTCTCCTATCGAAATCATGCAATTTGTATTGCTCACCCAACACTATGATACCATCAAGGAAATCGGAGAGAAAAACAGCTCTATCATCGTTCCTTATTCTCCAGGTAATCTGCAAAACTTGCAGCAGCAATTAATGGAAGGAAACCTTATGGCCGATGAGATTAACAGACTCAGTAAGGAGCGTACAAAAATTCCTACGTCTCAAAAGACTTTTGCGCAAAAAGAGCAATCAATTTTAGATATTGATAAAAATATTTCGGACGGCTTATAATCTCAATTGCCTCCTAAAGTATTGAAGAGGATATTGTAACGACTGTTGCAATATCCTCTTTTTTTTTGACGCTCTCTCCTCCTCCCCTCCTATTCACGCTTAAAAATGAAAAATTTAAAAAATCACAATACCCTTACTATTAGATGACTATTTAGATACAATAAAGCGATGAAGTATCTTTCTGATTAAATACTCCTAAACTAAATGCTGTAGTTTACACAAGTCTTTACATAAAAAAAAACAAAATATTAGTATTTACATTAAGTACTAGCCAAAAAAAACAAAAAAATTCCCTGTCACAGTTTATTGTTTTTTAATTATTGTCGAAATATTATTACTCCTTAATGACAAACAAGCAACCCTTTCATTATCAACCCAATCCCTTTAAAAATCAAGTTTAGAGCCTTTTTTGCTTTGTCATATTTACATTTTTAGATTGAACTTCTGCACAGAAGTTGTTAATTTTGTTTGTCCTAAAAAATAATTTTTCAATCTATTTATCACTAATTTACTTTAATTACATGAAAGAAATTTTAATGTTTTTTTTAGCGTATTTTCTCCTGAGTACGCTTTCTTATGCGCAGCCCTGCCCTGGGCCTGTCACCCCTACCTATTCCGAAGATTTTACCACATTCCTAGATCCTTGTTGGTCAGAAGCTCAAGGAAGATTAGCGACTAGCACAAGCTTATCAGGTACTAGTTCTAGCTGGACTTCTGATGGTTTTGCCAATTCAGGATCAACTGGTGCTGCAAAAATCAATCTATATGGCACTTCTGCCGATGAATGGTTGCTTAGCCCAAGTATTGATCTTGGTACAGCCGCTACTTCTTATCAATTAGAATTTGATATTGCTTTAACAGATTGGAACAATACCTCCGTAACAACACTAGGTGCTGACGATACCATCGCTGTTGTTATCTCTACCGATAATGGAGCTACTTGGGAAAAGGCAAATATCCTACAACATTGGTTAGCAGGTTCTGAACCAAGTCATACTGGTGAGCGTATTGTAATTAATCTAGCCGCTTATACAGGGCTTGTTAAAATTGGTTTCTATACTGCTTCTTCTTCTACTAATGCAGATAACGATGTTTTTATTGACAACTTTGTCGTAACAAATCTTGCTAGCTGTGCTGCTCCTTCTGCTCTAACGGCTACCAATATTACTTCTACCTCGGTTGATTTTTCTTGGACAGAAAATGGTACCGCTACTTCTTGGGAAGTAGAATATGGTGCACAAGGTTTTACTCAAGGTTCTGGTACTGCTGCCGTAACTAGTAACAATCCTGAGAGCATTGCAGCTTTAAGCGCTAACACCTCTTATGACTTTTATGTTAGAGCGATTTGTGGTGCTGGCGACTCTAGTGCTTGGGTAGGACCTTTTGTTCTTACAACACCATGTCCAACATCTTATACACCTACTTATTCTGAAGACTTTACTACGTTCTTAGATGCTTGTTGGTCAGAAGCTCAAGGAAGACTTGCCACTAGTACAACGTTAACGGGTACAACTTCTAGTTGGACCAATGACGGTTTCAGTAATGCAGGTACAACTGGTGCTGCTAGAATGGAAATATACAGCACGACTAGAGATGAGTGGTTGATTAGCCCTAGCATTGATTTGGGAACTGCTGCAACTTCTTATCAATTGGAATTTGATATTGCATTAACCCATTGGAATAGTACAGCTGCTGGTACCTTAGGGGCTGATGATACCATTGCAGTTGTTATTTCTACTGATAATGGAGCTACTTGGGAAAAAGCAAACATCCTACAACATTGGTTAGCAGGTGGTGAGCCTAGTACTACTGGTGACCACATCGTCATCAACTTATCTGCTTATACAGGTGTTGTTAAATTTGGTTTTTATGCTGCTTCTTCAGTTTCTAACGAAGACAATAATGTTTATATCGATAACTTTTTAGTTACAAACCTTGCTAGCTGTGCTGCTCCTTCTGCTTTAACAGCTTCTAATATCACTACGACTACTGCTGATTTAGCTTGGACGGAAAATGGTACGGCTACTTCTTGGCAAATTGAATATGGTGCATTAGGCTTTACACAAGGTACAGGTACTACTGCTCTTGCTGGAAGCAACCCTCATAACCAAACAGGTTTGATGCCTAGCAGCGACTATCAATTTTATGTTAGAGCGATTTGTGGTGCTGGTGATTCTAGTGCTTGGGCTGGTCCATTTAACTTCCAAACGGCTTGTGGTGCTATTGTTGCCCCATGGACTGAATCATTTAGTGGTGGTTTGCCCAACTGTTGGACAGACAGAGGAAACGACGCTTATATCTTTAATACAAGTGCTGCTTATGGTGCTGCTGTTGCTGGTGATTATACCGCTGGTGGAGGTACCAACTATGCATGGGTTGACGGTTCTGGTGCTACTGGAACATTTGATACCTTAACAACTCCTCTGATTGATATTTCGGGGCTAGCTACACCACACTTGTGCTTTGGTTTGTTTAGTAACAACATCAATGATGCAGGCAACAACACCATTATGATCGAATTCTTTGATGGTGCTGCTTGGAATCTATTGGCTACGTTCCAACAAAACTTAGGTCCAGCATGGGCTCCACTTAGCTATGATCTTTCTAGCTATACAGTTACAGGTAATACGCAAGTAAGATTTATTATCAATACCAATTCTACAGGTGATGCTTATAACAATGATATTCTAATTGATGAAGTGAGTATGAACAATGGAGGTTGTCCTCAGTTCTGTATTGCTCCATCTGCTTTAGGTATTGCCAACTTGCTTCAAACTACTGTAGATTTAAATTGGACAGAAAATGGTGCCGCTACTTCTTGGCAGGTAGAATATGGTGCTCAAGGTTTTGCTCAAGGTTCTGGTACTGCTGTTGTTACAGCAACCAACCCACATAGCTTGACGGGTCTAACCGATAATACTTCTTATGATTTTTATGTTAGAGCAATTTGTGGTGGTGGTGACTCTAGTTTGTGGGTAGGACCATTTAACTTTACTACACTAGCAAACTGTCCATTCCCTTCTGCTTTAACAGCAACGAATATTACTCCTACTTCTGCTGATTTAGGTTGGACAGAAAATGGTACCGCTACTTCTTGGCAAGTAGAATATGGTACACAAGGCTTTGCGCAAGGTTCTGGTACTGCTGTTGTTACTGGAAACAACCCTGAGAACATTACCGCTCTAGCTTCTAATACCAACTATAGCTTTTATGTAAGAGCAATTTGTGGTGCTGGTGATTCTAGTGCTTGGGTTGGACCATTTAACTTTGCTACTCCTTGTGCTTTAGTTCCTGGTGATACTCCTGACGATGCGATTATGGTAACTAGCCTTCCATACAGCACAACAGGTAAAACAGATTCTTGTTATATGGATTCTAGAGGAAATGCCAGTGCAGATGTTTGGTATCAATACATTCTTGCTCCATGTACTGATTCTTTGACCGTTTCTTTGTGTGGTTCTGCTTTTGATACTTACCTACGTATTTTTGCAAGCGATACGACTACTCAGATCTTTTTCAATGATGACAATTGTAGTACTCGATCTGAGGTTGTAATTGATGTTACCGCTTCATCGGCTATCAACCCTGGTGATACCATCTTTATTTTGGTAGAAGGATACAGTAGTAACGAAGGGGCTTACAACTTGAATATTTCAGATGTTGTTCAATGTCCTCCTCCTCCTTATTACCACATCGACCAAATCAATTCGGTTGATACCAATGGTGTTGCAGATTCTTTAGGCGTAATTGCTAGAATTAGAGGAGTTGTACACTGTATTGATTTTAGAGCAGGTACTGGACTAGAGTTCTTCCTTGCTGAATATAACAATACTGGTATCAAAGTATTTGACTTTGCTGATGTAAACGGTTATGCTGTTACAGAAGGTGATTCTTTAGAAGTATGGGGAACCGTTAGTCAATTTAATGGGCACTTGCAATTTGATCCTGACAGCATTGTTGTTGTTTCTTCAGGAAACCCACTAGTAATGCCAACTACTGTTAGTCAGTTGAGCGAAGCAACAGAAAACAAATTTGTAGACTTCCAAAATGCATGGTTAGTAGATCCTGCACAATGGACTGGTTCTGGTTCTGGATTTAATGTAGATGTTACCAATGGTACCGATACCATTTTAGTACGTGTTGACAATGCGACCAACTTGTATGCTCAACCAGCACCAACAGGAATTTTCCATATTTCAGGATGGGGTGGTCAATTTGATTCTTCTAATCCACACACAGAAGGCTATCAGTTGTTCCCTTGTGGAATAGCTTCTGTTGTTCCTTATGTTGAAGATGTAGCGGTAACAGCTTTCTTGAACTTAGATTCTACTTATTGTAATGTAGCAACTGTTTCTGGTTCTGTTATCATTACCAATATGACTGCTAACAATACCGATAGCATTCCTTACACCATCACTGCTAATGGTATTCCATTGGTTATGGATACCATCTTAATGTTGAATGGAAATGCGTCTGATACCATCACTGTTGGTCCTATCTCTGTTTCTACAACGGTTGCCGTTGTTCAAGTTACTACTGCATTGAATGGAGATGTTGATGCAACAAATGATACGTTGGCTATGACTGTTTCTATATCAAACACTGCTGCTGCTGCAAGTGTAACGGCTACGATTTTGTGTAACAATGATTCTACAGGAGAAGTTACAGCGATGGCATCTAATGGTATTGGTGCTTATAACTATGCATGGGATGCAAATGCAGGTAATGCAACAACGGCTGTTGTACCTAACTTGCCTGCTGGTGCTTATACTGTTATTGTTACCGATTCTATTGGTTGTACAGATACTGCTAGTGTTACACTAACAGAACCAACTGCTCTTAACGCATCAATCGTAGACAATGGAGATGGTACAGCTGTTGCTGTTGGTACAGGAGGAACGCCTTCTTATACCTTTGCTTGGGATGCTGCTGCTGGTAACCAAACTACTGATACGGCTACTGCTTTGGTACATAATGGTACTTATGTTGTGACAATTACAGATGCCAATGGTTGTACAGACACTTCTTCTGTGGTTATTAACTTCATTGGTGTTCAAACCATTGCTAACCTTTCTAGCCTTAACTTATTCCCTAATCCAACTACTCATAATGCATTTGTAGCGTTGGATTTGGTAGAACAAGCTGAGGTTCAAATCAACATCATCAATTCTATTGGTCAAGTTGTTGAAAGCAAAAACTTGGGTACGGTACAATCTGAAACCGTAGAGCTAAATACTGCTGCTTTGGCTTCTGGTATTTATATGGTTCAATTTAACATTGGACAAGAACAAGTAACTAGAAAGCTTATTGTAAGCAAACAATAAATATAGCTATACCTAAGCGTTTAGAACTATAAAACACTAGTTCTTATCCAGAAATCGGCATTGAAGCAATTCAATGTCGATTTCTTATTTTGGGGAAGTCGCTTTTCTTTCGATCCATTAGATAAATACCTGTTTCATAAAAACAGGTATTTATACCCTTTGAAAGCTGCCATTAAAATAACATTTTAGCCTTATTATTTTTCACCCCAAAAAGACTAAAATATGAAAGCAAAATTAGGAAAATTGGATGCGATCAAGAATACAAAATACAGTGGTTATCAATCCTTACTAAAGAAAGAAATAATTGCGGTCTTAAAAGATCCCAAAGCCAAAGGTCTTTGTGACTATGTCTTGGTTAGCGGTCAGCATTTGACATGGGGAGGAGACAGTCCTAGTGAAGATCAACCTTTACTTTATCTAGGCCAAAAAAATACATGGGAAAAAGATCTAAAAGCAGACAAAAAAATAGATTTGAAAGCTTATTCTTATGGTACTTGCAAATTAGTCAAAGTTGGAGCTGATGTACAAATTGCACTCTGTCCTGAAAAGGGAAAATTAACACAAGACACACTACTAAAGCCGCTTAAAAAGGTTTTCAAATCCTTTAAACCTAAAACATTTTTAGAAGTAGTTAGCGATTTAAATACCGTAGAAACGTCCACTAGTGAAACGACGACTTTGGATGAGGTAGAGCAATCTGCAAAGGAAATTTTACAAACCATTGGCACTGATTTACAAAAGTATCATTTAGCCATAGAAAAGATAAAACAGTCCATTAGCAAGGTTAAAACAGAAGAAGAAAAAATGCCACTGCTCGTTAAACAAAACCAAATACTAAAGCGAATCAAGCATTTATGTGCGTCTTGGACCACAGATATTGCCCCCCAAGCTGAACAATTAGTACTAGACAAAACAAGTGAAACTTGGCAAAAAATTTACCAAAAATGGAATGCTTTTTTTGAGAAACGCCAAGCAGCCAAAACAGGAAAAACGCAAGACCAAAATGCAATGCAAGCAGAAGAGGAACGCATCTATACCAAAGCATTGGGCAACTTGCAACAGTTTGTATCCAACCTTGAAAAAGGAAATTTGATCGATCCTAGTGTCATTGATAGCAATATTTCTAATATGGAGGAACAGCTAAAAAAATGGAAAGAATTTGCCAAAAATAAATCCACTTTCCCTAAGGAGCTAAAATTATTTGAGGAAAAGGTTGATTCAATTAAAGATGGATGGAAAAAAGAGCGAAGTCGATATGCTGCTTTTTCTAAAGCAAAAAAATTGATTAATGAGAAAATAGAGGCTGGCGATTTTGTAGCCGCTCAAAAGTTATTGGATCAATTATCGACATAACAGCCTATTTTTTCAAAGAACTCCTAGGCTTTTTTTAGCCTAAC
The DNA here is from genome assembly GCF_026000115.1 of Aureispira anguillae. Lineage (GTDB taxonomy): Bacteria > Bacteroidota > Bacteroidia > Chitinophagales > Saprospiraceae > Aureispira > Aureispira anguillae. The sequence continues at coordinate 5,369,685 of NZ_AP026867.1, forward strand.
AACAAGCAATAAAATTTTAACTACTCCTATAGCATGTACCGTGTTATATTAAAAACATAAAAATGGAATCAATCAAAGAATTTATTTGGGGAAAAAGTCTAGAGACGCAAGAAAAAGAGATGCAGGAAATAATAAATAATGGCTTAAGAGACCTGAAATATGATGAAATAAAAGTATTAAGACGACCTGTTTCTAGTAATATTAATCTAATTGTAGAGGTAGCTACCCATGTCTATTTGGGATATTTTGAAAATAAAAAACTCGTGGATAGTCTTTCATTTGATCCCAATGAGGGGCAAGGCATCAAAGATCCCAAAGAAGAATGGAACAATGAATTTACGGTTATAGTTGGTGAAAGAAAAAAGCTACAAGCATACTGGAGTGCAATGAAAGACACTCGAAAAGGTTTTGATGAAAAAAAATACATCCTTCTGAAATGGAACTGCGGTCATGTAGCTTCTTATCTTCTAGATAACTGTCCTGTCCATAAAGATGATCTTTCAAAATTTAAAAATGGTGCCGCATGGGCATTGGCAGCCAATAAAGTGGCCAATATAACCAACCAAACTTCCTATGATATTTATAGCGAAAGTGACCAGAAAAAAGACCAATAGTGGCTATGCTCTATCTCCAAAAAGCAAAACCTCAGAACGCTTCTAAATGGTTACGTTTAGTTCAAGAAAATCGTCAAGAACTAGAATACTGGATGCCGCATTTGAAAGAGATTAGAACGATAGAAGATGCTCAGCACTACATTAACAAAAATGCGCAGGTAGATTTTTATTTAGCTGCGCATATTTATGAAATGTGGACGACTAACGCCCTAATAGGTTTAATCGCTTTGCACAGTGGATGCATTCAACAACAACGGGTAGCCTTGTCTTATTGGCTAGGGAAAACCTATAGAGGAAAAGGATTCGCTACAAGGGCTTGTCAATTGCTTATTTCTAAGACTTTTGTGCATTTTCCGATTCAGACTTTGTGCATTGATTGCCAAATGAATAATCAAGCGAGTCAAGCCGTGGCTGTTCGATTAGGTTTTCTATTCAACAGTCAAGAAGGAGATATTCTTCACTTTGAAATGCATCGAAAAAAATGGATGGAAGTCCATTATGACAGGTTAGATTTATTGGGATTTTTAGAAGAGATAGATTTGCCAGAATAAATAATCTTAACCCTTTTTAAATTCAAATTTTTTGCTTTTAAATTCTGGCGAAAGTAACTCATGTGCCCAATAAACAACTACAGCAATTAGAAAGCCCGTTAACATTCCCGTTGTTACATCTTTGAGAAAATGTTGCACCAAATACATTCGAGATAATCCGACTAAAAAGGCTAAAACCAAGCAGAGTAATTTGATCCATTTATTGGGAATAAAAAAGGCTAACAAGGTATAAAAAGCAAAAGAAGAAGTGGTATGCCCAGAAGGAAAACTAGTCGTCCAACCATCTAATAAAACAACATCTGGAACATAATTCGGCAACTCTGGCTGTTCCAATAAATTATTAAAATAGCGATATGGGCGTTCATGCTTAAAAAATGTTTTTAAAACTTGACTAACTCCCAATACCAATAAGGCATTAACACAAATCGCTAAACTGCGAGAATAGCCCACAAAAACCAATGCAATAGTTGCTAATACATAAACATAGCCCTCTCCAATATAGGTGCAAAACATAAAAAATAGATTCTGTGCCTCACTTCTATTTCCAGCAAAATAAAGTATAATTTCCCCCTTATTTACCAATCCCATCAATAAAAAACAAGCCATTCCCCACAACAGCAAAAAGCCACCAATATAAACACGATTTTCTAAGACAAAATGATCAATCTTACGTTGAAGAGAAGCATCCGCTTTACTCAAGGTTATTTCTTCTTGTTCTTTCTTAGTCATTCCTAGGGTTTTTATAATTTTCGTTCTTTGACAACTCTATCACGCTGTAACCACAGTGCCCTCTAGTAACAAAGCTAAAGTAGTAAAAAGCTTACCCCTTATTAGAGTTTGTCACATTCTTTGTCGAAGAACTATAACTTTTTAATCAATCGTTTAAGATGAGGAGCGAAATAAGGACTTTAAGGCTCTAAAAAGCACTAGAATTCTATCTGTGTTAATAATCCTAGAATCATACAATGCTTTGTGAGTCAACAGAATTCCAAAAGGCAACAAAACCAAATTAGGGAGCCATGATCCCACCCAACACGGAACAGACAAACTGGTCGCTAATCGTTCTCCTACTAAAAATAACACAAAAAATGCCATAAAAAAGATAAACGCTACCAATATTGGCCAGCCAAAACCTCCTTTTCTGATAATCGCTCCCATTGGTGCCCCTATAAAAAGAAAGAGCAAACAAGCTAAAGCAAATGAAATTTTTTGATAGATTTCGTTTTCATGTTCAGCATGTACTCGTTGATTGGTCTTGCAATATTTTTGCACTCCATTTGCCTGATCTTTTATATTTTGACAAAAACCAACGGCACGTTGGTAGATATAATCCCGTTTTTCGGTTGGAATTAACTCATAAAAATGCTGAATGGAACTGTCTACAACTACTTTAGGAGCATTAACAACCATGGGAGCATAATAATGTTTCGCATGCCGAGTAGGAATTATTTCTACGGTATCACAGTCAAACTCTGCCAAGCCTTCTCGTCTAAATTGAAACATGGCATCTGCATTTCGCTTAAGCATCACATAACGCTCAACACGTTTTTTGTACAATGAATCTCTCGCCTTTAACAACTGTTTTGTCGTTAACAAACTATAATGCCCTTTGAATAAATCTTCATTGGTTTCATTAAATTCAAACTCACTCATATCAAATAACGTAGTATACGTATCAAAGTTCATCTCAACATGAGGATAAGCATGTGGTCGATCGGGCTCTGGATTTAGTTCTTCATAACGTGTTCCTTTCTCTAGCTTCACAACCAAAAAACTTCGATGTATTGTAGTATCTTTTTGAACAATACTATCCTTTTCAGAAACTTTTATAGTCGTATCAAGGGTATCACGAGCATAAAACAGGCTTCCTTTTTTTGCATTGATTTGCCCTTTATAACCAACGGTCATTGTGTGGTCATATATCTTTACCTCCTCCAATGCTTTTCCGCTCTGAGCCTTTTTTCCTACAAAAATGGAAACGCTCTGAAAATCGTCGTTGAATTGTCCTTCATTAAAAGACAATGCTGGCTTTTGCTTTCTAATATCATAAAGCGTTGATTTAAATTTCAGAGCCGTTACAGGGATTAATTGATCCGAAAACAGAAACGAAACCCCAGCCAACGTAAAGGCAAAAAAGATAAGCGGCAACATTACTCGGAACAGCGACAAACCTGCTGATTTCATCGTCACCAGTTCATAATGTTCTGCTAAATTTCCCAAAGTCATGACAGAAGCAATCAATACACCAAAAACCATCGCTCTCGGAATCATTGCCAAAGACTGGTAGAACAAAAGTTCAAAAATAATAGACAAATCAAGCCCCTTTCCTATTATATCATCAATATATTTCCAAAGAAACTGCATATTGAAAATAAACATCGCCACCAATGTCCAAATTATTAGAGGGGGCAAAAAGCTTCGTACTATTAATTGATCAATTTTTTTCAAAATAAAATCTCTGGATTAAAAATATAAAAGTGTCCCTTTTACGATGAACTCCCAAAAGGGCTTTTTTGATGAATAAACAACACCCAATATATATAAAAGCCACTTAAACAACGATTGTCTAAATGGCTTTTGCATTTTTTTATCATTAACATAGGCTTTTGTTAAAACAGTAGTTCGGTCAAATACCCAACTACTTAAAACTATGCCTGTACCTTTTTCTTTGCCAAAGCAGCATCAATATAATCAAATGTAGAAAGGATATCTGGCTTACCGTCTACAATAGCTACATCGTGCTCAAAATGAGCAGAAGGCTTGCCATCCCTTGTTAGAATCGTCCAACCATCGGACAACTGCTTAATTTTAGCCGTTCCCATATTAATCATGGGCTCAATTGCCAAAACCATTCCGTTTTTCAACATTTTTCCTCTACCTCTACGACCATAATTGGGCACCTGTGGTTCTTCGTGCATCGTACGCCCCAAACCATGTCCAACTAGCTCTTTGACCACGCCATAACCGTGCTTTTCTGTATAGTTTTGAATGGCAAAACCTATATCACCAATACGATTTCCAACACAACATTGTTCTATTCCTAAATAAAGACTTTTTTTAGTCACCTCCAATAGCTTTTCTATTTTGGGATCTACTTCTCCTACGGCAAAGGTATAAGCATGATCGCCATAAAAGCCGTTCATCAAGACCCCACAATCTACCGAAATAATATCCCCACTTTCTAAAGGAATATCGGTAGGAATTCCATGGACTACTTGTGCATTGGGAGACATACAAAGTGTATTGGGAAAATCATACAAGCCCAAAAAGCCAGGTACGCCTCCATTATCCCGAATAAACTCTTCCGCAAGTTTATCCAACTCTAATGTCGTTACTCCTGGTTCAATATGTTCTGCAACCAACCCTAATGTTTTAGATACGAGTTGAGCGCTCTGCCGCATCAATTCTATTTCTTCCCTTGTTTTGTATATAATTGGTGTATTCGCCATCTTCTTTTTATAATCTAGTAAAAAGTCTAAAGAACTTAAACGACAAAAATACGCAATCCAAAAAGAATAGTAAAGATTTAATGTATTATTTTATTAAAATGCTGCGGTTACGGGCTAAACCCAAAGAGGTACTAGTAATTTCTATCACAATTAATGCTCTGAATACTTAAAACAACCATAACTTTTTGGCGAGATACACTATATTCTAAAAGAATAGTTCTTTTATTTGCTTTTGCTCTAGTTAGAAAATTTAGCATTAGAACTATGAATCAATCGTATAAGTATTATTTTCAGGTACATCTAGCAGTATTACTATTTGGTGCAGTTGGCTTATTTGGCAAATTAATTCAGTTATCCTCAGGCGGTATTGTATTGGGACGTGCCTTATTGGGCGCCATTTTTATACTTGGGGTTAGCCCAATTTATACCCTTTACCAAAATCAAAAACGAGCTACGCTCCCTCTTGATTCTTTTGCTAAACCTAAAACAGCTCTCTTTGAGCAATTTAGACCTAAAACGGTCAAGGATCTGCTGTTTTTTGGAATACTAGGCAGTATACTTGCTTTCCATTGGATTGCTTTTTTTGAGGCTATTCAACGATCTAGCGTTACAATTGGAGTACTTACTTTTTCAACTTTTCCAATTTTTACCATCTTATTTGCCCCTTGGTTTAATAAAGAGCGCTTATTATTTTCGGATTTAGTTTTAGCCGTTATTGCCTTTGGGGGGATCTTATTAGTCATGCCTTCTTTTTCATTTGAACACCAACATACACAAGGTGCTCTGTGGGGAGTAGCATCAGGTGCCTCCTTTGCTATTTTAACCCTAATTAGTCAACTAATGATTAATGGCTACTCTAGCAACTGTGTGTCTTTTTATCAAAATGGTGTTGCCGCTTTAATTTTATTGCCTTTTTTTAGTGCCGACGTATTAGCAGGAAGCTCAAAAGACTGGTTTTATTTGGTCTTATTGGGAGTTATTTTCACAGGAATTGCTCACACCATGTTCATCAATAGTATGAATGGCATCAAGGCACAAACAGCAAGCCTAATTACCAATTTGGAACCTGTTTATGGAATTCTATTAGCTTGGTTATTCCTTGGAGAAACGCCTCATGCCAATGTACTATTGGGTGGAGGGCTAATTCTAGCTGTTGCATTTTTTGCAATGAAAAAAAAATAATTATATTTACTACTCTACACGATGGTTTTTAAAATTTAACAGAATGGGCTTTTCTAGCCATCTATTAGACGCTAGATTGTTTCACTCTTAGAGCAAAATGATCTAAAAATAGATAAAAGCTGCCCCAATTTTAATTTTCACAAAAATCATTGGGTAGAGAATATATGTACTACACCGTAACAAAACTTAGATGCGCTCTAATCATTTTATAGCTATAACAATTCAATATGTCCAAATCTGTATGGTGGATTGGCTTATCCAATGAATGGAATGTCATCCAAAAAACCAGTTGGAATGCTCCTCGCCCAACACTTAATCCAAATGTACACATGTGGATCAAAAAGATGGAAACAGAAAATTTCATTAGAAGTTCTAACCTAAAAAAAATAATGCTGTACGACTATTCTGTTTGGGATACAAGATTTAGACGACGAGCTTTTTTCCCCATCAACAAATGGTCATTAGTTGGTCTGAGTACGCCTTTAGAACTCAATATCAGCTCAAAAGTTTATTTACATCTGCAAGATCCAGAAAAGGAAGTAAAAAAAATTCTCATTGATTCAGACAATAATTGGAACCTAACCAAAGCTTTTACTCATATAGATTATAACATCTCTGTTTTTGACAATTGGGCAAGTTACGAGCAGCAGACTACCTAAGTTAAAAACTAAACTTAATCCTTAAAAAGACAACTTGAACAGGGCTGACATAATAATTTCCAGACTGATTGAATGAAATTTGCCCCACCAACGATAAGTCCCATTTTTCATTAATCGTATAAGCAAAATTAGGACTGAGAAACAAAGAGTGGCTTTCGCCTGGGCTATAAATTGCTGTGAGCCCTAGGTTAAAAATTTCTTTGATAGGCTGAGAAAAGGTCAAGAAAACAGCATACCGATAAGGATATAGATTTTTAGCAGAAGGTCTATAAGCAAACAGTTCATTGCTATTAGCGGTGGTGGAACCATTCATATTATACATAAGCCCCGCAACTAGATAGGTCTTTGTTTTAAAAATATAATCGACGCTCAAAGTTCCTGTAAAACTATGTCGATTGCTGGTTGTATCTCCAAAATTGTAAAAATAAGCCAACTCTCCCTTAAAACCAGCTCCTTTGATATTTCCTGCCCAACCACCACCAACAACAACATCCTGTCCAACAATTCCTGCCAACACCTGAAAATCATACTCCCACTTATTGGTTTTCCAAAGAAAGGCAGCGGTTGCATTTTCCCAGCGTGTAAACGCTTTAGCAGCAAATTCGATGCTTGAAGCCACTCCTGTAAAATACTGTATTCTCAAGGCATCACTCCCTGGTCGTTCTTCATAATCAAAATCCGTAAAAGAATAAGCATTAAAAATATCATTGGGATTCCAAATGGTATTAATTCCCCAATTAATTCGTTGCCTTCCTAAGCGAATGTCCCAATTTCCTTTAGAATATTGCAAATACAAGCGATCTAAAGTACTGTGAATTACAGCACCTCGTTCGTCCAACAAAGCCCAAGAAAGATAATCGTAATAACCATTTTTGGCACTATCAGCGGTTACAATTGCTTTGCCATAATTAGGCCTCAACTTGGTGTATTCGCCAAAAAAAAGCCTCGTTCTTAATTCTGCTTTTAGCGTAATGGCATCGCTGGCAAACCATTTAAAATTAAGTCGATTGTGCACCAAATTATCTTGCAACATTATCTTGGTCGGTTGATGTACAAAATAGACAGAAGTTAGATATTTGACATAACCATTTAGTTCCCAATTTTTGGGTGCATTAGGGTCTTTCTTTTTTTTCTTTTTTTCTTTAATTGGTAATTTAACAGTAGCTGCTGTCGTATCTTGGCTCATTGCACCAATAGGCAATAACACCAACAATACACCAATAATAAATGAGTAAATCATGCTTGTAAATTAGGGAGTTTTTAGGCGAACTTTTGGTCTGAAATAATGGCTCCATCCTCCAAGGTAACGACTCGCCTAGCACGGTCAATTACACGTTGATCATGCGTAGAAAATAAAAAAGTAATATTTTCTTCTTTGTTTAACCTAGCCATAATATCCAACAAATCTGTTGTCGATTTAGAATCCAAATTTGCCGTAGGTTCATCGGCCAAGACAAACATAGGTTTGGAAGCTAATGCACGAGCAACCGCCACCCGTTGCTGTTGTCCTCCTGATAATTGCGAAGGGCGTCTATCGATCTGTTCTTCTAGACCAACAGCACTAAGCAATTCCTTCACCCTAACATCTCGTTCTGCTTGAGATCGCCCTTGTAATAACATCACAAATTCTACATTTTCCTTAGCCGTCAAAACAGGAATTAAATTATAAGCCTGAAAAACAAAGCCAATATTTTGTTTGCGAAATTCAATCATCGCAGAGTCGGATAGGCTAGCAATATCTTGATCATTAATGATTACACTTCCACTGGTTGCAGTATCCAGCCCACCAATGGTATTCAACAAGGTAGTTTTACCAGACCCTGAAGGACCAACCAACGCTGTAAATTCGCCCTGTCCAATCTCTAAATCTACCCCTCTCAATGCATGAACAGGAATCGTATCAGGATTATAAACCTTAGTCAGCCCTTTTACTGTTATTACATTTTTCATTTTAAATGGTATTTTTTAATTAAATTTTACGCATTGCTTCCACTGGATTTAGGCGGGTTGCCTTCAGCGCAGGGTATAGCGCAGCAAGAATGGCTGTAATCGCAACAGAAACAGTCACGGTTACAAATGAAGCTAGATCCAAAGTAGTATAAACTCGATCACTCAATCCAAATTTATCCATTCCCTCCGAATAAGCACTTAGATCAATCCCTACAGCACCATAATACGTTACGGTCAAATAGCCTAACAACAAACCAATAGGTGCTGCAATCAATCCCAAACAAAGTGTTTCTATAATAATCATCATAAATAGTTGCCAACGCTTCATTCCTACCGCCATCAACACGCCTAACTCCTTGCTGCGCTCTAACACAGCCATTAGCATAGTATTGATAATACCAAAAATAAGTGCTAACATCACAATCACGGTTATCACATAAGTAGAGACCGACATTTGAGATTCATAAAGATTGACATCTGGAGAAATTTCCTTATAGTTTTCCACCAATGCCTCTGGAAAATTAGCGGCTAAAATTGATTTTGTTGAATCCAACTGATCTATATCATGCAGCATTAGAGCTACCTCATGAATCATTTCTTCGCTGCCCAACAAACGGCTTAGATCCTTTTGTTGTACAAAAACATTCACTTCTTCAAAAATTGCATTCCCTGTTTCATACAATCCAATAATTTTGAAGGCAGCAGAAGTTAATTCACCATTTGCTTCTTGAAATGTTAAGACTACTTTAGATTTCAATCGAAGTTTTAGTTTTTTAGCCAATCGCTTGCTGACAATAATCGGATTTTTCTTTTTGCTTTTTTCAAAGTATTTGCCCTCTACAATTTTTTGATCCAATTTTGTTAAAGCAGCTTCTTGCTGGGGCAATACCCCTCTAATCTGTACCCCTCTAGATCCTTTTGCGGTTGCCAACATTCCATTGTTGAGGGAACGTGTTGTATAAACAGCAACCGATGGATTGGCTGCTATTTCTTGACTGATTTTTTCAACATTTTTTAAGGTGTACTGTACCTCTTTTTCTTCCTTAAAATCAGGATTGTGAAGTTGAAGGTGTGATATTTCATTTTCAATCGCTCCGTTAATATACGAATCAATAAAGCCTGCCGTAAAAGCTAGAAAAAAGATAAGCGCCCACACCCCAACAATAACAGAACCCATTACCGTAAAACTTCGGATTTTGTTCCGCCAAATATTTCGCCATGCTATTTTTAATATCATGTTCATTATAGTTAATTATGTTATAGATTTCAGCTAAGTAGGAAACAATCCTTGGCAAAAAACAACGGTGTACCTTCTGCCAATTATAGGATTAAGCTCTCATTGCATCAATAGGCTTCATTCTCCATATTTTGAGACAGGGATATAAGGCCAATACAGTCGTTATTATCATAACAATAATTCCCTGCATATAAAAAAGATCGAGGTCTACTGAAGCGGGTAGTTTGGCCTCGATTCCAAACTTGGCATAAGTCTCTGCCATATCACCTGTTACAACAATAGGATTAACCGACAAATAATACATCAAGCCGTAGGAAATAACGATTCCTAACATAGCCCCTAAAAAGCCCAACAAGAGCGTTTCCATCCAAGTAGTTAGAGCCAATTGGCTCCTTTTCATGCCTATAGAAAGCAAAATTCCAAACTCATACTGTCGCTCTTTAGTCATCATTAGAATGGTTCCGAAAATGCCAAAAGAAACAATAAAATAAAGGATAAAAACCGTAATCATATTACTACTTTCTTTCAGGTCTTTCATTTCCATTAAATCGGGCATCATCTCCTTCCAGCCCATAATTTCATAAGTAACTGCCGTATCAATTGTATGGGTTAGTTCCTTTAAGACCTTATCGGCGATGGTTCGATTATCAATCGTTAGAACGGCTGAGGTAATCATTTGATTGGTGCCATAAAACCACTGTGCGGCCGCCAAAGGCATATAAATCATTTTGGAATTTAGGTCTGGAGATCCAAAGGAAACAATCCCCTTAATAGGATATTTACCTGCGGCATTCACCCCTCTATAACCTTGACTTATCAAAACAATAGTATCGCTAATCGTCAATTTTAATTTTTCAGCCAAGCCCTCACTAATCAAAACTGCTTGATCTTCAAGATTAAGATATTCTCCTTGTTTTACTCGTTTTTTTAGCCCCGTCAAATCATCCTCTTTGGTTGGGTCTATTCCAATAACCATAGCACTTTTAGTAATTTTACCAAAAGAAGCTAAGGCAAATGACTCTAAACGAGGAACGACCTCATTAATCCCTTTGGTCTCCATTAGTTGAGTTCTTAAAGAAGCCGTCAACTCAAAAGAATGATCCAAGGAACGATCGTCCCAATACCCTTTCTGAACCACTTGGGCAAAGCCGCTATAAAAACTTACGGAATCATTAATCATTTTGTCAAAGATTCCTCTGTTCATAGAGTTGGTGGCAACAGCCAATAAAACCGCAAAGAAAATAGATGCAGCAGTAATTGCTGTTCGGCGTTTGTTTCGCCAAATATTTCGCCATGCTATTTTTAATATCATTTTTATCAGATTAGTCGTTCATTGATGTTTTACTACAGCGTAAAAAATCTATAGATTAGGTTAGCGAACCCGTTTCATGTTTTGCGTAGAAAAAAATCGAGCATCAAAAGTAGCATCAAACTCTATGCTTTGATATTCCATAATTGTTTTGTGCCCTTCTTCGTCCGCAGGAATCAACACCATTTTAGTAGGCAGAAGTCGCCCTCCTATTTCCTTAATATTTTGCCCATAACTAGTATCCACCAATTCGTCATCTTCATCATAATGCTCTGTTTTAAGGTTCAAATAATTTTTGGTATCGACCCAAATAATTACTTTTCCCCAAACAACAGGAGCATCCTCATTGGGAATGAGTTGGATTTTATAACATAACCTGCCTTCAATCTCTTCTTTGCCAATTATTTCATGGGTATAATCCTTCACAATAGAAGATTGGCGCACCAAATCATCGTTCTTAAAATCCGAGCCCATCCACGACTGCATCATCATAGAGGGAGGCATTTTGATCGTTCGATCAATAGAAGGCTGAAAGTTCCACATTTCTTTTTCTCGTTTGAGATAACTAATTCCCTTTTCTCGTGCAGGAGCTGTAATCAAAATCAATGAGTAGTCTGTTCCATCTGCCCAGCTTTTTAGTTCCATCGTTCTAGACCAAGTAGGGCGTACGATTGTCATTTTCATGCTGGATTTAATACGCCCACCAAAGGCATTTTCATCCATTTTCTGAATAATCTCTTTAGCCGATTGCCCATAAGTGGTTATGGTTAAGCCCAGAGAAAAAAGCATTAAAAAAAAAGTGTTTTTCATGATGTATTTTTTATAAAAAAATAAGGTTCTTTTACAACTTGTATGCTAATCGTAAAACGTAAGGTAAAATGCTTCTATTTTGGGATATTAGAGCCTAGATCACGTTGTTTTTTAACACAGCACCTAAGTTCTAAAATCTAATACCCAAACGGCATAATTAAAGACGTTAATTAAAATTTCCACACAATTAGCTTCGCTGCTACTGCGTGGTTACTACGTGATCCTATGGGTTATCAAAGAGCGAAAAATAATTTATTCATCTTCCTTATGTACCAAAAGACCATAGAAAAAGAAATTGGTCAATTCCATTGTCAATTCCTGTGGGTTCTTATATAAAGCCAGTAGTTTTTCATCCAACATCATCTCTCTCATTTTGTACAGTTGGTAAGCCATAAATTCACGTTTAATATCAGCTCGTACATAACCATCTTTTTGTGCTTGTTCATAATCATCCAATACCATATCCATCATGGCATTTCCTTTTTCTTCTATATAAGTTAGAAGCCCCAACTCTTGGTTCTTGTAGATGTCCATAATAAACTCTTGACTAATATCTTGACTGTTTCTAAACTTAGCCAAAAGTGTCATTCTTACTTTTTCAGAAAAAGAGACCTTACTAGCCATAATACTCTTATATTCTGCTAACCCCTTATTAAAAATAAGGTCCAACAAGGTCTTGGCCAAATCCAGCTTATTGTCAAAAAAACGATAAAAGGTCATCTTACTCACCTTTGCTTCTTTACAAATCTCCTGTATAGAAACCCGTTTAATTCCATGTTTCCAGAATAAACGTCTAGCGGTTTCTAGAATATCCTGGCATTTTGCATTCTCTAAATCTCTACTCATAAATCACAATATATCTTACACACAATATTAAAACTTACGTTTTACGTAAAAAGTTCCTTAAATCGTAAGTTAATAAAACAAACGTAATCTTTTAAATTAATAAATACTTTTTTTCTAATTATTTATGGTTCTTTGATACCCCGAACTGCTACTGTTACCAATTATAGCCTATGACTAATTCGACAAATTCTGCTTCTCCAGCATAAGCACGGATATGGCAGCCCATCCAGAGTTGATGTTTAAATTTTTTGAAATAATTGTGGAGGTAAAAGTTAAATCCTACTTTGCTAGCAATGACACTACGTTGAAAGCGATGTTTGTTTACATAAACACCGATTGCTGTTACCAATCCCCAGTGTCCAAAAAGGAGTTCATGAGTTGCTAAAACAGAGAGTCGAGCATAGTTCAAATGTTCTAATTTTAATCCACCATTGTGCCGATCAAAAACATAAGGAGCAGTATTATATAAATACTCCACAGACAAACTCAGTTTGCTAATCCGAGCCATTAATCTGGAAACACCAAGCGAAATACTATAAATCGGATATTTGGGTCCCCTTGTTCCATTTTCTGTCAGACCTAAGCCAATATTGATAAATGGTCGGAAGCTCTGATTAAGAGCAGGCAACTTAGCCAGAACCTGTTGAGACAAGCTATCTGGGATTTTGGGTGCATTGAAACTATATTGAATCCCAATTTGAGCAAAAGGGATATTAATTCCTAAATTAGGATTGGTAAAACCACCATTGGAATAATGCGTAATTCCTGCGCCTATATAAAGGTGTAGAGGATCTGCTATTTGATACCGAAATAAGGTTCGAACCGTTGCACAAGCATTAATAGGTGCCCCTATCACAATGTTCTTTTTATTGGTAAAACTATTGAAGGTTTTAGTAATTAATCCAGCCCCCCATCCTACTCTCAACAACCAATCAAAACGCTTAGCCTTAAACAATTTAAAATCTAGGCAGGGAACAAGATAAAAAGCCTCCCCTAAGACATCCTTATTTCCTAACGTTTGATAAGCCAACAAATAAGCTACCGTAGGTTGTTTGTATAAAATAGACCAAATTTTCTTGCCCTGCGTTCTTTGCAGCCAAGCAATTTCTGTTGTCTGAACCAGCTCTTTGATCGCAGGATAACGAGGATGAATTGGAATATTCGTTCCTAATTGGTAATTCACTTCTACTCCATGTTGTTGCCCAAAGGCAACAGTTCCTACTAATAATTGAAGAACGAATATCAGTCTTTTCATAGTTGTGTAAGCATCATCATCTAATTATCGCCAGCAGCTCCTCCTCCAATAAACTCATCATCGTCGTCGTCATCATCAATCAAATCATCAGGATCTATATCATCATCTATATATTCACTAATTTGATGCATTACTTTTAAAGCACTCTCGCAAGACTCATCAATCTTTAAAGCCTGATCCAACTGTACTTTGGCAAAGTCATAATCGTGCATATATTTTATCAAAAAGTTAGCATAATCAACATAGACAGAGGCATTGTTTTGATCTACTAAAAGGTAGTTTTCATAGCACATAGAGATGGCTCCATAATCTTGGTAAATATTTTCTAAAATAGCAATCAAATTTCGAAGGGTTTGGGGCTGTTTGGGAGCAACCTTTAATGATTTTTCATAATAAACCTTTGCCTTGTCATGCTCCCCCAAATGAGAATTATACAGATTTCCTAAACTCGTTAATAACAAACCACTATCTCCATGAATAGGGTGATCTAGCCCCCGTTCAAAAGTTTCGATAGCAGCATCTATATCTTCGTCCTCCTGCCACTGAATTTGTCCTAACAAATTTAGTGCTTCTTCCTGATATTCGTTAATATCCAAGGCTATATCAATAAATTGTCTAGCTCTTTTAACATCTTTTAGCGCATAATGCGCCTCTGCAATTCGAACGTGAGTTTCGACCATAAAAGGCTCTATTTCGATCACTTTATTATAACAAACAATAGCTCCCTCGTAATCTTCAAAGACACTAGCTTTTAAGATACCTAATTGCAGTAATCCATACACGTGTTCTGTATTATGCGTAACACAACGTTCGTAAAAATCAGCTGCCTTATCCACTTCATTTGCTTTCTCAGCCAAACGCCCCAAAGCATAAAGCGCCTCATCATTTGTATCGTTGTATTGAACAATCCCCTCAAAACAACTTTGTGCTTCTGTTGCTAAATCAAACATCATATACAGCTTTCGTCCCAAGTCTAAATAGTACTCCACCAATATGGATGACCCTACCAATAAAGGCTCATAGTGAGCTTTTACCTGCGTAAATGTAGCAAAGTTGGCTGCTTGCAAATCGGCATAATCTCCCATCCATGGCAAATATTCCATAATTGACTTAAAGATACTAAAAGTAGCCTCTATTTGATGGCGATCTGTTTCCTCCAAAATGGTCAATAAATGCCCCAATGCTTTCTCGGCAATTGTCTCATCGGAATGAATCTGCCACAATAAGATAAGTGTATCTTTTAAGTCTGATACAGCAGAAGGATTAAGCTTGTCTAATGTCTTTATAATAATTGATTCTTCAGAATTGAGTAAAGTGTGGATTAGCTCATGCATAATATATGTCGAATAGTTCTATAAGTTGCCTGCAAATTTAATTTAAATAATGGGATTTGTACTAAAATGTTTGTGATCAGACAACATTTAAATAATGAATTTAGTACATTTGCTTAAAATCCGCTCAACAAGCTATGAATAGTAATTTTATGAGTTGGATTTCTTTTTTATCCCTTAGGAATTATAAAAGCAATGTTAGGTTGTTTTCTATTAAGCTGCTGTTTCTAGCCATTTCATAATCGATTTTCATCAAACAGGAAGGGGTTTAGTGGTTGTATTCTACTAAACAATTTCATAAAAAATATCTTACACGATTGGGTCAACTACATAAGAAGCAACCATTTTATCTCAAACTATTTTTTGTATTACTTTTTGGCTTAGGTGTAATACACAGCACTTCTGTTCGTGCCCAAAACATTCCTAATACTCCCCAACAAGCACCTGTCAAACCCAATCCTGCTCCTAAACCACTTGCTGCACCTGTTCATTTGCCCGTTAGTAAAAACAAGGTTGCTACCACTATTAATGATATTTCAAAGGTTTCCTCCATTTCTTATTATCCTAAGTCCTTTAAGGTAAAAGAAAGTAAACTCAGTCGCAAATATTATAACAATAATATTTTTGATATAGACGAATCTGACAACCCTTTTGCCCTGCCAATAGGAGGCGACAAAACAAAAAGGAAAATAAAAACAAAAAATAATCAAGGACGACAATTTGTTTTTGCTGAACTATTTATGCCCAATGATGCAACTCGTTCGCAAACGACCCAATGGCTAATTTTTGTTCTTTTGGGAATACTATCATTTATGTCCATTCTTATTGCCATTTATTCCAGACAGGTTGCTATTATTTTAAAAACCTTTTTGAGTACAAGTGCCACCCCCAATGGACAAAGAGAGCAAGGTAGTTTTCTCAAGCCCGAAAACTTTTCTGCTTATATTTTATTTGTACTGAGTATGGGCACGTTCTGCTTTTTAGTTGCTCAGGTTCTATCTCAAGAAGTGCAATTCAATACATTTGGCACCTTATTACTCAGTATAGGAGGCATAGCTGGAATTTATTTCTTAAAACATCTACAACTTAAAATATTATCTTATGTCCTTCCTTTTCCACAAGAAATAGAAGCCTATAGTTTTATTTTATCCAACACCAACAAAACCCTAGGTTTTATACTTGTCCCTCTCTTGTTTTTGCTAGCACATACCCCCTCATCTACACAGTTATTTGTGCTTTATTTTTGTTTTATTTTGTTGGGATTAATTTATATTTATCGCACATTAAAAGGTTTAGCTACAGCTGGAAGTATAATTTTATTTCATAAATTCCATTTTTTTGTGTACCTTTGTGCCGTTGAAATAGCCCCGATATTAATTCTATTAAAGCTATTGTCCATTTTGTAATGAAATAAGCATTGGATGTCAGCAGAGTCAAAAGACAAATTGAACAAAGTAGAGAGCATATTGGTTACACAATTAACCACAAAAAACAATAGAGCTCCATACGACAAACTGGTTGAACGGTTTGGATTAAAAATTGATTATCGCCCCTTTACAGAGGTAATACCAGTTACTGCAAAAGATTTTAGAAAACAGAAAATTGTTTTAGAAAATTATACTGCAATTATTCTCACAAGCAAAAGTGCTGTAGACCACTTTTTTAGACTTTGTGATGAGATGCGTTATAAGGTTCCTTCCGATTTGAAGTATTTCTGTAAATCAGAAGCCGTAGCATTGTATCTACAAAAGCACATTGTTTATAGAAAACGTAAAGTTTTCTTTGGCAAACGTACATTGGATGATCTAAAACCATCGTTGTTAAAACACAAAAAGAAAGAGAAGTTTTTACTGCCTTGTTCCAATTTTGGAGGGCGTAACTTTGCTTCTTTCTTAGAAGAGAACGACTTTGATTTTAATGAATCTGTTATGTATTTAGCAGCAAGTAGTGACATTTCAGACTTAGAAGATGTTTTTTATGACATCTTGGTCTTTTTTAGCCCACTAAGCTTGCAGTCTTTGTATGATAACTTCCCTGAATTTAAGCAAAACAAAACACGTATTGCTGCATTTGGAAAAACTACTGCTCAAGCAGTACTAGATAGAGGTTTAAGATTAGACATCAAAGCCCCTACGCCAGAAACACCATCTATGACCATGGCAATTGAAAAATACATTCGCCAAACCTTAGAAGGAGCTTCTACTTCAGGAAAGTAAATGTTTAGTCATTAAAAACTAATAGTTCGTTGATTTTTTGTCAAAAATGCAAAAATCACTAACTATATTCAGTTGAATGTTTTTTTTCAACGAACTAATGTAAAAATAAAACAGCTAGGAATAGATTTCTAGCTGTTTTATTTTAGTGTTATTTTTTCTTCTTAAGAGCTGCAAGTCTTTGCTTTGCTTTGCTATGTAAATTAGCTTGGTATTGATCTGGCTTTTCCTTCAAACATTTTTCATAAAATGTTTTTGCCTTTTCTAGTTCGTCTCTAGATTCATAGATAATTCCCATTTGTAAGGCAGCATTGCAGGCATAATAATAGGGTTTCTTAGTTCCCTTGAGTAAGGTTTCAGCATAGCTTTTGAGCGCAGCGTCATTTTTTTTCATTTTTTGTAAAATTCTGCCCTTTCGGTAATTGTATTCTATTTTTTCTTGCTCTGTTTTTAATGCTTTTAGATCGCATTTTTGTAGTGCTTGGTAAGCCTGATCGTAATAGCCTCCGTCATAAGACAGCCTTGATTTTAGCAAGTCAATATTAGGAATAACTTTAGCCTTTGCAAATTCCATTTCATTCATTGCCGTCCTATCCTGAGCAGTATTGTATTCGCCTTTTTTCTCTACCAAAGACATATAATATCGATATTTAGCCTCGTCTTTTTTTAGTAGACTAATCCAAGCTAATCTATGGTAAGCCTCTTTAATGCCATTAGCCCCTCTATACCTAGCCAAAAAGTTATTAAAATCGGCTTCTGCTTTTAAATCTAAACGATAAAGCTTACACATACCTTTCATAACATCCATATATGGAAAATAGTGATACTCCTCTCCTTTTGGATATTTTTCTAGAATAAGAAAAGCCTGCTTACTCTTTCCTATTTTTATATTCCTATTGGCCAATATATAAGCAGCCATAGGATTTTTGGTAAAATCTAAAATGGTCGTGTTAATAGCTCCCCAAGCCTTCATGTCATTGTTTCCCATATAAAGCAATAACATTCCATAAATCACCTGTACTTCTTCGTTAAATTCAAAGGTTGCATATTTTTTTCCATAGTTGATTACATCTGCTAATTCTTCCAATCCTTGCGCTACATTCCCCTTTAGTCCTACTAAAGAAGCCCCCCATTGGTATTTTCCAGGGATAGCCCCCACCATGGTATGCAAAATACCCAAAGCTCGTTTATTGGGCATAAAATTAGGGAATTGCTTGGCATTTCGTTCCAACAAAACAGAGGCTTTTTTAATACTCTTAAACGCTTCCATATTATCTTGAAACAACGCATAAATCATCCCCCAACGCAGGTGAATATCAGCTTGTGTAAATAACGTATAAGGGTCTCCTGCTGCCCCCTGTTGCAACCAAGCCAATCGTTCTTCTTTGTGGGTCAAGTATTTGCCATAAATATCCTTAGGTTTCCCATCAATAAAGGCATAAAAAAACTCAATATAATCCTCTAAATAATGAGGGATTAAATTAAACGCATTGCCTTTTTTCTCTTTTTTTAGTTTGGGGATTACTTCTTGAAATTTTAGGGTCATAATGTCATGAAAAATAGTATTCAATTCATCATTCCACTTAAAAAACCCAGCATTGTTTAACTCTTCGGGTTCTGATTGTGCATATCCGCTTGAAATCGAGATAAAAAATAGCACTAAAAAGATATAAATATGTTTCATCATTATGGAGATTTTTTATTGCTTGACAGCCCCTATTTAGGGTTCTGATTGTCAAAGATGCAAAGTAATGATAAAAAAAACCTCAAGAACAATTAAATTCTTGAGGTCTTTTTCTTTACCTATATATTAGGATCAATTACTGTTCCACATTTTCTTGCTCTGCTTCCAACTCTTCTAATGACATTTCTATATTAGAAGCCACCAAAACTCTAGCACAATGTTCACAAGTAATAATACGTTTACGTTGTCCCAGTTCCAATTGCGTTTGAGGAGGTACTTGGCTAAAACATCCACTACAAGCATCACGCTCTACGGTTACAACAGCCAAGCCATTTTTGTAAGAAGTTGCTAGTTTGTCATAAACAGCAAGTAAGCTTTCATCAATTTTTTTGCGAGCACGTTTTTCTTTTCTCAAAAACTTTTGTTCATCTTTCTCCGTTTTAGCAGTAATTTTTTCTAATTCTTCCTGCTTCAACTTCATATCCGTTCTCTTATCCTCTTGCTTTTTCTTAGAAGCCTCCAAAGTAATATCCTTATTACTTAATTTTTGTTGAGTTTCTCTGATTCGTTTATTAGCCAACTGAATGTCTAATTTTTGAAGCTCAACCTCACGAGTAAGCGCTTCGTACTCACGGTTATTTTTTACATTATTTTGTTGCTTGTTGTACTTCTCAATCAACGCTTCTGCCTCTTTAATTTTATTTTCATGCTGTACAACAGCCATTTGCAATTCTTTATGCTCCTCTTCTAGTTTGACGATTCTTTTATCTAGTGCCCCGATTTCATTCTCTAGCGCGCTAACCTCCAAAGGAAGCTCTCCTTGCAATTTTTTAATGTTGTTTAGTTTAGTATTAACCATTTGCAACTCATACAAGTTTTTCAGCTTTTCCTCTACAGGTAGATTAGCATTAGCATTTTTCTTTGCCATAATATTATAGATAATTTATTGGATTTGTATTTATTTCAGTACAATGGACTGCGAAATTACGAAATTTTTGTGTTAATAGCTCATAAAATAGCTCAATTGTAAATTGTTCACTCTCATAATGCCCAATATCAGCTATAATTATGCGATTTTCGGCATCAAAAAACTGGTGATACTTATAATCACCCGTAATAAATAGGTCAGCTTGCGCTCTTGTTGCATTTTTTAGCAAAAAGCTACCTGCACCACCACAAAGCGCAACCGATTTAATTTCTTTTTTGCACAAAGCGGTATATCGAACACAGTCCGTCTTCATCCGCTGTTTTAACATTTTTAAGAATGCCATAGGCTCCATGGGTGTTTTTAATTCCCCAATAAGCCCTGCTCCTATCTCTTTGTATTGGTTTCCCAAAGCAACAATGTCATAGGCAACTTCTTCATAAGGATGCGCTGCCAACAAAGCACGAATAACCTTAGCTTCTAAATGAGCAGGAAAAATGACCTCAACCTTATCCTCTTTTTCATAGTGTCGTTCACCAACATTTCCGAGGGTTGGGTTACTTTGTTCATTTCCTTTAAATGCTCCTTTTCCTTCTACACTAAAACTACATTCTGAATAATTCCCTAAATTCCCAGCTCCTGCTTCAAATAAAGCCTGTTCAACTTGCTGAGTAGCATGCTTTGGTACAAACGTATATATTTTTTTTAATAGCCCTTTCTTGGGTGCTAAAATACGAGTATTAATCAACCCTATCTTTTCAGCAATTTTGCTATTAACACCATTTTTATACACATTATCTAAATTGGTATGAGCTGCATAAATAGCTATGTCGTGCTGGATAGCTTTAATGATAACCCGTTCTACATAATTACTTCCAGTAAATCGTTTTAAACCACCAAATACAATAGGATGATGTGCGATCACCAAATTGCATTGTTTGGCAATTGCTTCATCGATAACTGCTTCTATCGTATCCAAAGCAATGAGCACCCCTGTTACCTCTTTATTGCTATCTCCCACAATTAACCCTGCATTGTCATAACTCTCTTGAAAAGAAGGAGGTGCAATAGATTCAATGTAAGTGATTATATTTTTTATTTTCATGTCACTTTTAGTTTTATGAAGCCTAGACTAAAGGTCTTCACTATCGTCATCTGCAACCAAATGGCGACCAAGATTTAATTCTGGGTTTTCTGAAGTAAGATATGCACTGACTTGCTCAAAATCAGCTTGAGAAAAGGTGAATAAATGCTTATAAATTCTTTCTTTATTAAAATAAATTTCCTGCTTTCTTATACTAATATCCCCTTCCCTATAAGCATAACGCTTGGTAATGATCCCAAGGCTATTTCGAATAGAAATTGTTGTCTCTGTTACTTCTAATACAGCATTGTTATAAGCATTATTAAGCCCAATAACAAGCCATATAAGCCCCAAAATAATTCGATAAACACTATCCGTATACAAAGACAATAAAATTAAAAAAAATGCCATAGATATAATCAATGTTAAAAACCAAAGTTGATATCTAATCTTTAATATAGGCATATTTTTATAATTTAATACTAAACGCTAAGCATACTAGATCTTGTTATAAATGAAGGTATATGGTAAAATTTTCTATCCATACAGCCAATTCTTGATAAAGTCTATTAAACGAAAAAGAGGGGAACAGTTAAACTGTTCCCCCTTTATATCTATCACTTATACATTTGATACTTATCGACTACCAAATATACAAGGCGTTATACTTTAGTATTTCCATTTTCTATTTGCTCCACCGTCACCAGCAGGCTTGCTTTGCTCTTGAGCATTATCTTCAGCAATGTAGAACTCTACACGACGGTTCATAAAGTGCTCCGCTTCTTTATTAGCATTGTCAATCAAGTTATCAACTTCACCATTGTATTTTAGGATGAAACGACTACGATCGATGCCATATTTGTTTACTAAATGATCAATACAAGTCATAGTACGGTTATACGATAACATATCGTTGTACTCAGCACTAGAACGAACATCAGTATGTCCATGAACAACTACTTTCAATTTAGGGTAACCTTTCATTACACTAGCAACGTGTTGTAATTGCTCATATGATTCTGGACGCAAGTAATACTTATCTAAATCAAAGTGAACCATTGGCAAATACCAATCTTTAAGTGTTCCTCCACCTGCTCCAGAAGCTCCTAGCGGATCATAAACCTCATCACCAATTACTAATGTTGGGTGTTTACCAGTTTCAGGATCACCAGGCATAACTTTTACATCTTCAGGAGTGATTGGTTTAGGTACTTGTGCTACACCATCTTTGTCAGTAGGATAACCAGGAGGAGAGAAAGGCTCTTTATCTTGGCTATTAACAACACCATCACCATCTGAATCCAAAGAACGTCCTTTGCTATCTACCTCAGTATCAGGAGGAGTATCTTTTTCTTCATCCAATGCATCTGGCACACCATCATTATCCGTATCGTTAAACCAATCGTCATCTAGTTTTTCTTTTAGATCAGCAACATCTTGCATAGGATAGATCAAAGGATTAACAAACCACAACGGTTGGATAGCTTTGTCTTTTTTACCAATATGGAATCCTAAACGAATACTGGTATAATGAGGAATATCAATACTAGAAGTACGAGATCCATTTTCTTTACGGCTTTTTCCATCAAAAAAGTCATCATCAGAGATGAAAGATTGATGCTCTAAACCAATAGAAATACGAGGAGTAATCAAGTATTCAAATGACAATCCAACACTTACAAAAGGATTCAAAACCATACGGTTTTCATCCGCACCCAACGTTACTAAGTTGTTTGCATTTTGTTGTGCCAATGTCTCATAAGTATCGTCTAACATACCTCTTAGCTCTTGCAATACAAGATCACGATCTGCTAATTTGGTAATATCATACT
Source organism: Aureispira anguillae (assembly GCF_026000115.1). GTDB lineage: Bacteria > Bacteroidota > Bacteroidia > Chitinophagales > Saprospiraceae > Aureispira > Aureispira anguillae. The sequence continues at coordinate 5,392,616 of NZ_AP026867.1, forward strand.
GCTGATTAGCACCTCCGCCACCAGCTTTGTTCGCCAAAGCATTCATTTGAGGAGCATAAGTTTGACCATTTCCGTCTAGAGCATTGATTTTTGTATTGTACAAATTAGCACCCAAACCAAGTAGAAGGTTCAAACTCCATTTATTGCTTTTTTTATGGAACTTAATATTATTCAAATTAAAAACCATTTGCAATGAAAGAGCATGGTGTTGCTCTATTTTGTAATTGGCATAGAAGGCATCACTAGTTGTGTAATCACCTGCTGTTACAACATTACCATCAGAAGAAGTAATTGTAAATGGAGCAACATTAGGGAATGCTTTATAATAAGATGGCGCATAGTTGATACCACTAGCTTGCCCAAACATATATTCTGCTTTCAAAGAAAATACATATCCAATAGATTTTCTAACATGAACAGATGCTCCCCAACCAAATGCTGGTTTTACATCGCCACTTACTAAAAAGCTACCAGCTCCTATACCTAGTTGCCACCAGTCTCTTGGACGACCAGGAAATTGGCTCTTTCCCTCTTTCCATTCAGCATGTCTAGCTTGGTCTTTTTTGGTAATAAAATTATCATCTGTTGGGTTAACAGAAATCTGTGCTTGCGATGCATCTACAGAAAATAGTAATAATGCCCCCGCAAAAACACCTCCTAATCGGTTAATTTTTTTCATCATAATATTTTGTCTTTTTGGATTGAATTGGACTTAGATTTTTCTTTTAATCGAATATTTTGTCTGTAAACCTTTACATCCAAGACGCTACAAATTTACATTTTTTTTTCTTTTAAAACAATAAATCTGTTTATAAGTAGTTACCTTCTCTGTCTGCAATAGGTATAAAAATATTCACAGTTGGAGCCGATCATTAGATCAAACATTGAACCACTGAACCTAATATACTCTAGTTCAAAAGTTTGCAATTAAAACAAAAATAAAAATTTTGCAATAATTATTAATTAAGTGCATAAGTTTTTTTCATACAAAATCTTAAAACCTATGCACTTAACGCAAAAAATGATTCAATACCTCTGTTACGATCATACGCATATATGACAATAAAGGTCATTTTGTTACACTTGAACCGTATTAAACTTCTATTGTATTCGTCCCCATCAATGCTTCTAATGCAATTGTTAAGGCTGTTGTAGAAATCAAAGTAGGATCAGAATTTACAGCACGTGTATTGTTCAAACCTTCACGAATAATTTGCGAAACATCTGTAAAAATACTCTCATCCGTTAACAATGCGTGAGACTGCATTAAATAAGCAAAAACACGTGCCATTCCACAATTAGCGATAAAATCAGGAATTACACTAATTTTTTCATCGGTATATTTAGCCGTTGGTCCAAAAAATACTTGATCGTCAACAAAAGGAACATTAGCGCCGCAAGAAACCACCTGCAATCCTTTACCAATCAAAGCATCCATTTGTGCTCTAGTGACTAATTTAGAAGCCGCACCAGGAATAAAGACATCAGCCTCCAAGTCCCAAATTTTACTACTAGCTTCTTCAAAAGAAAGCATATTAGGAGCATCTAATTTATTGCCCTTTTTGTTCAAATAAAGATTGGTTACTTCTTCAAAAGACAAACCTTCTGGATTAATAATTCCTCCTGCAATATCAATGATACCAACAATTTTAGCACCATCCTTTGCCAAGTAGTAAGCAGCAGCAGCAGCAGCAACATTGCCCCAACCTTGTACGATAACTTTCTTGCCTTTAAGGTTTGTATTATGATACAAATCGTAGTAATGCACAACTGATTCGGCAACACCATAACCTGTAATCAAATCGGCAACTGCCAATTTAGCTTTTACAGACGGTGTATATCTAGGGTCTTCTACAATTTTTGATACCCCTTGGCGCAATTGCCCCAATATTTCAATGCGTTCCCCTTCGTTAGAATTAAAATGTCCCTTTACAATTCCTTGTTGAGGGTGCCACAAGCCCAAATCTTGCGTAATTGGAATGACATCTTTTAGCTCATCAACATTCAAATCGCCTCCTGTTCCGTAGTAATTTTTGAGTAAAGGAATAACTGCTTTATACCATCGTTTTAGAACACCATCTTTGCGAGGGTCATTAGGGTCAAAATTAATTCCTGATTTTGCACCACCAATATTAGGTCCACACACAGAAAATTTAACCTCCATGACTTTAGCTAAAGAGATTACTTCTTCTCTATTTAGCCCTTTACGCATACGAGTTCCCCCTCCAGCAGCACCGCCTCTCAAAGAGTTAATTACAACCCATCCTTTTGCTCCTGTTTCTTGGTCTGTCCATTCAAAAACAATTTCAGGTTCTTTCTCTTTGTATTTTTGTAGTAGTTCCATAAATTATTATTTTTTTGCGTGCAAATATAGAACAAATGCATTAAAAACTTCCTTTCTGTATAAAATCTTTTTGCTAATTAATTTTATCTTGTATTATTACATAATAATGTTTGATTAAGCCCCTATTATCCTGCAAATACCAACATTATATTTTGACGAAAACCAAGCTACTACGACATTAATTATTGAAATTGTTTAAAGACTAAATAATGCTAAAAAACCTGATCCAAGATCATACGCTTTCTCTTTTAGATCCTGCTAATTTTGAAACATTTCAATATGGACAATCTATCCTACAATATACTGGCAACAATGCCAATTTAAAAACAACAGATATTGCGATTTTTGCATGGGGAGATGCAGAAGGTTATGAAAAAATTCGTACAGCGCTCTATGCCTTATCTACGAATTTTAACCTAGGAAAAGTTATAGATTTGGGCGTTGTTACTCAAAATCTAGTACCACTCATAGAGTTAGTTGATTTGTTGCTGCAACAAAACGTTTTCCCCATCATTATTACTCCTGATGAACAAGCTATCAAGGGACAATTAAAAGCGTATGAACAACGATCAGAAATGCTTAACTTAGCTATTTTTGATGCCAAAATCCCCTATTCTTTCACCTCTAATAATGGTCTAATTAACCAATTATTAGCCTATCACCCGCATTTATTATTTCATCTAAATTGCATTGGTTCTCAATCCTACCTAACGGACAAAAATGCCGTTGGATTTTTAGAGGATAAATACTTTGAAGTTCACCGCTTAGGAAAAATACAAGCTAGATTGGAAGAAATAGAGCCTATGGTTCGAAATATTGATTTGGCGGCGTTTTCAATTGGAACAATTCGTGCAGCAGATGCACCTGCCAATACCTTTAAAAATCCCAATGGTTTCTTAGCAGCAGAGGCTTGCAAAATTATGCGCTACATTAGCATGAGCGATCAGTTGTCTTCTCTTTGTATTCATGGTTTTGATTTGAAGATTGAAGACCAAAACCAAACCGCCAATATGATTGCGCAATTAATTTGGTTTGCAATAGAAGGTTTTTTTGCTAGAACAAAGGAGTATCCCATCCAGAAAAAAACATTAAGGGCTTATGTTGTAGACAACAAAACCTTGGATATGCCCATTTCTTTTTACAAAAGTAATAAAAGTGATCGTTGGTGGTTTGAGATTCCTCAAGCCTTGCATCCTCAACATCAATTAATTGCTTGTTCGTACTTAGACTACAAGATTGCCTGCGAAGGAGATTTACCAGACCGCCTATTAAATGCCATCAACCGACTCACTTAACGATTGTTAAGGCTCGACTCACTTCTATATCTTGATAATTCTTTTGAATAAGAACCTTAAAGGTAATCGCTTGTCCTAAACGTACTTTCTTTAGTGCTCTCAACATTTCCTTACTAAGATTATTGCCCCTTGTTTCTATTTCGATCTCTTTAGTATTAGACTCAATGAGTAAGGTCAAATAATTAATATCATAGGTATTTCCATAATAATCTCTAACAATAAGGTGCCGTTTGAGCAGTTCCTTCAACTTTTCTTTGGTAAGCTTATTTTGGTAAGCCGTTCCCCAGTGTATTTGGTATAGATTTTTGTTGTCAGCCGCAGCCTCATCTATTTTTTTGAAACGAATAGGTAGTGTCATTTGAGTAGCCACAGGCAGACCATTTCTTAAGGCAGGTCTAAAAACAGGCATCATCCGAATTACTCTCATTGCCTCTTGTCCACAACCAAAGCCAATGTTTCGAATTAATTCTAGGTCTGTAATCGCTCCTTTTTCTGTAACCGAAAAACGCACCACTACGACCCCTTCTATTTGATGCGATCTAGCACTATCGGGGTAAACAATATTTTGATTGATAAATGCCTGAATTTTGGGCACCGAGCAAGCCTGCCTTTGTTCTTCGCTAATAAGCGGATCATCACAACCTTCAAACAAAGGAGGAATATCTACTTTGGTCAAAATAGATGAATCGTTGGGTTGAGCCCAAGTTATAGTAAGATTGGTGATCACCAATATAGGTAATAGAAAAAAGATGCGCATGATTATTATCTGTTCTGTTTAGTACCATTTCTGCAAGTTGCCATAAGCACTTACGAAGTACTAATTATTCAACCTTCCCAAAAACAAAAAGAGAAAACCTACTCAGCAGTAAATTTCCTCTTCTTAATTCTTAACCTTATCAACAGGTAACCCTGCCAATTATTTTATTTTGCAATAAATTTAACTACCAACTCCCATTCCATGTCTGTTTCAGCACCTTCTACTTTCGCTGGTAACCAATTTGGCATCAAATTAACAATTCGAGTTACTTCTTCATCACAAGCTGGTGATAAACTTTCTACAATAGATACATCTGTCAATTCTCCAGAAGCTTTGACCATAAACGAGGCAACAACTTCTCCGCCAGGATTTCCATCAGGATGTTTCAAATTACTAAAAACAAACTGCATCATTTTCATATCAGCACAGTCCACATCTGCTGGATCATCACAACCAGGAAATCTAGGTTCATCTTCTTGTGCATAAGCACTTTGACAAAGAAGAATAAGAGCACTAACTATTATAGAGGAAAATATTTTTTTCATGAGAATGTTTTTTTGAGCAAAATAAACCTTAATTATTATGATAATTTAACAAATAAGTTAGAATTGTATTAATAATTCTATAAAAAAATCATACCATAAATGGATTTGTGCTAAAACAAATTTAATTTATTTTTTTGAATACTTCTAATCTTTCTTCTTTATTTAACCTAAAAGATTAGTTAAAAAGTATGTAGAGTCGTTTAATTTTAACTTTTTTTAGGTAAAAAAAATTCATCCATGCTCTGTTTAAAAAAATTATAAATTTAAAAAAAACTAAAAAATGGATTACTATTGAAATTAAGCTTCCATTTTGAACCTGTCTGCCTTTTTTGCAAACAATCACATCAAAACAACTGGCATAAATTTTGACATTAACAAAATCATAACTCTTGGTCTTTTGGATTTAATTTTGACCTTGATTTACAAACAACAAATCCTACTTAATTTCTAACTTAAGGAAGATATTGAGAAATTAAGTATTGGCTTTTATGGAAATTCTAAATCTCCATATACCTTAATCATTCTAAATGGATGAGGTATATGGAGATTTTTTTTTTGCAACATCTTAAACAACAATTATGTATTTACACAAAATTCTCGCCCTCTCTATCTTTATGTTACTGGTAACCCTAAATATTGGTTCTTGTGATAAAAAAACAGACACAACATCCAGAAGTCAAGGTATTTTTACCGTGCTACAAGGCGACTCTATCCTTTTAATGAACGGGGTAATTAACAGCAACTCACTCCATAATTTTAATGCCTTATATGCAAGGTTCTCTTCCATCAAAAAGATAGAAATCAAAACCTGTGAGGGTTCTATGGATGATGAAACCAATCTAAAACTATCCAAACGGGTACATGAACTTAGACTCAATACACATTTGCAAGACAATGGACTTATTGCATCAGGAGGGGTTGATTTTTTTTTAGCGGGCATCCAGCGCAGTAAAGGAACCAATGTAACCGTTGGAGTACACTCATGGTCTGACGGGGGTTCTATACAGGCAACAGATTTTCCAGTAGGGCATGCCAATCACTTACCCTATATCAATTATTACATTTCAATAGGTTTTTCTCAACAATGGGCAGAAGATTTCTATTATTTTACGATTAATGCCGCCCCAGCTTCAGGCATTCACAATATGACAGCAGCAGAATTACAGACCTATACGATTTTCACCTCTTAAACAAGAACGTAAGCGTTAAGCAGGTATTATAAATAGAAAAATCTTTTGTGTTATGTAACACAAAAGATTTTTTTATTTTTTTAAACTAGTATTGTAACCTAGTTGGCCGTTAAATTCTATTGCTTAACGGTTTCTAATAAGATAGAAACATGGTTAGACAAAACCTCTAAAAAACCACCAGTAGTTTCAAATTCAACCACTTCGTTAGAAGCAGTAGTTACCGTAATAGTACCTTCTTTTAGAGAAGCAACAACAGGTGCGTGATTTTCTAGAATTTCTAACTTACCACTTGTTCCTGGTGTATTTACGGCAGTTACTTGACCTTTAAACACCGTTTGCCCAGGTGTTAATATGATTAAATCCATATTATTTGTTATTATAAAGAAATCAAGAATTGCACAAGATAAGGCACAATTCTTAATTTCTAATTATTACATGAACTATGTTTTTTAATTCACTATCAACTAAGCTTCAACCTCAGCCAACATTTTTTCACCTTTCTTGATTGCATCTTCGATAGAACCAACAAGGTTAAATGCAGCCTCAGGATATTGATCAACTTCTCCATCCATGATCATGTTAAACCCTTTGATCGTATCTTCGATACCTACCAATACACCCTCTAGACCAGTAAACTGCTCTGCTACGTGGAAAGGCTGAGAAAGGAAACGTTGAACACGACGAGCACGGTGTACGATTTGCTTATCTTCTTCAGAAAGCTCTTCCATACCCAAGATCGCAATAATATCTTGCAATTCTTTATAACGTTGTAGGGTAAAGATTACACGTTGAGCACATTCGTAATGCTTCTCACCAACAATCTCTTTTGTCAAGATTTTAGAAGTAGAATCCAATGGATCCACAGCAGGATAAATACCCAAAGAAGCCAATTTACGATTTAATACCGTAGTAGCATCCAAGTGAGCAAAAGTAGTAGCAGGAGCTGGATCCGTTAAATCATCCGCAGGTACATAAACCGCCTGTACCGAAGTAATAGAACCACGCTTAGTAGAAGTAATACGCTCTTGCATCATACCCATCTCTGTTGCCAAAGTTGGCTGATAACCTACCGCAGAAGGCATACGTCCCAACAAAGCAGATACCTCAGCACCAGCTTGTGTAAAACGGAAAATATTATCGATAAAGAACAAAATATCACGTCCTTTTGCTTCGCTTGGGTCACCATCACGGAAATGCTCTGCAATTGTCAATCCAGACAAAGCTACACGTGCACGTGCACCAGGAGGCTCATTCATTTGACCAAATACCAAAGTAGCTTGAGATTTCTCTAACTCTTTGAGGTCTACTTTTGATAAATCCCAGTCACCCTTTTCCATGCTGTGAACAAATTCTTCACCGTATTTGATTACGTTAGATTCAATCATCTCACGAAGCAAATCGTTTCCTTCACGAGTACGCTCACCTACACCAGCAAATACAGATAATCCAGAATATCCTTTAGCAATGTTGTTGATAAGCTCCATAATCAATACGGTCTTACCTACACCAGCACCTCCAAATAAACCAATTTTTCCTCCTTTTAGGTAAGGAGCAATCAAATCTACTACTTTGATACCTGTAAATAAGATTTCTGAACTAGTTGATAGTTCTTCAAATTTAGGTGGTTTACGGTGAATTGAGCTTTTTGAAGCATTAGCATCAATGGTCTTAATACCATCAATTGTTTCACCTACTACGTTTAACAAACGACCTTTGATCGCATTAGTTGTAGGCATTAGGATAGGAGCACCAGTATCCACACAGGCAGTTCCTCTTTTTAGACCTTCTGTACTATCCATTGCAATAGTACGTACGCTGTCTTCTCCTAAGTGTTTTTGGCATTCTAGCACCAATACCTCACCATTATCTCTAGTTACAGTAAGTGCGTTAAGAATTTCTGGCAATTTGGCACCTTCGTCAGAGAAGCTAACATCTACAACAGGACCAATGATTTGCTTGATACGTCCAATATTTTGTGACATAAGTTGTGGACTTTATAAATATGTTCGATAAATAATCTATTTCTAATTTGCGGCAAAGATAGTGGTTTATATTGGTTTTCAAAAAACTTTCAAAAATAAAGTCTTATTATTTTGCACTTTAAGTCAAAAAAAATGTTGAAACAAGCATAAACGCCTTAGTTTGATCGCAAAAATAATTTTCAGCAATTGAATTCATTATAAATCTTAACGACTTAATCCAATCCTTTTTCTTTTATATTCTTACCTTTAGCCCTTTACAACCAATGCCTCTTTTTGGGCTCTAAGTCTATCCTTTAGGTAAAAAAACAGGTTCATTTGTATTGTGTTTGTTTTCTTAGCAATATTTTCATCCCTAATTTTTAGATATTCCTATACCTCTTTCACGAACTATATATTCTAAATGATACATCGCCTATTCTTGATTGGCATCCTTGTAGCAGGTTGCATTCGTTTAGTTGAGGGGCAAATTTCTAAAGTTTGCATCCAATCCATTGACATTATTGGGTACAAAAAAACTAAAACAACGCTTATTGAAAATGAACTCAACATAAGCGTAGGCGATTCGATTCCTTTAGAGCAACTAATGCCCAAACTGGAACAAAACAAACGCTTCTTAGTTAATACCCTATTATTTAACCATGTTGAGATCAAAATTCTAAAATGGGAAGAGCAAAATGTACACCTACTCATCGTACTCAAAGAATCTTGGTATATCTTTCCGCTGCCTCAATTTGAGTTAGCAGATAGAAATTTTAACGTTTGGTGGACTCGACACAACCGAGACATTCGTCGAGCTAATCTTGGCATGTGGTTAGTCTGGCGAAACTTAACGGGTTACAATGATTTATTAAAAGTAATTGTTCAGTTTGGATATACTCGAAAGTTTGAATTGGATTACACCCTCCCTCCTATGGGGCAAAAACGAAAATTTGGGTTTAATATTAATGCCTTATATTCTGACAATAAAGAAATTGCTTACAATACCATTAACAACAAGCTTGCTTTTTACAATAACTTTGATATTTCGGAACGTCAGTTTCAGCGTATTCGAGGGCGTTTTAGAGGCTATTATAGGCGTACACTATTGGAAACTCAGCAATTAGAATTAAGCTTTTTGCAACTAAGCATTAGCGACTCTATAGCCGCTTTTAATCCCCATTTTTTTTTAGGAGGAAATACGGTACAACGATCTTTTAATCTTACCTATACCTATACACTAGACAAAAGGGATATTCGAGCCTACCCTTTGAATGGTTACTATGTAAAAGCCATTTTAAACAAACAAGGATTAGGAATATTTAACGACATCAATCAATTGCAACTGACCGCTCATTTTGGGCATTATATGCAAATTGGTCAACATTTAAGTGTTGCAACCCAAATAAAAGGACGTTATAGTTTTATCCGTTCCCAAATGCCTTATAACGACAATCGAGCTTTAGGTTTTAATGAAGATTTTGTTAGAGGGTATCAATATTACGTCATCAATGGGCAAGATTTTTTATTGGTGCAATCGGATATAAATTTTAAAGTACTAGATGTTTCGATTCCATTATTCCGCAAATTTCCCATTAGTTATCTGCAAGCCCTCCCGCTAAAAATTCATCTTCGTTATCATCTAGATTTAGGCTATGTTTGGGATCGTTTTTATGCACAAGCCAACCACTTAAGCAATACAGATTTGCTAGGAACAGGCATAGGGGTAGATTTAATTTTCTATTCTTATAATATAATTGTGCAATTTGAATACACTTTTAACAAAAATGGCGAAAAAGGTCTATATTTACGTTATCGCTTTAATTTTTAGACTTCTCTAATCCTCTATTATATATTTTGAATATAGCCATTTATAGCAGATTTTTAAAAAAAGATCATATTTCCTTCGTTCAAATTCTCTTTGATATTTTAGCCCAAAGAGATGCCAATCTGTTTATTTTTGAAGAATACTATAAAAGCTTTGGCGATAAAATCAAGGTTCAACAGCAACTAAGTTTTTTTCAAGAACACGATGATTTCAAAGCTCAAAATATTGATTTTGTCATTAGTTTGGGAGGAGATGGAACCATCCTAGATGTGGTGACGATTGTTCGGGATAGTGGTGTTCCCATTATGGGCATCAACTTAGGAAGGCTTGGCTTTTTGGCAATGATAGAAAAAAGTCGAATAGAGCAAGCCTTAGATGCACTTTATAGCGACAGTTATACCTTAGATCCTCGCTCTATTCTCTATTTAGAATCGTTCCCCTCTATTTTTGGGGATAAGAATTTTGCTTTAAACGATTTTACAATCCTAAAAAGGGATACCTCGTCAATGGTTATTATACATACCTATGTCAATGGCGAGTTTCTAAATTCATACTGGGCAGATGGAATTATTGTTGCCACTCCTACTGGCTCTACTGGTTATTCTCTAAGTTGTGGAGGACCTATTATATTTCCAAAATCGGGCAATTTTATTATTACCCCTGTAGCACCACACAATTTAAATGTTCGACCGATTGTATTATCCGACAATGCCGTTATTTCATTTGAGGTAGAAGGTCGTGCTAAGAATTTTTTGTGCACCCTTGATTCTCGTTATGAAACCATTGATACGCATTTTCAACTAGCTGTTCGAAAGGCAGACTTTCAGATTAATTTAGTTCGTTTTACCGATCGCAACTTCTTGTACATGATACGAGAGAAGCTCAAATGGGGCATTGACTCTAGAAATTATTAAATTTCCATTCTTAAGTAACTACACAATAGAAAGGTAACGAATTAAAAATTCTACCCTGATTTATTAATATAGTACGATTTTTCAACGGAGTAATGGTAATATTCAAACTAATATTACTAGTTTTGCAGTTCTTTTATCGTCCTAATTTGAAAAAAGAAAACATTCGTTAGAACAACAAAAGCAAGGATGTTTTCGTTTTCTAAAAGAAGCATGCTCTTTTTTATTCCTAAAAACTTCCGTTATAGTAATAATCTTCTACATTTTTAATTAATTACAATAGTTAGGTTAGATTTTTGATAGAATCTGTATGCCTATTATTAGGACTCTAATTGTTAAAAAATAATAATCAGTGAGACATATATTATTACTAGGCTGTTTGCTTTTTTTTAGTACAGTCAATAACTTACAAGCACAATATTGGGAAGTAAGTGGAATGGGAGGAATCACACTCTATCATGGTGACTTGGCTCCCGATTTTTCATTTCAAACCCCTGGTGCGGCGGGTAGTTTTTTTGTACGTCGTAATGTCGATCCTAGGGTATCATTACGTTTTGGAGCTAGCTTTGGAACCATTAGCGCCTCTGACAAAAAATCATTAAATCCCTATAATCAAGCTCGAAATTTAAGCTTTCAATCTACTCTTTTTGAAGGATCTGTTGGGTTAGAATTCAACTTTCTCCCCTTTCACCACCATTCTCAAAAAGGAAGAAACCGCAATCAATTTACGCCCTATCTAGTCGCTGGATTTGGGATTTTTCACCATAGCCCCAAAGCGGAATACAAAGGCAGTATGTATGCCTTGCAACCGCTAGGAACAGAAGGTCAAGCCCCTGGACAAGAATATTCTCTGATACAACCTTCATTTATTATTGGAGGTGGGTTTAAAATAGACATCAATTCTGAATGGGGAATTGTAATTGAAGGAGCAACTAGAATTTTATTTTTTGATTATTTGGATGATGTAAGTGGGCAATATGCTGACAATCGTGTAATTGCTGGACATAGAGGCTCTTTGGGTAGTGCGGCAATTGGTTTGGCAGATCGTTCTGGTGAGGTTGGTCAAAATATAGGCAGACCAGGAAGACAGCGTGGCGATTCTAAAACCAATGATGGTTATACCATGTTTACCATTGGCATTCTTTATACCATGCATCAGTATCGTTGCCCAGCTTGGTAATCAACTAAACACATACAATATATCTTAACCTTTTAGTACAGCAATTGCTAAAAGGTTTTTTTTATGGCAGGAGACTCAGTATATTGGAGCAAAATTTCCCTCCTCGTTCATTGATTGAACCTTATGCGGAAGGCAAAATGAACGCAATAAAACACAATATACACCTATGCGCAAACTACTAATTGTTCTCTTAGTTTTTGTACTGAGCATTATTAGCTTAATCTTAGTCTTTAATACGTTTATTAATACTTCCAAGCAGAGTAAAATACAGTTGGTACAAGAACTGCCTCAATATCCCAATGCTCCAAAACGATTAGCACAAGCATTGCGTATTCCTACCATTCCCGATAGTAATCTTACGGCTAATTTTAGTCGATTTCAAGCGCTAATACAAAAAAATTATCCTGCTATTTTTAACAATCCTAATGTAGAATGGCAATATTTTGAACAGTTTAGCTGGGTGGCAAAATGGGTAGGTCGAACATCTGAACTAGCACCAATTGTTTTGGTAGCCGAACAGTATGTTGAAGAGCCTGAATTAAAGCACATCCCAGAATGGTCTTATAACCCATTTATGGGAAAAATAGACCAAGAATTTGTCTATGGTCAAGGTGCACAAAATGGCAAAGCAGCTATGTTAGCCATGTTAGAAGTATTCAACACCTTAGTTCGCCAAAATACACTCCCTGAAAGAACCATTTATTTTGCCTTTCCTCACAATACGCAGCAAGGAGAAAAGGCTATTATTCAAGCCCTTCAAAGCGCTCAAATTGCTCCTGAGTTTATTTTAAAAACAGGGGGACTAATCAGTCAAAATATTCTATGGGATTTAACAATGCCAATGGCATTGATTGGAGTTGGTCGCCAATCTGTCGCTCAAATTACACTTGAAGCCAAAAACAGTACTGCAAAGCCTATTATTCAAGCCGTTCAGCAACTAAAAGCAGCACTTCCCTTAGTTGAAATGGAAGCAGCTAGCATCAACGACTTTTTAACCTATATCAGTCCTGAAATGCCATTTGGGCAACGGTTGATCTTTTCGAATCAATGGCTATTAAACAATATTCAACAAAAACAATTACAGAACAATAGCTTGACAAAAGCCATTTTTGGCCATAATATAACAAGTCATTTAACACCTCAAGATAGCAACAAAACAAGCCTAGGAACAGTAACCCTTACAGGATCAAATTTAAACCACAATTTAGAGCAGTGGGTAAAAAGTCATTTGCAACACCCCAAAGTGCAGCTCTTAGGGCAGGCACAATTTTTATATAAAAATCAAAAAAGAGCAGCCATCAATAATGGAGCCTATCGTTTAATCAGCAATACCTGCAAAGAAATATTTCCCCATATTATTTCAGCTCCCATCTTAGTGAACAAAACTTCAAAAGTAAATTGGCAAGCAAACCTCAATACAGATATTTATTATTTCCATCCTGTTATTTATACGCCAACCCGTTGGGAAAAGGCACAAAAGAAAATAGACAACAAGATTAATATTAAAAATTACGAGCAGATGATGCAGTTTTATTATCAATTGATTATGAATAGCATTTGAGCCAATACGCTTTAGCCCAATAGGCTCCTATCTCGAATCTGATATTCAAGCAATGCATTTTTTTCATCAATCGCCATTTTAAAAACCCCTTGTTCATGCAGGTTTTCCAGTTTGCGTTTGGCTTCGTCCATTGAAATCTTCAACTTAATGCAAAGCAAAGTCGGCGTAAGTCGCCCCTTATGATCAATCGCTAACTGAAGTACCTCAGCATCTGGAATTTTAATTTTTTCTTGTTCAGGAAGCTCTATTTTTATTCGATCTTTTTTTCGAGGTTGCTCTCTTAATATGGGTTTGGTGCTACCAATGGGCTTGTTAATTACATAAATTTTTTGAAAGCCTTGGTTGTATAACATTGTTAGCTTACCAGCCTTTTTTAAACGATTCATTAAAGACTTTGCCTCATAGATATTAATCCCAAAGATGACCACCAGCTCTGCAATCGTCACTTGATAATCGTCAACATGCAATAAAATAACGTCAATAATTTCTTGCTCTGATAGACCTTGTTGTTGAGCAGGTAACGAATCAAACAAAGGGATTCCCTCTTTCAATTGATAAATACCGCTCCCCATGCCACTGCCATCATAAAGATGACGCAAAGCACCTTCCATTGCTAAATAATTCAAGCGGATCCCTGCTTCTTTTTCGGTCAATGCTGTAGCGGTTGCTAATTGTTCCTTTGTAATAAAATGATTGGCTTTTGCCATCAGTTTAAAAATATCTGCATCAGAGGCCTTATGCTTTGTTTCTTCATAAATTCTTTGATAGTATTTTTTGCTCAGAAGTACGATCACGACAATAAGAAGAATCATAATTGTCAACACCCCAATAAGAACTAGTCCTTTCATATTGATCTTAATTTATAATATATCCAACAGCTTAAGCCAATAAATTTTTATCTCTTAAATGATACTCAATAATAGCATCCCTCTCATTTACATCCATAATAAAGGCTCCTTGCTCGTATAGTTCTTCTAATTTAAACTGTGCTTCTTCCATTGAAATTTGCAATTTTAAGCAAAGTAAGGCTGCTGTTAAACGCCCCTTATGCTCAATGGCAAGATTTAAAACATCCGCATCTGGAATTTTCAGTTTCACTTGTTCTTGTTTCAAACTCATTTTTGATGAAGGGATTGCCATTTTCTCAGAGAAGGTGCCTTTTTTTAAGGCAGGAGTTGATTCCAACAACGGTTTTTTGATTACATAAATCAAGGACCACCCTTTCCAAAGCTGCCCAACTAAACCACTTTTTTTGAGTCGCTTTAAGACCTTTTTGGCTTCCTTTATTTCCAACCCAAACACAATGGCCAACTCAGCAATTGTAATCTGATAATCGTCTGAATACTCTAAGACTGCCTCAACAATCTGTTGGTCTGTTAACCCCTGTATACTAATCGGCAAAACATCATCTTCAGGCAACTCTTCCTTGAGATGATAAACTAAGTTAACCCCTGTGCTATCTTGATAACGTTGAATTGCTCCAACCATTGCCAAATAAGCTAAGCGATCTCTGGCCTCCTTTTTGTCCAAGGCAGAAACAGCCGCTAATTGTTGAGCCGTTAAAAAATGGTTTGCCTTTGCCATCATTTTGAAAATTTCAGCATCAGAGAACTTATTTTTAGAGCGTTCATAAAGTCCTTTATAATACCACTGTATAAAAAAAACGAGGCCTACTGTAATCAGTGTAATAAGTATAGATACAAAAAACAATTCCATATTAAATTCTCTTAAATTTATCTCATTTTCAATAAGTTCTTGAAACAACTTTCCAATATAATAAACTTTATTTCATTTAGAATTATTTATCACTCGAAAACCCGATTCCTCCCATTAATCTTTTGCATAAAAAATAATTCTTCCTATTTGGCTATTTTCTAGTTGTTATTTTTAGGGGTATTAATTAGAGCAAACGACAAGGCTAGGAAGCCTTTTATATCAAATTTATTTTTTCAACATTTACATTTAAATGATACTAGGCTAATTAAATAGCCTTAGATTATACATCTATTCTCCCTCAATAGCACTATAATCAACAACCGTTTTTTATTTTTCGTTCTTTAATACTTACACCTTACCCCACAATACAATCCATACATAGTCTATCTTTTTCTGTTCGATAAATAAGTTCTGATGGCTATAAAGAAGCACCACAGCCCCCATTCAAAAACCTATTTATTTGATTGATTTTCTAAAATACTACTTATGCGATTTAATACCATTTCCAAACTAGTTTTCATCTTGTTGACAATCAACATCAACTATAGCTTAGCACAAGAAGCCTTTCCCCATGTAGAAAATGAAATTCTTGTTCGATTAAAAGACGATCATTCGATTAGTTGGCTCATCAAAGACTTGGAATTTCACAAAGGCTTACGTACACGCAGTCAAGCAAAATCGCTTCTTTCTCAGCATATGAATATTTGGCAAATATCCTTCAATAAAGATATATTAACAGCAGACAAAATGCTAGAAATAGCTCGAAAACATCCCTCTGTACACAATGCACAACTTAATTTCATTTTAGAAAAACGAGTCACCCCCAATGATCCTTCTTACAACCAACAATGGCAATATGAACAGGCTTCTGATTTTGATTTAGATGCCTCTGCGGCTTGGGATATTACAACAGGAGGAGTTACAGCATTGGGCGACACGATCGTTGTTTGTGTAATTGACGATGGTCTTCAAGTCAACCACCCAGATTGGGGCAATAACCTTTGGAGAAACCATGGAGAAATTGCAGGGAATGGCATTGATGATGATGGGAACGGTTATATTGATGATTTTCAGGGGTGGAATGCAGATAACAATAACAATGATATTGTGGCGAGTAATCCATTTACAACCCATGGAACGCCCGTTGCGGGAATTGTAGCAGCACAGGGCAATAACGGAATTGGAGTAAGTGGTGTCAATTGGAACGTTAAGTTAATGTTTGTAGTTGGAGGCGGAACCAGCGCCAATTCTATTGCCGCTTATAGTTATCCACTAGCCTGCCGAAAACTATACAACCAAACCAATGGTGCTTCAGGTGCTTTTGTTGTGGCTACAAATGCTTCTTGGGGACAAGACAATCAACAATGCGCAACCTATGCTCCCCTAGTTAATGAGTTTTATGATACCTTAGGTGTCTATGGTATTCTCAATGCAGCAGCTAGTGCCAATGCAAATAATAATGTTGATGTTACAGGAGATTTTCCAACCAGTTGTGATAGTGATTATCTTATTGCCGTTACCAATATGGATCAAACAGGAAACAAAGTGGTACAAGCAGGATATGGCTTAACACATGTTGACCTAGGGGCTTATGGAGAAGGAACGTACACGATTGCTACAGGATCTAGTTATGCTGGTTTTGGAGGAACCTCAGGTGCAACGCCTCATGTAGCAGGAACAATTGGCTTACTCTATTCCGCCCCCTGCCCTCGTCTAGCCTTATTGGCTCGTACACAGCCTGCCCAAACCGCCTTAATGCTTAAACAGATTATTATCAATTCTACCGTCAGTCACTCTAGCCTTAATGGAACAACCGTAAGTGGAGGCGTTCTTAATATGAAAAATGCCTTGGATTCTGTTATGGCAATTGGTTGTTCATTGTCAGGGTGTCACGAACCTTATAATCTACAAGTAAATAGTAGCAACTCTAGTGCTTTTGTTAATTGGGATGCTGTTGATTCTACTCACCTTTATTACCTGCAATACAGACTAACAGGAAGCCCAAGTTGGACAAGCATTAATACGACAGATACCTTTGCAACAATCAACGGTTTAATAGCTTGTACCAGTTATGAAGTTCAAGTAGCTTCTGACTGTGACACGACCACTTACTCAACTGCTGTTTCTTTCAAAACAGGAGACTGTTGCCTTGCTCCTAATAGCATCACGACAAACAATTTAGGGCTAAGCAATGCTTCTTTTTCATGGGCGACCGATTCTTTTGTTAATACCTATACGGTTGAATATAAGTTAAAATCGGCAACCAACTGGACAAGCACAAGCACTAGCTCTCCCAATATTTCTCTATCCAACTTAGATAGCTGTAGCACTTACGAATTGCGTATCATTGCTTCTTGCGCTGTTAATATCAACAATCAGTATTCGCCAACGATTGAGTTTGAAACTGCTGGATGTGGCAAATGCACCTCTACCAATTATTGTGCATCTACAGGGCAAAACTCTGGAGACGATTGGATTGAAAACGTTACTTTGGGTCTAATTAACCATACAACAGGGAACAATAATGGCTATGCTTCTTTTGTAAATGGAGGTCCTTCTACCGACCTTTCACAGGGTGGCAGCTATCCGATTTCATTAGGTATTGGTTTTAATGTAGGCGTTTGGGGTACCAATTGGTTGTTAAAAGTTTGGATTGATTACAATCAGGACGAAGTATTTGATAATGCTACTGAATTGGTTTACGATGCAGGACAAATTTCAACAGCCACTAATAATCATACAGGAACCATTAACATTCCTTCCAATGCTGTATTGGGACGAACTAGAATGCGAGTAGCTCTAAAATGGGGCACAACTACACTAAATCCTTGTGACAATACAACCTATGGAGAAACCGAAGATTATTGTATAAATATAGTAGGTCCAACTTCTATTCGCCCAATTACAAACGATCAAAATACAACACTAAATGTTTATCCCAACCCATTTAATCATCAATTAACAGTCAACTTAAATAGTGCTACTACACAAGAGGCTGTCATCGTACTACAAACAATTACAGGACAAGAAATAATTAACATTACCAAAGCATTAGAGATTGGGGATAATCATTTGGAGCTTCCTAGCAATCGATTGCCTCAAGGGATGTACTTAGTAAACGTATATCTCGCAGATGGTACGTTATTAACTAAAAAAGTAATTCGAGAATAGTAAGTAATAAAGCAAAATTACGAACAGTAAATTGTTGATCTACTTATTTATCAAATACATCAAGGCCTATCGATTCTGATAGGTCTTGATCATAAAAAGGCAGCCAACCACCTTTTGCGATTGACTGCCAACTAGAAACACTCAACTTGACCTATACTTAGCTTCTTTTATTTAGGGAGTAATATAGTGTGTATAGCGTCAAAGGTTACTATTCTAAAAACACATTTTCTAATTTAAGACATGGGTAGATTGGGTTATTTCTTTTTATCAAATTGATACAATTGATGTTCTTCTATAATCTCTAACAAATTATCTGCTTCTTGCAAGCCCATTTTTTGGAGTCCAGAAACCCAGACTTCATAATTTTTACCCGCCACTGCTCGCAATTCTTCAAAATGTTCTGCATTTAATTTTAAACTATTGGCTCGAAAGCTTGTCCATGCATTTTGATAATGGATGTAACACTCTCCTTCGTGCATTCCTCTTCCTGTTATTCCTTCTGCAAGATGATTGTCTGTACAAGTAATATGAAAGTGATTGTTTCCTGTTTGTGCTAACTCTGATACTCCATAGTTACTGTGCAAAATAGACAACCCTAATATGACCGATGCAGGGATTCCAAATTTGTTCATTTCATTTTGAGCTACCTCTGAAAAACGGCTGATGTAGTTATTTTTTGCTTCCGCTGAAACAATTGCCATATTGGATGACCCACTAAATGCTGGATCGACCATATCTGCAGTTATAACATCTTGCTCATGGCTCTCGTAGGATATAATACTAGCTTGATTGGTTTTGGTTGTTTTAAAATCCAAATTAAAGATTAAAATCAAGGCAATAACAGCTATTCCTTTTGGCCAATGGCGTTTTGACATACCAACGAGTGCATCCTTTGTCAATTGGCGTTTTAGTTGTTGCCATTGCAAGGCATAAAACAACGATTGAAAAATATGCTTGATAGAAATTTGTTGTTTATCTTTATTATCTTTTGGAATAACAATAGCGGTTTCTGTATTTTGTGCTTCTGCTTCTAGTAAGTCTATAATTTCCTCTTCTGGTATAGGAAGATGTTCTGTCACTAACACATCCTCACAAGGTTGGATATTGATGTTATTATTGTTGTTAGTTTCCATTGTTTTCTTTTTAAGACCTTATAATATTCGATAAACAAGTTCGTTCCTTGTTGTCACAAATATAAAACATTTTGTTTCTAATTAACAAATATTTGTTTCATTTTTTAAAAACTTTTTGTTTCATGCAGCTTTTTTATGCCCACCAAATTGAAGGATCTAAAGCATTTTTAGATATAGAAGAAACAAGGCATTGTACCAAAACGTTAAGAAAAAACATTCATGATGTTATCTCATTAACAGATGGTTGTGGGGGCTTGTACGAGGGTAGAATTATCGAAATTTCAAAAAAAAGTTGCACCCTTGAAATCATTAAAACAATTGAACCTAGGGATAAGAAGAATTTTCGCTTGCACCTCGCAATCGCTCCTACCAAAAACATCAATCGCTTAGAATGGTTCTTAGAAAAAACAACCGAACTAGGAATTGATGAAATCAGTTTATTGCTTTGTCAACGATCTGAACGCAAAAAGATACGCCTTGATCGCTTGGAAAAAATCATACTTTCTGCGGCCAAACAATCCATCAAAAGTGTTTTTCCAAAAATCAATGACTTAGTTAAATTCAAAGACTTTGTTGCAAATGCCCAAGCTTCTTATAAAGGAATTGCACATTGTAATAGCGACAACTTACCGCCTCTAAAAACTAAAATTCAAACCCAAAAAGAAATATTACTATTGATTGGTCCAGAAGGTGATTTTTCTTTGGAAGAGGTAGAATGGGCAACACAGCATGGTTTTGATGCTATCAGTTTAGGAAGTAGCCGCTTACGGACAGAAACAGCAGGAATAGTAGCTTGTCATACGGCACATTTAATCCATGCCTAATTCTAGGGTGGCGCTTATACGAAAAAAGTGCTGCCCAATCAAGGACAACACTCTTCTTTCACCCATAAAAATAACTCTAAACTGCGGCGTCTCTAATCACCACAGCTTACGAAACTTCCTAAAAAAACAATTCTATTCTTAAACTTATTCTTATTAATTTTTCTATTTTCTTGAGGCCTAAGCCTCATTTTTAGTATTCATCCCGTTATACTTAAAGAAGGTTAAAGGTGCCGTAGAAAGGATTAACCTTAGGGAGCTAAGTCCTTTTCTACAGCTACAAAACTAAGCTTGGGATAAAATATTGCTTTTGAAGTACTAGAACCGTTATTCGATACTTCTTCAGCATAGATAAGATTTTTCTTTTTTTTTATATTTGTAATGATTTTTTATGGATACTTACTTACTCAATTCAAAAAAAAACAAAACAAATTAAATTATTTAAAATACATAAAGCACTTTAAGGCAATTATTTAAAAGCAAAATCTTAGCTTATTTATTGTTACAATTATATACATTGAAAATAGTATGCCAAAAAACTTTTTTACCTGCTTAATCTTTTCTAAAATATACTTAAAAACTGTTATCAGCCTATACCAAAAATTCTACTTCAAACTGTTTATCAAGCAATTAGCTTTCTCCTTTTATTTTTCTTATTTTTTTGTACTTTATACTGGGTATTGTAAAAATGAGGATAATAGGTATCAGGCAAACGTTTTTTTCTTTCCATTCTTAGAAAATAATAATCATCATGTATCAAAAGTATTTTGTTCTTGGCAACGCCTTCCCTTCCCCCCTCACATCTTTTTTGTTCATTATTGATTCATAATTTAATACTATACGATAATGTGTAGATTCATCCCGCTAAGAAAATAGACGGGTTAAGTGTTAGAAGCTCAATAATTCTCACTTTAATCTCTTATATTTGAATTCGATCACCAATAGAACAAAATGACAATGCAATTCAAAATTTTTAAATATAGCTTATTCATTGCGATCAGTGCGCTACTGATTCAGTTGACGGCTTGTACCAAAAATCAATTTATCACAACTTCAGGTGCAGGCTTAGAGTTTTCGTTAGATACCCTAACCTTCGATACGGTATTTACCAATCTGGGCAATGCCACTCGACGATTTAAAGTATACAATCCCCATAATCAAATTATACGAATCAACAATGTATACTTGGGAGGAGGCAATCAATCTGACTTTAAAATAAACATTGATGGTTTTACGGGAAGTGCCTCTTCGGATATAGAAATTCCAGCAAAAGACAGCATTTATATTTTTGCGAATGTTCGTATAGATCCAAGCAATGGCGATGCAATTCGTTTAGATTCTATCCTATTTGAAACGGATGGAGGAGGTATGCAAAAAGTAATTTTGCACGCCTATGGCTGGAATGCCAATTATATTGGAAAAGTAGGATACCTAACCCGTATTACTAGTCCCAATCAAACTTTAACACTTAGCAATACCAAGCCCTATATCTTTATGGGAATCATTTCTGTTGACAGCAGTTCTTGTTTAGTCATCCCAGGAGGAACAGAAATATATATGTTTGGAGGACCAACCACCCGCCCTGGCGACCGAGCGATGTTATATATTGGTCATAACTCTTGTATTCGATCTAATGTAGGTGGTAATCTCAACAATCCCGTTATTTTTAAAACCCATCGACTAGAAGAAGATTATCAGCTAATTACGTTCCATCACAATGGAATCTATCTCAGTACAACCAGTCGAGATAACATCATCCATGGTACCATTATTCGAAATGCGGTCGATGGCATTTTTGTAGATTCATTTTCAACCAATGGCAGCCCTAAATTAGAATTACACAACAGTAAAATTTACAATGTTGAACGATCTGGTGTTTTGGGTAGAGGTGGGCACATTCAGATGACCAATACAGTCATTGCCAATTCCAACCAGTTTAATTTTATTGGTATTCGTGGGGGCGTTTATAATTTTGCTCATTGTACATTTGCCAATGTTGGAGCAGGGCTAGTGAGTAGAAGTGAGCCGATTCTCAGCTATAGAAATTACGAAATACAGATTATCAACAATGTAGAAACAGCCGTTTCTGATGTAGGAATTGCCAATTTTACCAATTGTATTCTTTATGGAACAAAAAATGAAGAAATAGAGGTCTTGCAGGTGCCTTCTGCTCTAAATTTTACCTATAACTTCACCAATTGCTTGATGAAGGTAGACACTTTCAGTCAAAACATGACCGATTGCATTACCAATCAAGATCCAATATTCGTAGACGAAGATAATTTTGATTATAATATTGACACTACTGGTTCTCCAGCAAACGATGCAGGAATCGTCACCAGCCTTAATACAGATATTATTGGTCAAGTGAGACATCCTATTGACCCAGCAATTGGGGCTTATGCTATTCCCGATTAATTGATAAAAGTATACACCATATAGTTACTTAGGAACGCTTAATATAAGTTAGGCGTTCCTTTTTTTTAAGTAATCAAAAACCAAAATATTTGCCGCTACTAAGACAAAAGAATACAGCACATCCTCGATAGGTATTGTTCCCCATCTAAAATTAATATTCTGATGATCATTATACCAAACAATAGGATTTGCTGTAAAGGCCCCTGTTAAAATACTATTCATCAGAAAAAAAGGAAGCATTGATAAAACTACTGCTATTGGTAGATGTGGGTACTTTGAATCGTTCAAACCTAGTAGAGATACAAAAACTAAACAAACACTAGCAACCATACTGCTATACCATTTGCCCCACCCTAGATAGAGTAATAGGACAGCATAACAGGCAATACACCCATAGAAAAAAAGATTAAAACGCCTATAACTGGTTGAAGAGGTATAGTATTGACAGCAGGCATAAATAAATGTACAAGCAAAAGGTACCACGACAAAAAACAGCACTTCTTCGATTGGCAAATTGAAGAAATAATATCCTGTCAAATAATCGGGATTAAATCCCCAGATTCCCATTCTAGTGAAGTAATAGTCGTGGATTAAAAATGGAATACCAATTAATATTAAGGCAATACTCGCTTTTCCCCATGACTTAACATAAGCTACCCTTTTATCAAAACTCAATAAAAAGGGAAAAATAATTACTCCCAAATCCAATAATAAATAAAGTAGCTTCATCCCTTTCGTTGTTGTTCTTTGTAAAATTTCCAAGGGACGATTAGTAAACCGAAACAAGTTCCCTCCTCTTTAAATCTATTCTTATGATGTACTTTATGGGCTTTCCTTAAAGCTTTAAAGTAAGGATGTTGAATTTTGTCAAACCACTTGAATCTACGATGAATTAATACA
The DNA here is from genome assembly GCF_026000115.1 of Aureispira anguillae. Lineage (GTDB taxonomy): Bacteria > Bacteroidota > Bacteroidia > Chitinophagales > Saprospiraceae > Aureispira > Aureispira anguillae. Next base: position 5,416,344 of record NZ_AP026867.1, read on the forward strand.
TCATGCACTAAAAAATAAGTAACGCCATAAGCCAAGATCCCGAAACCAATACCAACAACCCATTTATGCCCATACATCATCCCTAACATTATGCACAACCAACTTGGAATAGCATAAACCAAGAAAAAGACATCATTTTTTTCAAAAAAAGTAGTTGGATTGGGTTGGTGATGATCTTTATGCAAAAACCACAAAACACCATGCATAATGTATTTATGGGTGAACCAAGCCATAAATTCCATCCCTCCATAAGCCAAGAAAAAAGGAATAATAAAAGTAAGTGCCTCCATTGGTGAATCAATTAATAAGGTATTCAAGATATAAAAAAAGGCAAGCCATAGCCAAAATAAAAAATAAGCGGTCGAATTATGTTGCTTCGCTTTTGACAAATACCAAGCTGAAAAAATTGCTGCAAAAACATACCAACAAGCATAATTATAAAAAGGAACGATTCCACCTTCCCAATTCCAAAAATCATACTGCATCGCAACAGGCTCAATCCAATAATCCAAAACAACAGCCAAAAAGGCTGATAAGAGCGCTTGAATAAAAATAGAGTGATGAAATACTCCCCATCTCATAATAACTTGTGTGCTCGCCACAATCACGCAATACCAATTAAGTCCTAATACAATTGGTACATTATAGAGCTTAAATCCCAACTCATCCCCATATTCATACTGACCAAATAAGAGCCCTGTATTTGCCCCTACACATTCTATGATAAAGCCACCAAGAACAATTCCTAATAATGCCACCAACTCCTTAGCTTTATCCGTTGCCGAACAATAAACCAATACTGCACAAAACAACATGTTTAGCCCCGATAGTCCTTCTGGGCGATTGGGTGATAAAAACAGCCCCAATCCAATAAAGTGCACAACAATTAATACACTATAATATATACGATTTGTTCTAGGATTCATTGGCAATGAGTTGAGCGACAATTTTTGCAGATTGAAGCGATAAAGGAATACCTCCTCCAGGATGTACAGTGCCTCCACAAAAATATATCTTGGGATAGGATTTAGAATAATTGGGATGGCGACTTAGAGCTGCCATTTTTTTGTTAGAAGAAGCACCATACAAGGCTCCCTCAATTGCTCCTGTGTCTAATTCAATTCCTTTGGGAGTCCAAACTTTTTCAGTTTGTATATAATCGGATATTTTGGTCTCCAACATCTCCTCTAAACGAGTAATTAAGGTCTCTTTTATCTCCTGTTGATCTAATTTACTTAAGGATATTCCAGCAGGAAGATTCAGCATTACAAACCAATTTTCAGCACCTACAGGCGCATCATTTTGATTCGCCTTTGAGCTAATATGAACATAAATCGTTCCTTCTAGAGGAATTTGTTTGTTCTCAAAAATTAGTTTAAACTCGTGTTTGTAATCTTTGCTAAAAAAAATATTGTGCAAACCTAGTTGAGGAAATTGCTTTCGAATTCCCCAATAAAAGATGAGCGCAGAACTAGAACGTTCTTGTCTTTTGTATCGTTTAGTTAAACTCTTGTCTTTCAAAATATATTGATAAAAAGCAAGGCAATCAATTGCACTAATTACTCGTTTTGTCTGATAAGATTGATCGGCACTGATCTCATATCCTCCCTTTATTTTTTTGCAACATTCAACTTCAGTTCCCAATCTAAATTTAACCCCTACCTCTTGCGCCAACTGGTACAGCCCCCCAACAATAGAATACATGCCTTGAGTAGGAAAAAACGTCCCAATATTTTGTTCTAAATGGGGAATCATACTCAATATACCAGAAGCCTGATAAGGATTAGAACCATTATACGTAGCATATCGATCAAAAATTTGTACTAATTTAGGATGTCTAAGTCGTCTTGTATTTAGTTGATGTAAGGAAGCAAAAAGATTACTTTTAAAAAACTGAGGCAACAACCTAAAGAGCTTTTTCCAAGGCAATTGGTCAAATTTATGAATAGGATGTTCCAAAAAAAACTTTCCGATTTGATTGTATTTTTCAGCACTTTGATCCAAATAATAATCTAATGGTTTTCCATCAACTCCTAACTTTTCAACCAGTTCTTCTTTTAATTTTGATCTATTGGTATAAAAATGCAAGGGCAACGAATTGTAAAAAAAATACCGACAAGCCTCTTCTTCCTGCTGATATTGATAATAATCGGCAGGGTTACGACCATACAAAGCATATAACTCATCTACTAAATTAGGCATCGTAAATAAGGACGGTCCAGTATCCCATCTGTACCCCATCGAATGATGTTCGTTCATTTTTCCTCCGACATAAGCGTTCCTTTCTAAAACCAACACATTATGACCGTTTTTTCTTAGGCGCAAAGCGACTGCAATCCCTGCAATTCCTGCTCCTATGACAATGGTATCGTACATATTTTCATGCTCTATAATGCGTTAAAAGAATGAATTAGATAAGACTTTATATAAAGGTAGTACTTTGAATAGTTAGGAATTCTGATACGCTGAGACATTAGATCTTTAACTGTTTTTGCCTTTATCTTTTTTAGTAAGTTATAATAGTATGTGTAGGCAATATACACCCCAAATCTAGAGGTCTTGGGCAACATTAAAATCCCCTGATAAGCCTCTAAGAACTCTTCTTCAATCTCTTCCTCTATGGCTAATTTATTTTCTAGGGTTAATCCTTCGTGATCATCAAGTGTCGGAAAATATAAGCGTCCCAAATTGCTCCAATCATCTTTTAGATCCCGCAAGAAATTAATCTTTTGAAAAGCAGAACCTAATTTCATAGCATAAGGTTTTAGCCTTAAATAAGACTCCTCTTCTCCATAAACAAATATTTTTAGGCACATTAACCCTACTACTTCTGCCGATCCTAAAATATAGGCTTCGTACAATGCTTGAGTATATTCCATCGGTTTTAAATCCATTTCCATACTCCTAAAAAAAGTAGCAATTAAAGCTAAATCAATTTGGTATTTATGAACAACAGCTTGAAATGCGTTGAGAATTGGATTCAAAGAAATTCCTTGGACGATAGCTTTATAGGTATCCTCCTTAAAATCAGCCAATAACTGCTCCTTTTTGTATCCATGAAACGAGTCTACAATTTCATCTGCCAATCGAACCATAGCATAAATAGCATGAACATCATCTCTAATTTTTTCATCCAACGTAGAAACACTTTTGTAAAATGAGGTACTATAAATTTTGGTAACATGCAATGATGCTACAACTGATAATTGGTCAAATAATGATTTCATTAGAAGTAGATTTATACATTTTATATGGAGAAGTTGTAAAAAAATGATCTTAACACCTGCGATCCAACCATAGCAGCCATCGGATCGGCAGCTATTTTTAGTCCCGTAGCTTCCAGCTACGAAACAAAAAACGAGCTTTGCTCGATAACTACTAGCTTTGATCTCGAAAATCAACAACATTTTTAAACAACTTCGGAATTACCTTTAGGTAAAATAGAGCCGTCTTTATTTATTTTTCATCAGTAGTTTTGCCGCAACCTTGCCAGAAATAAGTGCAGGAGGAACACCAGGACCAGGAACTGTCAGTTGTCCACAAAACACTAAATTTTTTAGTTTGGAAGTTATCTTTGGTTTTAGGTTCGCTGTTTGCAACAAGGTATTCGCCAAGCCATAAGCATTGCCTTTATAAGAATTATAATCGTTCTTAAAATCCTTCACACAATACGAGCGTTTAAAAACTAAATGGGGTCGAATATTTTGTCCAGTATGTTTTTCTATTCGTTCGAGCATAATATTTAGGTATTTTTCTCGCAACGCTTCATGATCTTCTACATCTGGTGCCAGTGGCATTAACAAAAAAAGATTTTCGCTTCCTTCTGGTGCTACCTTTGGGTCTGTTTTAGAACTCAAACAAGCATAAAACAAGGGATGATCAGGCCAGCTAGGTTGTTCATAAATTTGTTTGCCATGTGCTACCAAATCCTCATCAAAAAACAAATTATGATGCTCTAAATTGTCTAGTTTTTTGTTCACTCCCAAATAATAAATCAAAGAGCTGGGAGCCATCTTTCGTTTGTCCCAATACGAGGCACTATACCTTCTGTATTTTTTAGGAATTAATTGCTGTTCCACAAAGTTATAATCCGCCCCAGCAATAACATATTGTACTTCTTTGGGTTGAAGTCCATTGTCAAAAATAAGTCGTTTGACTACTCCATTAGCGCAATCAAATTCACTAACGGCTGCATTAAAATGAAAGGTTGCTCCATGCTTTTCTGCAATAGCCTTAAGGCTTAAAGCCAATTGATGCATTCCTCCTTTTGGATACCAAGTTCCTAGTTTTAAATCAGCATAATTCATTAAGGTGTACAAAGAAGGTATTCGATGGGGCATTTCTCCTAAAAATAACACTGGAAAACGCAAAATTGAACGAGCTTTCTCAGATACAAATCGATTGCAGACATCTTTTTCTACCGATTTTAATAGATCCAATTTGAAAAAATTCTTAAAAACCTCAACATCTATCAATTCTCTTAATTGGAGTCCTGGTTTTTCTAAAAATTTCTGAGTACCTACCTCGTATTTTATTTTAGCAGCTTCCAAAAATTGTTTTAGTTTTTTTCCTCCTTCATTCTCCAACTGATCAAAAACAGTATATAAATCTTCTAAACTTGCAGGGATAGCTGTACTAGTTTCATCTTTCCAAAAAACTTTATAAGATGGATCTAAACGAACCAAGTCCATATATTCGGCTCGATCTTCGCCTAGATCTTCAAAAACTTGATCAATCAGTTCGGGCATCCAATACCAAGATGGTCCCATATCAAAAGTAAAACCTTCTGCTTCAAAAATTCGAGCTCGCCCTCCTACCTTATCATGTTTTTCATGAACATGAACTTTGTATCCATTTTTTGCTAAGAAACAGGCGGCCACTAAACTTGAAAAACCAGCACCAATAATATCTACATGCATTTTTTATCATTTAGTCAAAATACTATGTTAACATAATAAAAAACAGCCTTTATTTATTATTGTTCAATAAAAGGAATAAAAAAACAGTAAAAAATATTTTTTTACTGTTTTTAAATACAAATATTAAGAGGTTTTTAGCCTCTATTTTTAATTTGTTGCAGCAACCAATCTCGTTCTGCCAAAGGGTCTGTTGTTTTAATCTGTTCGCTCAGTTTTTCCAAGGATTGTTCATCAAAAATAGGTACATTAATCATTCTTTTGACCAGAACAATCAAGTTGGTATAATGCTTTTTGTGATAACTTAAAGCTTTTTTTCTATTGAGGAAAATGCGAAAACTTTCTAATAAAGCCTCAAGAGCATCCCAATAAGCCTGTTCATAATACAATTTGAGCAACATAACTTTAGCCCCAATATTGAGCATAATATCGTCGTATTCTGCCTGTACCAACAAGTCCATCGCTTGGCTAAAATTCCCTCTTGCAAATGTCAATCTAGCCAAACTATAATGTTGATAGTTGGCTTGCGATGCAGGTTCTAGCTTAAGCGCATAAGTAGGAATAAAGTCATCCAACCAATCGTACTCTTTGAGGATAATCCCCAAAGAAACAATATTCTTATAAGCAAAATGACTCATCCTGCCATTCTCGATTAAAAGATCGTCTATCAACCCTTTTTGATATAGGTCAAATGCCTCTTTTATATAAAGCTTATTGCCTGTATTCAAGCATTTTATGGCATAATTGAGTGCCATTAACAAAACAGCCACTTGTTCTTTTTCTCCTAAAACATCTGCTTGTGTATTAAGGTAATATTTTAGTCGTTCAAAATGAATTTCATCCATTGGATTCTTTAGTGTATGATAGCCATGGTAGTAAATCATTAGAACAGGACAATCATTGTAATCATTTTGTTCTACTTCCAGCAAAACACTATCTAGAAGTGGCAAGTTGTATGCTGTTTTTTTTAAATTTTGATGACTCAATGCAATATAAGCATACCGCAAGGTTGTAATCATAAAAAACAAACTTGCATGGGTTGTTATTTCTGTCAAATTGGTTGCTCTAGTTCGATCTTGCGTTCCCTTCAGGTCAAATTTTAAGACCTCCAATTCATATTGATGGTAATGGTAGGATTCATTTTGTGGCAAACTGTTTTCTAGCTGTTCTGTAGCCTTCTTAATTTTTTGCGCAGCAGGTCGTACTAATTTTCGATCTAGATAGGCTCTTGTTAGTATTTTCTCTTGATAAAAAAGATCCTTTTTTGCCATTTTATAACGGACAAATTTTTCTAATACATCCAAACTAAAAGACATCAAATGCCGTAGCCGCAAATCATTATACGTTTGGGTTGTATAAATATACTTCCAAGCTCGCTCTTTTTTTAGTGTTTTAGCATTAATAGAATAGCGTGTAAATAGGAATTGAAACAATTTTTGAACATCCTTATGTTCGTTGTGAATTGGCGATAAAATCCACTTCTTAAATTGTCTAATTTCTTGTTTGTTTAACGTTTTAAAAACCTTGATGAGCTTCGACTGGTGCATATTTTTGTCTTTTTATAACGGACAATATAGAAAAAATGTACACCTTTTTGGGCAAAACTTCTACTACATTTGTAACAAGACGACCGAAGAAGCTATTATACAACATAAATTATAGAGTCTTGAAAACATCACAAATTATGCAAATATTATTTTTAATCCCCATATTTTTTCTTTTAGCTGTCCATACTACAGACGCTCAAACTACCAGTATTCCAGATACTGCTTTTGAACAAAAATTGATAACCCTAGGCTTTGACTCTGACAATACCATCAACGGTCAAGTACTAACTTCTGATATTGCCAATGTCTCTGTTTTGAGTTTAGCAGGCAGTAGCACGAACATTGGAAACATTAGAGATCTAACTGGTATTGAAGATTTCACGAATTTATGGGCACTAGATTGCAGTTGGAATCAAATTAGTTCCCTGCAAATTTCAGGGCTCAATGACCTAGAAATGGTTCATTGTAGCTACAACCAACTTAGCTCACTTGATCTTATGGGCAACTCTAGAATAAGAGAAATTATTTGTAGTAGTAATCAACTGAATAGCCTTAATGTGTCAGGGCTTTCCAATCTTCAACTTTTGAGTTGTTCCCAAAATAATTTAAGCTCCTTAGACATTTCTACCAATACAGGACTAATACAGCTTTACTGTGGAATCAACCCACTCCAACAAATAGACATCAGTAACAATCCTCTCTTAGAACGAGTTGAATGCATCCACGGTCAACTAACCCAACTAGACATTAGCAATAATTTGGATCTAAAATGGTTAAGATGTGAAAACAATCAACTTAGTTTTTTAGACATTAGCAATCACCCCCAACTCTATCAGGTACTAGCCCAAAACAACCAATTGGATAGCATCAAAATGGACAATTGTCCTCTTTTAGAAAGATTACATTGCAGCAACAACCAACTAACGGAACTTGATTTAAGCAATTTTCCTAACCTAAATGGTTTTACTGCAATCAACAATCAGCTGACCCATGTAAATATACAAAATGGCAATAATTTTGGTCTTTCTGTCTTTGATGTTACAAACAACCCTAGTAATTTGGTGATTTGTGTTGACAATATCCACTGGATTCCCAATCATTGGCAAAAAGACCCAGCAGCCACTTATAGCAGCATTTGTAGAGTTACGCTAGCAGGACTTGTTCGCTTAGACAGCAATAATAATTGCAGCCCTGATTCAATGGAACAATTGATGCATTCTCAGGTAATCAAAATAACACAAGGCACCAACATCAGTTATGCCACCACCAATAACAATGGGAGTTATATCGCAGGGTTGGATACAGGAACCTATACCCTAGAACTCGTTCCCCCTGCCCCCTATTGGACTCCTTGCCCCCTTGTACAATCTACGACCACGGATTCAACCTATAGTATTGATACTGTTGATTGGACAATTGCTCCTAATGTTGAATGTCCTCTTCTAATTGTAGATATTTCTGCCCCATTTATCCGAGCAACAGGCGGAGGTAGTGCTTATACCATTAATTATTGCAACAACGGAACAGCCGCCGCCAATAGTCCCTATGTAGAAGTAACCATAGATTCCTTCCTCAATGTTCTGAACACTAGTATCCCTATTGTCAGTCAAACTGGTCATTGGTATCGCTTTGATTTGGATACCATTCCGATTGGAGGTTGTGGTAGTTTTACCATACAGGTGATTGCTGATACAAGTGCCATTATAGGACAAACCCATTGTAGCGAAGTGCATATTTATCCAGATAGCATCTGTTTATCGCCTTGGAATGGTCCGATCTTAAATGCCAATGGGCAATGCCTGAACGATACTATTTATTTCAAAATAAAAAATACAGGGAGCAATATGCTTTCTGCCAACAATTACTCTATATTCGAAGATGATGTAATCATTGATTTGGCTCCCTTTAATCTAGGAGCAGGCGATTCCATTGTTGTTGTTCAAGTCGCTGCCCCAGGGAAAACGTACCGAATACAGACCAATCAAGTTACTGGTTTTCCAGCAATCATGGGCTCCTCTATGATCCATGCTACCATAGAAGCTTGTAATTTGCAAAATGGCGGTTTTAACACAGGTTTTGTGACCCAATACTACACAGGAAACAGCTCTCCTTTTATTGCTATAGATTGTCAACAAAGCATTGCAGCCTACGACCCTAATGATAAATCGGCACAACCCGAAGGCTATGGCATACAGCATTATATTACCAATAATACGCCTTTAGAATACCGAGTAAGGTTTCAAAATACAGGAAATGACACGGCTTTCACAATCGTTGTTGTTGATACCTTATCTCCTTTTGTGGATCCTACTAGTTTACAAATGGGAGCAAGCAGCCATAATTATACTTGGTCATTGAGCGGAGCAAATGTACTAACTGTTGTATTTGATCAAATCTTATTGGTTGATAGCAATGCCAACGAGCCTTTATCCCATGGGTTCTTTAGCTATACAATTCATCCTTTAGCTGCTCTAGCCAATGGAACCGTAATTCTGAATCAAGCGGCTATCTATTTTGATTATAACTTCCCGATATGGACCAATACAACCTACCACACTATTGGTGAAAATTATGTTCCTATTATACTAAAAATGGAAGAAGTTTGGTCTTCTGATTTACAATTACACATTTATCCAAATCCAACAACAGGCTTAGTTTATTTAGAAAAAAGCAACATCGAGCCGATTAGTATTTCTTTGATAGACCATCTAGGGCGAACTCTAATGACAAAAAATGTAGCTACTGAACAAAGTTATATTGACCTAAAAAGATTCTCTTCAGGAATTTACTATATCCATGTTAAAACAGCTAAACAACATAAGATCCAAAAAGTGATTAAGTACTAATGTTCTCCAACTAAAATAGCGATAGAGGTGGGGGCTTGATTGTTCCCCCTCTTTTTTTAGGAGTTAATCTATTTATACCCATCAATTACGACCGATTACATAATTTAAGATTCTGTTTTACTTTGGCATACAAATTGGTTAAGTTTTTTTATATTAGTACAACTAATTACCTTATAATTAATTTATTAACCAACCAAAAGAATAACCAATGCTTACAGAAAAATACAAAAGTGTCCTAGATCTTGGGCTGGAATTAAACATTCAAAATGGTGATGTCAAAGAAGAGGAAGGTAAACTAAAAGTTTCAGGGACTGCTAAAACGCCTTACGAAAAAAATCTCATTTGGGATGAAATCAAACGTGTTGGAGGAGATTACCCTGAAGATATAGAGGTTACGCTAGAAGTAGCAGATGATTCTAATTACCATATTCATACCGTTGTGAAGGGAGAATCATTAAGTAAAATTGCAAAACATTACTATCGAAATGCGATGAAATATCCCAAAATTTTTGAGGCCAATACGCATATCTTAAAAGATCCTAATAAAATTCGCCCTGGGCAAGAGTTATTCATACCTAATTTAGAAGATTAATACGCATTATATACAAGGATTTTACGGATAAAAGTCTTTGTTTTTATGAAAGTCGGTAGAAAGAATATTTCTGCCGACTTTTTTTATTTAGAGCCAAGTTCTTGGCTATTCTTAAACGTTGACAAATAAACAGTTGATAAACCAAAAAAGCATATAAAAATAATGTTGCTCCAACCTCCCGCAACAATAATCAACAATGGCTGAGGCAATAAATTGACCACAGCCGAAAACCAAAACAATACAATAGGAGAACATAAAACAAACCAGCTAGGATAAAATGTTTTATTGGTTACAATTAGATAAGCTAAAAGGCAATAGGCGATTAGGGAGGGAAAAAACATGATATAAAAATGATATACCATATAATCTTGAGTTAACTGTAGCAGCGTTTCATTTCCTTGGGAAGCAACAAAGCCCAAATGAGCAAAATGAGCGTGAAAGGCTCCTCCATAAACAATTCCAAAACTTAAAAGCAGAACAATTATTTTAGCTATTTTTTTATAAGGTGCTTTAGTAACTAAATAAATTTGATAGAATCCTATCATATATAAAAACGCTGCCAAGGGACCTAACAAACCTCCAATCATTAATCGGGTAGGTGCTACTCCTCCCAATATGGTAACAAGCTCCTTTTCAAAATCATGAATGGGGGCACTTGTAAAATACAAAAACATATCTCCAACAAACATTATAATGCCTGCCATTATTCCAACTATTCCTGTTGTTATCAATTCTTTTTTCATGCTGATTTTTTACTTTTTTGAGGATCAACAAAGATAGGCTTTATTTTTATTTAGACAAAATAAAAATAACAACACAAATAAGTATACCTCCAAAAGCATAAAGCAGCCCTTATTAGCCCATAAAAAATTAAACCTGTCAAGTAGGAACACTAGCTTCATTCATTCGCAATAGCTGAACAAACACAAACCACCAAAGTTGTAAAAGGAAAAAGCAACTACAAGCCTATAAGCCGAATCCTGTACTCCACTGAAGTAGAGCCTCTATCATTTATCTAGACCAACAGTCACCTGTTGGTTCTATCTGCCTACCCTCCAGCTAGAGCGAGCAACCCTATGAATTCCGTAGAATTCGTACTGGTATACATGGCATTTCAACTCACAAGGTTTATCCCCTATTGATGTTGCCATCAATAGCCGTGCGCTCTTACCGCACGTTTTCACCCTTACCCCAAATAAATTTAGGGCGGTTATTTTCTGCGACACTTTCTGTATTCCAAATAAATTTGAAACCCCATCCGTTAGATGGTGTGATGCTCTGCGTTGTTCGGACTTTCCTCGTGTTTGATACAATCAACCCCGCGATAGAGCAGCTTGCAGTTGCAACTACAAAGGTAACTTAATTTTGATCATTCAACCATCGAATAAAGCAAATATTCTCGTTCCTTTTCATTTTTGTGGTTCTCAATAAGCTAAAGCACTGAATACTAAAACAAAATTTTCATTGGTTATAAATCTAGAACTATTCTAAATAAAAATAGTCTGCAAATAAGCTTTAACATAGGTTGCATAAGTGCCTTTGAATAGATATTTTGTGTTCTGAATATGATTCTTTGTCATTTTAGAACGCAACAAAAAATCATATTCAATTAGTAAACAACCTATTACAAGTAATATTTTAAAATAAATAAATCATAAATTCTAAGCATTGTTTAGAGGTAATTTTATAAAAGAACTTTGTTTGAATTTAGGGTCGTTTATTTTATAATTTGCTTAAGCTTACTTATTGGGAACTTATATTTAAAACTAAAATTATTATTACAACATGAAGTGGATTATAGACTTTTTACTATCCTCTCTTGGTAAGAAATTGATTATGTCATTGACAGGTTTATTTCTATGCTTGTTTTTGGTAGTGCATATGTTGGGTAACTTGCAATTGTTTTTTCCTTCACCAGATGGAATGCCAGAAGGTTATGTATTTAACATGTATGCTTACCACATGACACACAACCCTTTAATCAAAGTCATTTCTTATGGCAACTACTTTTTTATTTTATTGCATGCCGTACAAGGTATTTTGATTACGATGTATAATCGCAAAGCAAAGGGTGGTTCTTATGAAGGGAAAGAGGTTTCGGATACAGAAGCAAAACTCGCTTCTAGAAATATGAGAAACTTAGGGCTTTTAATTTTTGTGTTTATTGGTTTGCACATGTGGCAATTTTGGGCACAAATGCACTTTTTTGACATGCCTGTAATGGCAGGTGTTACAGAAGGAGGCGAAGAGGTAAAAGATTTGTACAAAATCGTAGGAGAAGCATTCTCTAATCCTCTTAATGTACTTTTCTATCTAGTTGCTTTGGTAGGGTTAGCAATGCACTTGTTGCATGGTTTCTGGTCGGCTTTCCAATCAATGGGACTCAACAACAAAAAGTACTCTCCTATTATTAGAACTGTAGCAATGGCTTATGCTATTCTTATTCCATTGGGATTTGCTACCATGCCTATCGTGTTCTTTATTATGAGCATGTCAGCCAACTAAGTTATTATCTAAATAATCATTGTCGAATAAATTCATGTTAATCATATGAAAAATTTTCAGTCAAATATACCTCAAAGCAATACGCTGGCAGAAAAATGGACAGAATATCGTTCTACCATGCCTTTGGTTGCTCCTAATAATAAACGTAACATAGAAATTATCGTAGTTGGAACGGGTTTGGCGGGTGCTTCTGCTGCTGCAACGCTTGGAGAACTAGGATACCGTGTTAAAGCATTTTGTTTTCATGATAGCCCACGTCGTGCACATAGTATTGCTGCCCAAGGGGGAATCAATGCTGCAAAGAATTATCAAAATGATGGTGACTCTGTTTACCGTTTGTTTTATGATACCGTAAAAGGTGGCGATTATCGCTCTCGTGAGGCGAATGTTCATCGTTTAGCAGAAGTTTCAAGAAATATTATTGACCAATGTGTAGCACAAGGGGTTCCTTTTGCGAGAGAATATGGAGGTAGCTTGGCCAACCGTTCTTTTGGTGGGGTTCAGGTATCTCGTACGTTTTATGCTCGTGGGCAAACTGGTCAGCAATTATTGATTGGTGCTTATAGTGCTTTGTCTAGACAAATATCACTTGGAACAGTTACCATGTACAACCGTCATGAAATGCTAGACTTAGTGGTTATCGATGGAAAAGCTCGTGGTATTATTTCTCGTAATTTATTAACGGGTAAATTGGAGCGTTTTGGGGCTCATGCGGTTGTTTTAGGAACAGGAGGATACGGTAATGTGTTCTATCTTTCTACCAATGCCATGGGATCTAACGTTACTGCTTCTTGGGTAGCGCACAAACGTGGAGCTTACTTTGCAAACCCTTGTTTCTGCCAAATTCACCCAACTTGTATTCCTGTATCTGGCGATTATCAGTCTAAGTTGACCTTGATGTCAGAGTCTTTGCGTAATGATGGTCGTGTTTGGGTTCCTAAACACAAAAAAGATGTAGATGCGCTTAGAACAGGACAAATGAAACCAACTGATCTAGCAGAAGAAGATAGAGATTATTACCTAGAACGTATTTATCCTGCTTTTGGAAACTTAGTGCCTCGTGATGTTGCTTCTCGTGCAGCTAAGTATCGTTGCGATGATGGGCATGGAGTTGGTTCTACTGGTTTGGCGGTTTACCTTGATTTTGCTTCTGCCGTTATTCGATATGGTAAATCTGAAGTAATTTCAAGAGGTATTGCTAGCCCAAGTGACGAGGAAATCAAACGATTAGGACGTGAAGTTGTTGAAAAG